>SFDT01000062.1 GCA_004558115.1 Clostridiales bacterium | reverse complement strand
AAGAATTTTAACATTCTAAAGCGCCGCGCGCAAGAGGGCCGGGCAATTATTAACGAAACTGTTACAAAATCCCGTCTTTTCCTTAGCCTAACGAAAAAAATATTAAAAGCCTCGCAGAGTTTGCCGCCCGCAGGCGGCAAGCCTTTTGTCAAAAAATATCCCGGAACCTGACCGGTTCCGGGACAATCTTCAGAAGTCCATAGCCAGGCGCTGGGCCCGGTCATTGTCCAGCAGCTCCATCCGGCCGCCGGACACCTGATACACCCGGCGGCACAGGGAGATCACCGTGGGCCGGTGGGTGGTGACGATGCAGGTCTTGTGGGGGTAGCGGGCGGCCAGGTTCCGCAGGATGGTCCGCTCGGTGGTCACGTCCAGGGCGCTGGTGGCCTCGTCCAGCAGCAGCACCGGTGCGTCCCGCAGCAGGGCCCGGGCAATGGCGATGCGCTGGGCCTGCCCCTCGGACAGGCCGTGGCCGTGCTCCCCCACGGAGGCGTTCAGCCCCCCGTCCATGGCGGAGACGAAATCCCAGGCGCAGGCGGCCTCCAGGGCCTCCCATAGCTGCCGGTCGTCAGCGTCGGGCTTCACCATCCGCAGATTGTCGGCAATGGTGCCGGAGAGCAGGGTGTTCCCCTGGGGCACATAGGAGAAATACCGCCGCAGTCCGGCGTTCATCTCCACCTGCCGCCCGTCGGCGGCCTGCAGATATGCCCGGCCCTCCTGGGGCCGGACCAGCCCCAGCAGCAGGCGGATCGTGGTGGTTTTGCCACCGCCGGAGGGGCCCACCAGGGCCACGATCTCGCCGGGCGCGGCCCGGAAGTCCGCCCGGGTCAGCACCGGCTGCCGGGGCACATAGCCATAGCTGACGCCCTCCGCCGCCACGGTAAAGCCCCGGGATGCCTGCCGGTCCAGGCCGTCGTCCGGCAGCACCGGCTCCGGCTCCAGGGCGAACAGGTCCCGGATGCGCCGGGCGGACACCGACGCGCTGAGGAAGGACGGCACCGTCCGCACCAGGGCGTTGAAGGCGGAGCTGAGCTTGGTCCCCTGGGACAGGAACAGGGTCATGGTGCCGTACAGGATCTTCCCCGACCACAGCAGATACAGGCAGTAGCCGAAGGCCGCCATCTGCACAGCGGAGCCCAGCACGGACATGAGAATTTCCGTGCGGATGCTGAACAGGTTGTAATCCAGGCTGGCCCGGCGGAATTCCTCCTGCCGCTGCCGTAGCCCGGCGCCGTAGCGGCCGGTGATGCCGAAGCCCTTGATGGCGTCCAGGTTGTGCAGCGTCTCCGTCTCATAGGACATCAGGCGGCTGCCCACCTGGCGCACCTCCTGCTGGTGGGTGCGCATGCCCCGGATCAGGCGGCGGGAGGTCAGCAGCAGGAAGGGGGCGCTGGCCAGGGCCAGCAGGGCCATGATCCAGTCATAGTGCAGGATCACCGCCAGGGTGGCGATGAAGGTGTACACCGTTACCACCAGGTCCGGCAGCCACCGGATGGCGCTGGAGGACACGGCCCCGGCGTCGGTGGACAGGCGGCTGAGCAGGTCGCCGCTGGCGAAATCGTTCAGGGACTTCCAGTCGGCCCCCAGCAGCCGGTCGAACACCTCCGCCTGGATGTCGTTGTTCACCCGCAGGGATATCTTCGTGGATATGCGGGAGGTGACGCTGCGCAGCAGCAGCCCCACCAGGGCCGAGGCCACCATCACCGTGATGACGAACCACAGCCGGTCGCTGTCGTAGCCGGTGATGATGTCGATGGAGTATTTGCTGGCCACGGCGGACACCAGACCCAGCGTGGAGCTGGCCACCCCCAGGATGGTGTAGATCCACACCGCCCGGCGATAACGTTTTGTATAGCCCCAGATCCACTTCCAGTCGGCCCATATTTCGGAAAACGTGCCGTCCCGCCAGCTGCGCAGCAGCGTCCCCAGGGACTCCGAGCCCATGGGCTGCCGTTCCTCCTGCATATGTCCACCTCCCGCCAAAGAACTCAATACTTTATTATATCATCGTCCGCGGGGGAAGTCAAACCAAGCGTCAGATTGGGCGAATCTGACAGGGCTTAAACGGCAAAATGGCTGGATAACCGACACAGTGTCGGCGAATTGCGAACACTCCTTGCAATATGGGTGGAGATGTGTTAGAATATCGGAAAGGAGGTACTGCCATGAAACAGAAAACCGGAAAGAAGATCGGAAAAATCGTCCTGCTGGTGGTGCTTGCGGCTGTGGTGGGCGTGATTGTCTACACCGCCCTGACCTGGCCGGTGTACCCCGACCGTCAGAAGCCGGCGGAGAGTTATCAACAGATGAAGCAGACGGCGGAGGACCTGGGCGTGCTGGCGCCGCCGGAGGATGTGCTTCCCTGGACCCAGCCGGAGTATGATTTCTGGCTGGACAGCACCTGGCGGTTTGCCAGGCCCTGCGGCTATACCATGGCCGGGGACATCTCCTATGAGGGAACCGTATACTCGGCGTATATCATCGCCTTCCGGGAAACCGGCGCGTCGGACGACTATCCGACGCTGCGGGAGAACTACAAAACCGTCCCCATTTATGTCCAGTCAGGCGATGGGGGCGTGAAGATGCAGTTTGTGGTGGAGGGGCACCTCTATCAGGTGGGCATGATGGCCCCGCCGGAAAGCGCCCTGACCCAGGATGTGACCGACTATTTTGACGGCCTGCTGCAGGCCGCCTGCCGCGAAATCATCGACCTGTATTCCTGACGGGAAAGGAGTCCTGCCATGAAGAAATCCACAAAAATCGTCCTGCTGGCGGTGCTGCTGGCCATTGTGGGCGGGATCGTGTACGCCGTTATGGTCTGTCCGGTGAATCGAGCAGCTGCGGGACACGGTGGAAAAGAAAACGGACATCCGGGTCCCCGGAGAGGACCTGCTGCCGTGGACGGTGACGGAGCGTCAGCTCCGGATGGACGGCCCCTCCCGGCTGGCCAAGGTCAGCGGCTTTGCCATATCCGGCACCATAGAGCGCGGCGGCGTTACCTTCAACGTGGAGGTCTCTGTGGGAGTCATCGGCGTCGTGGGCGATCTGCCGCCCTGCTGGGACAGCTATCGCTATGTACCCATTTACCTGTTCCAGGACCGAGGGTTTTACATGACCCAGCTCTACATAGACGGGAATGAATACATCATCCAGGTGATGTATCCGGAGAGCACGACCCTGTCGGAGGAGGACGCGGCGTATGTGGAGGACGCGTTGCGGACGGCGTGCCACACGGTGGTGGATCTGTATCAGTAACGGGAAAGGAGACGTGCCATGAAGCGAGGAACCGGGAAGAAAATTATTTTGCTGGCGGTGCTGCTGGCCATTGTGGGCGGCATCGTGTATACTGTGCTGACCTGGCCGATATATCCCCAACCCCGGAAAAACGTGGACAGCTATCAGC
>SFDT01000061.1 GCA_004558115.1 Clostridiales bacterium | reverse complement strand
CCTGATGGTGGGCGCCTTTGACGACCAGAAGAACTTCAACCGCGCCGCCGCCCTGGGCGTGGCCAACTACGGCCAGATGACGGCAGGCGGCTGGATGTACATCGGGCCCCAGGGCATCGTGCACGGGACCTTCAACACCCTGCTCAACGCCGGACGGCTGAAGCTGGGGATTCCCGCCGACGGGAACCTGGCGGGGCGGCTGTTCGTGTCGGCGGGCCTGGGCGGCATGAGCGGGGCCCAGGGCAAGGCGGCGGAGATCGCCGGGGCCGTGTCCATCATCGCAGAGGTGGACGACTCCCGCATCGAGACCCGCTATACCCAGGGATGGGTCAGCCAGCGCACCGACAGCCTGGAGCAGGCGCTGGCTATGGCCCGGCAGCATCTGGCGGACAAGACCCCCTGCGCCATCGCCTATCACGGAAATGTGGTGGACCTGCTGGAATACCTGTATGACAACAACGTGCATGTGGACCTGCTCAGCGACCAGACCTCCTGCCATGTGCCCTATGACGGCGGATACTGCCCCCAGGGGCTGACCTTTGCCCAGCGGACGGAGCTGCTGGACCGGGATCCGGAGAGATTCCGGCAGCTGGTGGATCAGTCGCTGCGGCGGCATTATGAGATGATCTGCAAATTCCACGACCGGGGGACGTATTTCTTCGACTACGGCAACAGCTTCCTGAAGGCCGTGTTTGACGCCGGAGTGCGGGACGTGTGCCGCAACGGCGAAAACGACCTGGACGGGTTCGTGTTCCCCTCCTATGTGGAGGACATTCTGGGACCGTGCCTGTTCGACTTCGGCTACGGGCCCTTCCGGTGGTGCTGCCTGTCGGGAAAGCCCGAGGATCTGGACAAGACCGACGCCGCCGCCGCGGCGTATATCCTGGAAAACAACCGGCGGTATCAGGACTATGACAACTATGTGTGGGTCCGGGACGCCAAGCGCAACCGCATGGTGGTGGGCACCCAGTGCCGCATCCTGTATCAGGACGCCATGGGACGCATGAACATCGCCCTGAAATTCAACGAGATGGTGCGAAACGGCGAGATCGGCCCCGTGATGCTGGGCCGGGACCACCACGACACCGGCGGAACGGACTCCCCCTTCCGGGAGACCTCCAACATCAAGGACGGCTCCAACATCATGGCGGACATGGCCACCCAGTGCTATGCCGGCAACGCCGCCCGGGGCATGAGCCTTATCGCCCTGCACAACGGCGGCGGCGTGGGCATCGGCAAGTCCATCAACGGCGGGTTCGGCATGGTGCTGGACGGCTCGGAGCGGGTGGATACCATCCTGCGTATGAGTATGCCCTGGGACACCATGGTGGGTGTGGCCCGGCGCAGCTGGGCCCGGAACGACAACGCCGTCACCACGGCCATGGAGTATAACCGCCTGTATGCGGGGCAGGATCATATCACCCTGCCCTATGCCGCGCCGGAGGACGACGACATCATCGCCGCCGCGCTCCACGGGGCCCGGTAAGGAGGGACCATGGGTACCTACATTACGAACATCGGTCTGCTGGCCACGCCCCGGGGCCATTCCGCCCGGCGGGGTGCGCAGCAGGGAGACGTGACGCTGCTGCGGAACGCCTGGGTGGAGCTATGCGGCGAGACCATTGCTGCCGTGGGGCAGGGGAACCCTGCTCCGGCGGAGGGCGACCGGGTCATCGACGCCGGGGGACGGCTGGTGACCCCGGGACTGGTGGACGCCCATACACACCTGATCTTCGGCGGGTGGCGGCAGAATGAGCTGGGGCAGAAGCTCCGCGGCGTGCCGTATCTGGACATTCTGGCCCAGGGAGGCGGCATTCTCTCCACCGTTCGGGCCACCCGGGCGGCTACGGAGGAGCAGCTGGCGCAGAAGGCGGCGGAAGCTCTGGCGGAGATGCTGCGGATGGGTGTTACCACCTGCGAGGCGAAAAGCGGATACGGCCTGGACCCGGAGCAGGAGATGAAGCAGCTGCGGGTCATCCGGCGGCTGAAGGAAACGCAGCCGGTGGAGCTGGCGGCCACATTTATGGGGGCCCACGCCCTGCCGGAGGAATACCGGGGACGGCGGGAGGCATACATCCGCCTGCTGTGCCAGGAGATGATTCCCCGGGCGGCCCGGGAGGGGCTGGCGGAGTTCTGCGATGTGTTCTGCGAGACGGGCGTGTTTACGGCGGAGGAGTCCCGGACCATTCTGGAGGCCGGACTGCGCCACGGGCTGCGGCCTAAGGTCCACGCCGACGAGATCGACGCCATCGGCGGCTCGCAGCTGGCGGGAGAAATGGGCGCGGTCAGTGCGGAGCATCTGATCGTCTGCCCGCCGGAGGGCATCCGGAGTCTGGCCCGGGGGGGCACCGTGGCCTGCTGCCTGCCGGCCACCAGCTTCTATCTGGGGGCGGACTATGCCCCGGTTCGGGACATGGTGAATGCGGGGGTCCCGGTGGCGGTGGCCACGGATTTCAATCCCGGCTCCTGCCCCGGCAGCAGCTTGCAGCTGGCTATGAACATCGCGTGCCTGAAATATCGCATGACCCCGGAGGAGGTGCTGACGGCGGTGACGCTGAATGGCGCCGCCGCCATCGGGCGGGCGGACCGCATCGGCTCCCTGGAGCCCGGCAAGCAGGCGGACCTGCTGCTGTGGGACGCGCCGGATCTGGATTATGTATGCTATCGCTTCGGCAGCAACCTGGTGCACACGGTGATGAAAAAGGGACGGCTTGTGGGGTAACGGAACAACAGGAGGAAACACCATGATTTATATCAACGGACACGACCTGACCATTGAACAGGTCATCGCCGTCTCCCGGGAAGGGGAGACGGTGGCCATCGCCCCGGAGGCGGTGGAACGCATCAACGCCGCCCGGGCCTATGTGGACCGGAAGCTGGCGGACAAGGCCGTGGTATACGGCCTGACCACGGGGTTCGGCAAATTCTCCACGGTGTTCGTGCCGGAGGAGGAGACCGCCGAGCTGCA
>SFDT01000024.1 GCA_004558115.1 Clostridiales bacterium | reverse complement strand
AATTGGCAGACCGTATTACGCGTTAACGCGTCCGCGAGGAACAAAGGGCTATGCCCGTCTGATGACAACCACCGGCTACGCCGGTGGATGTGTTTTTTTGTTTCTGTTTCCGCAGCTCTGACAGCTTAGTAGCACTTGCGGTAGATGGCCTCTTCGGACTCCAGGTCGAAGGGATAGTAGGCGTTGGTCATCAGGCGCTGCTGGTTGGTCTCCACGGACTGGGGGAAGGTCTTGAAGTCGGCCTCGGTGAAGCCGCAGTCACGCAGGGGACGCAGGGGCAGGATGCGCTGCAGCAGGGCGTTCATCTCGGGGATGGCGTTCTTGACTTCGCAGCCCAGGATGCCGGCAACCAGCTCCTTGAAGCGCATGATCTCGCCGTCAGGATTCTTCTCATCATAGTAGTCCATGATGGCGCCGAACAGCATGTAGTTGCTCTCGCCGTGAGGCACATGATAGGTGCCGCCCAGGGGGAAGCTCATGCCATGGACAGGGCCGCAGCCAGCCTTCAGGAAGGCGATGCCGGCGTAGAAGGAAGCGGTGACGAACTGATCCATGTACTCGAAGCGGGCATCCTGACCCTTTTCGTCGATGAGCTTGAAGCCCTTCAGGATCATATCCATGGCCTTCTCGCTGAACAGCTCAGAGGTGATGGTCTTGCGGTGGGGGCTCAGGAAGGACTCGGTGGCATGCACCAGAGCGTCGATGGCGGAGCAGGCGAAGGGCTTGTAGGGCAGGGTGCGCAGCAGGTCGGGGATCAGGCAGACCTTGTTGGGGATGATGTCGTCGGACACCAGGCCCAGCTTGGTCTCGCCGCCGGTCAGCACGCCGTCCTTCTCGTCCTTGACGATGGCGACGGAGATGTTGGTGCACTCAGAGCCGGTGCCGCAGGTGGTGGGGATGGCGATGACGTCCTTCTCGTGCACCACGGGGAACCGCTTGAAGTACAGGTTGTGCACGGTGTCGGGACGCTTGCAGCCCAGCAGCTTGCACAGGTCCATGATGGCGCCGCCGCCCACAGCGATGACACGGTCATAGCTGTCATAGGGGATGGCATCGTACATGGTCTGGATCATGGCCTCGGAGGGCTCACCGGCACCGAACTTCTCCTGGAACACGAAGTTGCACTTCAGGCCCAGCTCCTTCATGAAGGGGGTGTAAATGAACTCGTTGGTCAGGACCACGTCGCGCTCGTTCAGCTTGAACTCCTCCGCCATCTGGGCGAAGTTCTGGAACTTGTACACAGTGGGAGCGAAAATGATTTCGCGCTTATCAGCCATCAGAGAGGCGGAAAAAGCATCCATAGCCATTGGAATCAACTCTCCTTTAACAATAAAAATAATTTATTGACACTTCCCCGGCATCCGCCGGGGAAGAAGTCAACGGGGAATTACTTGCGGGCAACAGCCTTCTTCACGGCGGCCACAATGTTGGCGGCACGCAGACCGTACTCGTCCATCAGGAAGTCCTGGGGACCCACCTGGCCGAACTGATCCTGCACGCCCACGAACTCCTGGATGGTGGGGCAGTTCTTGGCCAGGCAGTTGGCCACCACGCTGCCCAGGCCGCAGGTGACGTTGTGGTTTTCAGCGGTGACGATGGCGCCGGTCTCCTTGGCAGCCTTGATGACCAGCTCCTCATCCAGGGGCTTCCAGGTGAACATATCGATGACGCGGACGGAAATGCCCTCGGCCTGCAGAGCCTCGTAGGCCTTCAGGCTCTCATCCACCATAATGCCGGAGGTAATGATGGTGGCCACATCCTTGTCGCTCTCATGGAGGACAACGCCCTTGCCGATCTCGAACTCGGAACCCTCGCCGTAGACCTGGATGATGCCCTTGCGGACGAAGCGGGTGTAGGAGACACCCTCCACGTTCGCCAGCTGGCGGGTGATGCTGGCCAGCTGGTCGTAGTCGGCGGGGTCCAGGACGGTGGTCTCGGGAATGCTCAGGTACATGCCGGCATCCTCCAGAGGCATGTGGGTGCCGCCGTTGAACGCGGCGGTGACGCCGGCGTCGGAGCCCAGCACGCGGACGCTGAGGCCGGCATAAGCGGCGGACATGTAGATCTGGTCATAGCAGCGGCGGGAGGAGAAGGTGCCGAAAGAATGGAAGAACACCTTCTTGCCGGTGGCGGCAAGGCCGGCGGCCACGCCGGCGCCGTTGCCCTCGGCGATACCGGCCTCGAAGGCACGGTCGGGATAGTTCTTCTGGAGCATCTTGGTGTTGATGCAGCCCATCAGGTCGCAGTCCACATAGCAGATGGACTTGTCCTCCGCCATCATCTCGTTCAGAGTCAGAGCGAGACCGTCGCGGCAGGCGCGGGAATCCTTTTCATGTTTGCCAATCAGTTTCACGTTCATTGCTCTCACCCTCCTTTAAGCGTTCTTGGCGTCTTCGTAAGCCTTCTCAGCGGCGGCCAGAGCCTCGGCCCACTGTTCTTCGTTGGGCTGAGAGGAGTGGTCGTGCTTGGGCTCGGCGAAGGTAGCGCCCTTACCCTTGCAGGTATCCAGCACGATGCAGGAGGGCACGCCCTTCTTGGCGTAGGCGTTCTGAATGGCGTTGTAGATGGCGGTCACGTCGTGGCCGTCGATCTCCTGGGTGTACAGACCGAAGGACTCAGCCTTCTTGGCGATGTCGCCGTGGGCCAGGATGGAGTCGGTGGGGCCGTCCAGCTGATAGCCGTTCTTGTCGATGATGTAAACGATGTTGTCCAGCTTGTGGGCATAGGCGAAGTGGAAGCCCTCCCAGACCTGGCCCTCGTCAGCCTCGCCGTCGCCGATGATGCAGAAGACGTGGTTGTCACGGCCGTCGATCTTGTTGCCCAGAGCCGCGCCGGTGGCGGTGGAGACGCCCTGGCCCAGGGAGCCGGTGGTCAGGTCCACGCCGGGGGTCAGCTTGCGGTCAGTGTGGCTGGGGAACTTGGTGTGGGGATGGTTCAGAGTGTAGGCCTCCTCCAGGGGATAAAAGCCCATGATGCCGTAAGTGGCGTAAGCCACGGGGCCGGCGTGGCCCTTGGACATGACCAGCCAGTCGCGATCTTCCCAGCGGGGGTTCTTGGGATCATATTTCATGACCTCGCCATACAGGACGGCCATCAGGTCAGCCAGATCCATGGAGCCGCCCACATGGCCGAATCCACGGGAGTGGATGACCTTCAGGGTTTCCAGACGAATCTGAGCTGCCAGGACCTTGCAGTTTTTCTCATTCATCGGGTGTTTCTTCCTTTCCTTTTTTAATTGAGCGCCGGACCGCGAAGAAAAAACGCCGACGCCGGATTCACGAATCATGCGGGAAAAGACGGCAGGTAATCGATTGCTAAAACGATGGAACAACCAGCCTTTACCAACGGTCATTTCTAATTGCTATTTTAACCCTCGCCACAGGATTCGTCAATGACAGTTAGGTTTTTAACAAGAGAAAGTAGCGGTATCGTTGAAAGTCGTGCAAATTCGCCGGAAACGGCGCCCGCTCAAAGACACACCGCCCGGGGGACAGCCGGATCGCTGACCGCCGGGCGGTGGAAAGAAGTGTTATTCGTACAGGGCGCCGGTGCCTTCCACCATGGCGTCATAGGCACGCTTGACCTTGTCGTAGTTCTTGTCGCGGTCCAGGACTACGCCGCGGCCCACGCCGTCCACGATGCGGCCCAGGCCGATCTGGTCCAGGCGCTGGTCCAGCTCCGCCAGCAGGGCGGGAGCGGAACCGGGCTCCGTGGAGCGTCCGTCGAAAATGATGTGGAAATAGACGTTTTCCAGCCCGGCTTCCTTGGCCATCTCACACACGGACAGGGGATAGTCGATGCAGCCGTGGGAGGACTTGTAAGTCAGGTAGGCCAGCAGGTGCAACGCGCTGCCGTTCTTCTTGGCGTGGTCGATGGCTTCCAGGAAGATGGGGTTCTTCTTGAAGCTGCCGTCCTTCACGGCGGCGTCCAGACGGACGTCGTCCTGCATGACGCAGCGGCCGGCGCCCAGGTTGGAGTGGCCGGCCTCGGAGTTGCCCGCCTTACCGGCGCCCAGGCCCACGAACTGGCCGGAGGCGTTCAGCTTGGACCAGGACTGCTCCGCCAGCAGGGAATCCCAGTAGGGAGTGTCCGCCAAATGGATGGCGTCGCCCTCATCGCCGGTACCCAGGCCCCAGCCGTCGCAGATGATGAGGAGCATTTTCCGGTCCTTGCCCCAGTCCTTGCCTTCCACCAGGGACTTGCCGCTCATTTCAGCGGGCTGGGGGATGCCCATGACATCCAGCACGGTGGGAGCCACGTCGCCCAGGGAGCCGTCCCGCAGGGAGATGGGGGCATTGTCGGCGGGGTCGATCATGATAAAGGGCACCAGGTTGGTGGTGTGGGCACCGTCAGGCTTGCCGGCGGCGGTGTACAGCTTTTCGATGTTGCCGTGGTCGGCGGTGACGGCCACCACATAGCCCTTGGCCAGGGCGTCGTGGACCACCTCGTCCAGGTAATGGCTCACGTGAGCGCAGGCCTCCAGCTTGGCGGCGGTATTCTGGGTGTGGCCGATGACGTCGCCGTTGGCGACGTTGGTGACCACGAAATCGTACTTGCCCAAAGCGTCCTTGACGGTCTCCGCCACCTTGGGCAAAGACAGCTCCGGCTGCTGGTCGAAGTCGATGCCCTTGGGAGAGGGGATGCACACATCGTCCTCGCCGGGGAAGGGCTGGTTCTCGCCGCCGTTGAAGAAGAAGGTCACATGGGCGAACTTCTCGCTCTCAGCACAGTGGAACTGGGTCTTGCCGGCCTCGGAGAGGACCTGGGCCAGGGGCTTCACCACATGGGAGGGAGCGAAAGCAATGGGCAGGTCCTTGAACTTGTCGTGATACATGGTCATGATGACGAAGTACAGGTCCTCCAGCTTCCGGCGCTCCACCTTGTCGAAGCCCTTCTCGGTGAACATCTCCGTCAGCTCGATCTCCCGCTCACCCCGGCGGCAGCAGAACACCACGGAATCGTGGTCGTGGATCTTGCCCACGGGCTGGCCGTTTTCCACCAGCGCCATAGGCTCCAGATGATAGTCGTCCAGGCCCTGGGTATACGCTTTCTTCACGGCTTCCGCCAGCTGGGCGCCGCCGCGCTTGTAATCAGACATAAAAGTTACCTCCTATCGTGCAGTTACTGCCCCTCGGTGGGCAGGATGAGATTGTCCACGGTAACCTGGCCGCAGGCGGGGAAAATATCCAGCAGCTGGGGGAAGGCATGCACCTTGGCGTCGGGCATGTTTTCCTCCGTCAGCTTCAGGGGCTTGTTTTTGTTGTACTGGACGGCCACGGTCATGCCGAAATCGCAGGCCTTGGCGCCCACGATGTCCCGGTTGAGGTTGTCGCCCACATAGCAGCAGTTTTCCGCCCTGGCGCCGACCTCCTCCATGGCGTAGTAATAGATGGCGGGACCGGGCTTGCGGACATAAGTGATAGAGGACTGCTGGACGGTCTTGAAATAGGGGCGCAGGCCGTCGGTGTCCAGCCATTCGTCCACCTCGCGCTTGCCCACCAGGTCGGAGATGATGCCCAGGGTGTAGCCCCGTTTGCACAGCTCCTTCACGGTCTCGGCGCCGCCGGGCACCACGGTGCGGCGGCCCTTGGTCTGCCGGTACTGGTACGTCAGCTCGGAGGCGTTTTTTCTGATCCGCTCCTGGTCCATGTCATAGGCCAGCCAGCGGGTCCAAAGGACCTCCTCCGGCGCCTCGCACATGAACTTTAGCGCCCATTCCCGGTACTTGTCGTACCGCGTGTCGATGACCTCGTCAAACCACTTGTTGGGGTCGTCAGTCTCCACGCCGCAGAGCGCGGCGATCTTGGCTCTGGCGGCGGAGAGGTAGGCGGGGTCCTCGTCAATGACACGGAAGGTGCCGCCCAGGTCCAGGAAAATGTAACGAATGTCGGTATTCATGATTCATGACCTCCAGAACGCAGGACGCGCCCGGGAAAACCCGGACGGTCCGCGAAATCGATTTAGTTAAGGGGCGGCAGCAGGTCCAGGATCTCCCGGAAGTCCTTGATGACCGCGTCGGGGCGGTTTTCCTCGGTGAACGTCACGGCGTGTTTTTTCTCGGGAGATTCAAAGATGATGTTGCAGCCGATGCCGGCCTCCTTGGCGCCGGTGATGTCCCGCTTGACATTGTCCGCCACGGACACGCAGTCCTCGGGAGCCACACCCAGGTCGGCGCAGGCGACCTTGTAGATCTCGGAGCAGGGCTTGCGCAGGTGGCAGACAGAGGAGAGGATGACCGTGTCGAAATACTGGGCCAGGCCGTCCTCCTCCAGCCAGTCGGGGACCTCGTTCTCACCGATGAGGTTGGAGATGATGCCCAGCTTGTAGCCGCGCTCATGCAGGCCTTTGATGACCTCCACGCCGCCGTCCACGACAATGCGGCGGCCCTTGCACTGGCGGTACTGGAAGCTCAGCTCATGGCAGACCTGCTTGATGCGGGCCTGGTCATAGTCCGGCAGCAGCCATTTGCACCACAGCTCCTCGTCGCCGGATTCCTTGTTTTCGCCCAGGGCCCACTTGCGGTAGGGCTCATAGCGATCCTCCACGATCTGGTAAAATTCCTCGTAGGGCAGCTCGCTGCCGGCGATCTCCGCCATCTTGCGGCGGGCGTGCTTCATGTAAGGCTCATCCATCAGGGCGATGCGCAGCGTGCCGCCCAGATCGAAAAATACTCCCTTGTAGCGTTTGGTCATATCCATAGGTCCAGTCTCCTTTTTTCAGTTTTTAGCGGGGAAAAGGTCCAGCAGCTCACTGAGATTTTCAATCAGGCAGTCGCAGGACGCCCGCATTTTTTCTGTCCGTCCTTTTTTGGGGTCGTCGATGAGGACCATGCAGCCATAGCCGGCGGCGCGGGTGCCCTCCACATCCCGGTCGGGGTTGTCACCGATGTAGGCGCAGTTGGCTTCCGGAACACCGCAGCAGCGGCAGGCCAGGTGATAGATGGCGGGGTCGGGCTTGCGCAGCCGGACCTTGGAGGAGAGGATCGTGGTGGTAAAGCAGTGGGAGATGCCCTCCTCGATCATCCAGTCGGTGATCTCCGCCTCCGTGATGGTGTTGGCGATGATGCCCAGGGTGTAGCCCCGGCGGTACAGTTCCCGAATGGTGGCCACAGTGTCGAACCGGGTGAGGCGCTTGCCGTTGGTGCCGTCCCGCCAAAGGGTGGTAAACGCCTGGGCGTGGGCTGCCACGTATTCGCCGTCTACATCCGGCAGCATGATCTGCTGCCAAAGCTCGATCTCGGGATAGTCCAAAAGAGCGGTCTTGGACACCTCCCGGTAGGCATCGTAGCGTGTCTTCAGCTTTTGGTAAAAGACCTCCGGGTCCTCCCTACTTTTTGCCAGCTCCGCCAGTTTCCGGCGGCCTTCCGCGATAAACGCGGGGTCCTTGTCCGTCACCCGCAGGGTGCTGCCGATGTCGAAAAAGATGGCTTGAATGTCATGCAGGGCCATGGCACATTACCCTCTGGCAGGGAAGATGTCCAGCAGGTCGCTCAGCTTCAGGATAACATGGTCGGGCGTGAACTCCTTGCCGGTGGCCTTTTCGTTGTTCAGGGTGTCAGGCTCGTCGATACGGATCATCATACCGAATCCGGCGGCCTGGGTGCCTTCCACATCCCGCACCGGGTTGTCGCCCACATAGGCGCAGTTGGCCTCGGGGGTGCCGATGCAGCGGCAGGCCAGATGATAGATGGCGGGGTCGGGCTTGCGCAGCCGGACCTTGGAGGAGAGGATGGTGGTTTTGAAGCAGTCCGCCACGCCGTCGGCGGCCATCCAGTCGGGGATCTCCGTCTCCGTGACGGTGTTGGCGATGATGCCCAGGGTGTAACCCCGCTTGTGCAGCTCTCGGATGGTGTCCACGGCGTCGGGACGGGCCACACGTCGGCCGTCATGGTCCCGCCACAGACGGGTCAGACGGGGAGCGTTGGCATAGACCATATTGGGGTCATACTCCGGCAGCATATACTGGGTCCACAGTTCGCCCTCGGAGACATCCAGCAGGGTGGTCTTGGACATCTTGCGGTACTTCTTCCACCGCTCCTCCAGCTTGGCGAACAGCTCGTCATGAGATTCCTGGGTCTGGATGAGTTCCATGAGGCCGGCTTCCGCCTTGTCGATAAAATCCTGTTCCTTCAGGACGATGCGGAGGGTATTGCCGACGTCGAAAAAGATGGTTTGAATATCGGGGGTCATCATAAAGTCCTCCTTATTAATATTGAATATCTCGATAAGCTCTAAATAGGATGAGATCGGGTCAAAGCGCGGATGCCCGGGCATTATAGGCACGGACGATGTCCGGGATCTCCGCCAGGTCACTGATGCGGACATCCGGGGCCAGGCCGGTGTTTACAAAGGCCGCGTCCCGGAAAGCCATGTCGGGGTTTTGAATCTGAATGGAAAGAGCCACGCCGGCGTTGCGGCAGCCCAGCACATCCCGGGACAGCGTGTCGCCCACATAGGCCATCTCTCCGCAGGCAACACCGCAGGTCCCGGCGGCCATTTGGAAGATAGCGGGGTCCGGCTTGCGGATGCCGGCCGAGGCGGAGACGATCACACAGGAAAGGCATTCGGAGATGCCGTACTGCTCCATCAGGCCGGGGACGTAGGTCCTGGAGATCATATTGGAGATGATGCCCTGGACCAGTCCCATGTCCCGCAAGCGGAAAATGGTCTCCTGCATATGGGGGCGGGGAACATTGCGGACACGGTGGGAATCATACCAGACGGAAAGCTCCTCGGCAATGGGAGCCAGGCGGTCCTCTCCGATATGAAACTGGCGCAGGTAATACTCACTCCAGATGCGGGAGGCGGGAAGCTCTACCCGGCTCTCCTCGGACCAGTGCTTATAATTCTCGGCGTTCTGATGCAGCAGAGGCAGCAGGTCCTGAGGCGTGACAGACAGAGAAATGCCGCTGCTGGACAGCTTTTCCAGCAGCTCACTGCAAAAAGCGATCTCTAGTTCCGGCTCCCGGTGTACCTCGTGGAGCGTGCCGCCTACATCGAACAGTACCGCACGGATCATGGACATTCCCCCTTTTAGGCTGTAAACGTTTGCGACTTTTGATAGTTTTTATTCTAAAGAACACCAGCCGCTTTGTCAATATGCCAAATGCCAAAGAGTACGTTAAATTTTCGGTTTTCTGCCCAAAAGCAGGATAAAACTAAGATTGATGTTGACAATGTATGAAAAATCGGATATTCTTTTCATAGACAGCAGGAGAGGGACCGTGGGTCCGCCTGCTGGTTCAAAAAAAGCGGAAACGTTTACGATTTTTCGTCGCGTGAAAAGGACGATGCAGTATGAAAAGTGTAACGCTGAAAGATGTTGCGAAGGCCGCCGGTGTGTCTTATGCAACGGTCTCCCGCGCCCTTTCCGGCAGTCCGCAGATCGGCAGTGAGACCCGGGAGCGGATCATCAAGCTGTGTGATGAAATGGGCTATACCACCAATTATGTGGCCCGCTCCATGGTCATGAAAAAGACGGACCTCATTGGCCTGGTGGTGCCCTCCATCGACAACCAGTTCATGTCGGAGCTGGCTTATTACGCGGAGATGAGTGCCCGGTCTCACGGGTACAATATCATGCTGTGCAACTCCGGTCCCGATCTGAAGCAGGAGAAAACTGTGGTGAAGCTGCTGCTGGGACGCCAGGTGGACGGCATCCTCATTGTGCCCCAGAGCCCGAAGACCTATGAGAACATCCGGGCTTACGCGGACCAGGTCCCCACGGTGTTTTTGTCGGAGAACCTGCGGGACCAGCCCCAGAGCTATGTGGCTGTGGACAACAGCCGGGGCACCTATATCGGCACGAAATACCTCTATGACTTGGGACACCGGGATATTTTGTATTTTGGCCGCCGCCATTCCACTACCCACCAGCTGCGGGCGGAGGGATACATGAAGGCCTGCCAGGAATTGGGGCTTCAGCAGCGGTTTTTCAACAGTGAATTTTCCCGCTCCTCTATCAATAACGGCTACCAGCTGGCCCGGGACCTGTTCTCCAAACCGCTGGATTACACCGCCATCTTTGCCTCCACGGACTCCAATGCCCTGGGCATTTTGAAGGCGGCGGATGAAATGCATATTGACATTCCCGGCCGGCTGAGTCTCATTGGCTTCGATAATATCACGGCCACGGGCATGCCCCGTATTGAGCTGACCACCATCGAACAGCCCAAGCGGGAGATGGCGGTCCAGGCAGTGGACATGCTGCGGGACAAAATTGAAAACGGGACCCAGGGGTATGTGCACCAGATCCTGCTGCCGACCCTCATCAAGCGCAGCACCTGCCGGCCTCTGGACTGAGACAGAAACACGATCAAAAACAGGATGCCCGGCGCGCCCGGGTTCCTATGATGAAAAGGAAGTAAACAAAATGAATGGTTATCTTTATGACCCCCATACCCATACCTCGGAGACCAGCAAGTGCGGCCACCTTCCGGCGGCGGACGTGGTGGACCGCTATGTCCGCAACGGCTTCACGGGCCTTGTGGTCACGGACCATCTGCATCCGGAGTATTTGTCCCGCATCGATATCCAGCATAACTGGGACGCGGTGATGGACCACTACCTCAGCGGCTATCACGCCTCCAAAAAGCGGGGCGACGAAGTGGGCCTGGACGTGATCCTGGGCGCTGAGCTGCGGTTCCCGGAAAATGACAACGACTACCTGGTCTATGGTATCGATGAACAGTGGCTCCGCTCCAATCCCTACATGTGCTGCATGAGCGCCCAGGAGTTTTATGACAAGTTCCACGACCAGGTGCTCATCATTCATGCCCATCCCTTCCGCAAGGGCAGTGCTCCCGTGCAGGAGACTGCCGTCCACGGCGCGGAGATCATCAACGGCAACCCCCGCCATGAGAACAACAACGACAAGGCCCTGGAGCTTTGCCTGCGCCATCCCGCGTATTACCGGCTGGCCGGCTCTGACACCCACCGGGACGGTGATGAGGCCCAGGCCGGCGTCATCTTGCCGGAGCGGGTGAAGGACTCTTACGCCTATAAGCATATGATCGAGACCCGGCAGTTCCAGCTGTGGAGCCCCAAATATCAGTCCTTTGTGGACGCGGATGAGAAGATCCGGAAGGAGGAAAACGTATGAGCCAGTTTGATTCCCTGATCATCGGCGAAGTCGCCCAGGACACCAATGTGGACTATGACGGCACTACTGTCCGGGCCACCGGCGGTGCGGTGTATTACTCCGGCTTTGCCGCCGCCAACATGGGCCACAAGATCGCGGTCCTTCCCAAGGCGGACACCACCCAGGTAGACCTGAAAGCAGCGTTTGCCGCCGCCCCCAACATCACGGTCTATCCTCTCCACAGCAGCCATTCCTTTGTCACCAAAAATGTGTACCACACCCCGGACCGGGAGCGCCGCACCTCCACGGTGGACAGCGTCATCGACCCCTACCGCACTGATGAGGTGCCCCAGATCGACGCGGCTATCTGGCACCTGGCCGGCCTTGTGGGCGGCGACATCACCGACGAGATGATCCCCTTTGCCGCGCAGCATGCCATGGTGGCTATCGATGTGCAGACCATGCTGCGCTGTGTGGAAAACGGCGGCATGGTGTACCATGATTGGGCCGCCAAGCGGGAGATGCTGCCCTATGTCCGCTTCCTGAAGACCGACGCCGCCGAGGCGGAGATCCTCACCGGCCTGACGGACCGGGCGGAGGCTGCCAAGCTGCTGTACAGCTGGGGCGCCAAGGAGATCCTCATTACCCACAACACGGAGGTTTTGGTCTACGACGGCAAGGAGGTCTATACCTGCCCCATCAAGGCCAGAAACCTGTCCGGCCGCACCGGCCGCGGCGATACCACTTTTGCCTGCTACGTCACGGAGCGGCTCACCCAGGATATCCCCACCGCTCTGAAAACTGCCACGGCGCTGGTCTCCCTGAAGATGGAGACCCCCGGTCCTTATATGGGCACCCGGGCGGATGTCGAGGCGTACATGAAAGAATTCTATTGATCAGACATAAAGAAAGCGTCCGCTCTTTTGAGCGGACGCTTTTTCGTGTGTCCCGGATAGTCCAATGCCCGCGCCTTGGCAGAAGCGCGGGCATGGACCGTAGAAGGAAAGAAGAAGCACCAGCGCAATGAGGCCGGCTGTTGCCACTCCACAGGAATCGCCGGACCACATGCTGCTGACAGACCTTTTGAAAACGCAAACGTTTTCAAAAACCGGGAAAGAAAAATCCCTTCTAACAGGGAGAATGTATGATATTATTATGGGTGCTATTTAGCAAAAAGTCAATAGAAAGGCTTGAAATTCAGCAAATAGCATAAAACGGAAAAACTTTGCCTGTGCGCTTTCACGATATAAATGTACAAACGTTTGCGTAAAACCGAATAAAAGACCGCCCTTTTCTAAAAAGGACGGTCTTTTTTACAGCTCGTTGGCAGCCAGTTCCCGCAGGACTTTTAACTGAATGGGGATGGCGCAGGCCAGGGTCAGTACATCGGACACTGGCTGGGTCATTTGAACACCCAAAAAGCCCAAGGTACAGGACAGGATCCACACCAGGGGGATGAAAAAGATCCCCTGCCGGGCCATGGCCAGGAAGGTGGCGGGGACTGTGCGGCCCATGGTCTGAAGCATCATGGTGCTCATGACGGTCCACCCCTGGAACCAGAAGGTGACGCACTGGAACCGCAGAGCGGTGGAACCGAAGGCGATGACCTCCGGGCTGTCCCGGAACAGGGCGATCAGCTGCGGGGCAAATGCGAAGCCCAGAATGCTTACCGCCAGCAAAAAGACGGTGGAGGTCTTTACACAGAACCAGAAGCCATCCCGGACCCGCTTGTAGAGCTTTGCGCCGTAATTGAAGCCGCAGACGGGCTGGAAGCCCTGGCCGAAGCCGATCATGGTGGAGGCACCGAACATCATGATCCGCTGCACCACGCTCATGGCGGCAATGGCGGCGTCCCCATAGGGGCCTGCTGCCTGGTTCAGGCAGATGGTGGCCACACTGGCCAGACCCTGCCGGCCCAGGGAGGGCAGGCCGCCCTGAATAATGCGCTTGAAATAAGCCCATTTCAACTGTACCCGGGAAATGCGGATGCGGAGGTTGCCGCCCCGGGAACAGCCCACCAGCAGCAGGCAGAAGCTGACAAACTGGCTGCAGATGGTGGCCCAGGCAGCGCCGGCGATGCCCATGTCGAACACAAAAATCAGCAGAGGGTCCAGACCGATATTCAAAATGGCGCCGCTGACGATACCCACCATGCCATAGGCGGCGCTGCCCTGAAACCGCAGCTGGTTATTGAGGACCAGAGAAGCGGTCATCCATGGGGCTCCAATGAGGATGATCCGCAGATAGGCTGTGGAATAAGGAAGGATGGTAGGTGTGGAGCCCAGCAAAGTGGCCAGAGGATTCAAAAATATTTGTCCCAAAATACAGATCAAAAGGCCGGCAGTGAGGGCGGAAAAAAAGCCGGTGGCCGCCATATTGGAGGCCTCGTCAAAATTCTGCTTTCCCAGCTCCCGGGAGATAAAGTTGCCGCTGCCGTGGCCAAAGAAAAACCCCACCGCCTGAATGATGGCCATGAGGGAAAATACCACGCCTACGGCGCCGGTAATACTGTCGTTTTTCAGCATCCCCACAAAAAAGGTGTCCGCCATATTGTAAAAGGAGGTGACCAGCATGCTGAGGATACAGGGAAGAGCCAGCCGGCAGATGAGCGGACCCACGGGGGTTTCTGTCAACTGATGAAATTTTTGTTCCTGCTTGTCGTCCATACTCCACCTCTTAAACGTTTTCATTATAATTAACTATACCATACTTTTTAAAAGAGTAAAAGAGTGGTTCCGACAAAATATTTTATAGCCGCAGGGGGCGGCAGCTAAGGCGGTACATCACTCCGCCGTTTACTTTACACGTTGAAAAATGAAAGGGAGGGCGGTATACTGGAGAGAAAAGAAATTGCCTGGACAGTGTCAGGCAAAGGGGATGAGGATATGTTTTCCATGCAGGAAACTGCCCGAACGGTGGTGATGATCTTCGCCATCGCGGCTCTGGGCTACGTGGTGGGCGCCATCAAAATCAAGGGGATCTCGCTGGGCAGCAGCGCTATTTTTTTGGTGGCGCTGGTATTCGGACATTTCGGCGTCACATTCCCGGCGGCCATGCAGACGGCGGGCATGGTGCTGTTCATCGCCTCTGTGGGCATCAGTGCCGGCCCTACCTTCGCCGGGAACCTGCGGCGCCACGGCGCGGCCTATGTGCTGTTGTGCCTGCTGACGGCCCTGACCGGAGCGGCCTTGTGCGTGGCTATCATCCGTTTCGCCGGGATCGAGACCCCCATCGCCATGGGCCTCATGACCGGGGCTTATACCACCTCCCCCGGCTTTGCTTCCGCAAAGGAGGCCTTTGCGGAAAGTGCCGACGCCGTGGCCAAGGTGGCGGCGGGCTACGGCATCATGTATCCGGTGGGAACACTGGGGAAGGTGCTGTTTGTCCAGCTGGTGCCCAAGCTTTTAAAAACGGACATGGCCCGGGAGCGGGAGCTGCTGCGGCAGACGGAGGCGGCACAGGGCAGCCGGAGCAAACAGGGGACGATCCGCCTGGAGGCCCAGGGCTTTTTCACGCTGGCTCTGGCCATCGCCTGCGGGATGCTTCTGGGAGGCGTTACGATCCCCCTGCCGGGCATCGGCAGCTTTTCCCTGGGCAATTCCGGCGGCCCCCTGCTGGTGGGGCTGCTGCTGGGGCATCTGGGGCGCATCGGGCCGCTGGACCTGCGGGTAGACCCGAAAATGGTGGGCCCCACCAAAGAACTGGGCCTCATCCTGTTTTTCACCGGTGCCGGCACCGAGGGCGGCAGCCGCCTGATGGAGATCGTGGAGCAGTACGGCGCGTCCCTCATTTTCTACGGCCTGCTGCTGACCTTTATCCCCATGGCCCTCGGCTTTTTCTTCAGCCAAAGGCTGTTCCGCCTGTCCGCCCTGAACGGACTCGCGGCCATGACCGGCGGCATGACCAGCACGCCGTCCCTGGCCGCGCTGATCCAAACCTCCGGCACCACGGACGTGGCGTCCACCTATGCGACCACCTATCCCATCGCTCTGATCAACATGGTACTGGTGATGCAGATACTTGCGAGGGTATAATCGTGCCGAAAAATCGGCAAAATGGTCATTGAAACTTTTATGAGACATGATATATACTGTATCAAACGCAAATGGAGAGGATGATGTCCCATATGACCGCCTACACAAAGATGACCGCCCAGGAGCGGAAGGATGAATACGCGCGGGTGTCCGCGAAATTTGAGGAGCTGAAGGCCCGGGGCCTGAAGCTGAACATGGCCCGCGGCAAGCCCGGCAAAGCGCAGCTGGACATGGTGTCCGATGTGATCTTTAACCTGATGGACGAGCCGGGAGATTTTGTATCCAATGGTATCGATGTGCGGAATTATGGCGAAATGTCCGGCATTCCCGCTGCAAAGCAGCTGTTTGCGGAGATTTTGGACTGCCGGCCGGAGCAGGTGTTCGTCGGCGGCAACAGCAGCCTGCAGCTGATGTACGACACCATTTCCAAGGCCTATACCCATGGCCTGCTCCACAGCGAGCGCCCCTGGTGCAAAGAGGAAAAAGTGAAGTGGCTGTGCCCGGTCCCCGGCTATGACCGCCATTTTAAGATCACCGAGAGCTTTGGCTTTGAGATGGTGAATATCCCCATGACCGGCGAAGGCCCTGACATGGACGCCGTGGAAGAAGCGGTAAAGGACCCCACGGTGAAGGGCATTTGGTGTGTTCCCAAATATTCCAACCCCGATGGTATTATCTATTCTGACGAAACCGTGCGCCGCATGGCGGCCTTGAAGCCCGCCGCTCCCGATTTCACTGTCATGTGGGATAACGCCTACTGTGTCCACGAGTTCGAGGGCGACTATGTGGAGTTCCCGGACATTCTGGCGGCGTGCGCCGAAGCCGGCAACCCCGACCTGGTGTTCGAGTTTGCCTCCACCTCCAAGATCACGCTGCCCGGCGCCGGTGTGGCCTGCTTCGCCACCTCGGAGGAAAACCTGAAATATATGGAAAAGCTGCTGACCATTCAGATCATCAGCTTCGACAAGGTGAACCAGCAGCGCCATGTGCTGTACCTCCAGAACAAGGCCCACACCCTGGAGCTGATGAAGAAGCACGCAGCCATTCTGGGCCCTAAGTTCCGCGCTGTGCTGGAAGCCCTGGACCAGGAGATCGCGCCGCTGGACATCGCCTCCTGGTGCCGGCCCAAGGGCGGCTACTTCATCTCCCTGAACGCCATGCCCGGCACCGCCAAGCGTACCTGGGAGCTGTGCCGGGAGGCAGGCGTCGTCATGACCGGCGCCGGCGCTACCTTCCCCTATGGCAAGGACCCCGCTGACAGCAATCTCCGCATCGCGCCCACGCTGCCTCCCGTGGAGGAGCTGGAGCAGGCCATCGAGGTGCTGTGCGTGTGCCTGAAGCTGTCCGCTCTGGAGAAGCTGGGCGTATGAGGTATTACGGCAGCGTATACCGTCCCCCCTCCGAGGCGTACAGCCTCATTGTCCAGGTGACTTACGGATGCAGCCACAACACCTGCGCGTTTTGCAGCATGTACAAGGAAAAGCGATTTGCCATCCGGCCGCTGGAGGAGGTGCTGGAGGACTTCCGCATGGCCCGCCGCACTTACCGCAGGGTAGACAAGGTGTTTTTGGCGGATGGCGACGCCCTGGTCCGCAGGGCCGGTGAGCTGTACGTCATTCTGGACACCATCCGGGAGCTGTTTCCGGAGTGCCAGCGGGTCACCAGCTATGCCTCTCCCGCCTCCATCCGCATCCGCACGGATGAGGAGCTGCGGACGCTGCGGGAAAAGGGCCTGACCATGGTGTATATGGGCCTGGAGTCCGGCTGTGATGAGGTCCTGAAGCGCATGAACAAGGGTCACGGCGCGGCGGAGATCGTGGAGATGGGCCAAAAGGTCCGGCAAAACGGCATTGCTCTGTCTGTCACCGCCATCACCGGCCTGGGCGGACCGGAGCTGCTGGAGCAGCACGCCGTCGAGACCGCGAAGGCCTTCAACGCCATGGACCCTGAATATATCGGGATGCTGACACTGATGGTGGAGCCGGAAACGCCCTTGTACGATTGGGTGCGGGACGGCAGCTTCCAGCTGCTGACCCAGCCCCAGGTGCTTCAGGAGACCCGCCTTCTGGTGGAAAATCTGGACAGCCCCGGCAGTGTGTTCCGCATGAATCACGCCAGCAACTACCTGGTGCTCAAGGGCACGTTGAATCAGGACAAAGAGGCCATGATCCGGGTCATTGACGCCGCGGAGCGGGACCTCAGCTGCCTGCGGCCCGAGGAATGGCGGGGACTTTGATTATCAGATGAAAAAGAAAGACCTGTTCCGTGGAACAGGTCTTTCTTTTTTGCAGCAGGCCTTTCAGCCGGCTCAAGGGGAAAGGCGGCTCCGCCGGCGGGCGGACGGCCAGGCTCATGAGCGGGGCGGGGGGCATCGCCGGCGGCCACCCGGTTGGAGTGGAGGCTACCCGCAGCCCCGGCAGGTGAACACGTCACCGCAGGGTTCGGTGCGGTAGTCGGGGCGCTTGCGCTTTTGATCAGTCGGTTTTTGCCAGCAGAAAGATGGTGGAAATGATGCAGGCAAAGCCGATGAGGTCCGTCCAAGAAAAGGCGGTGCCCAGCCACAGGGCGGAAAAGACCGTGGCGGACAACGGCTCCGTGGCCGCCAGCATGGAGGCCTTCACCGGCCCCACATCCTGAATGCCCTGCATGATGAGGGAAAAGGCCACGATGGTGCCCAGGACCACGATGCAGGCGGCGGCCAGCCAGCCCCGGAGGGGCAGGTGGACATCCATGGTCCAGTTGCGGGCGGCCAGGTTCACAGCGACGCCGCCGATGAGCATTCCCATAGCGGTGATGGGGGCCCTCCCCCACCGGGCCATCAGTCCCCGGGGAAGCATCACGTAGCTCACCACCGCCACGGCGGCGGCCAGGCCCCAAAACAGCCCCTGGGGAGAGAGCGTCATATGGCGGATATCGCCGCCGGTGGCCAGCAAAAAGGTGCCCGCCAGGGCCAGCACCAGGGCGGTGAGCTCCACGGGGCGGGGAGGCCTGTGCCCCCGAAGGCAGGTCAGCAGCATGATGAGCACCAGGTTCAGCGTCTGGAGCACAGTGGCCGTGGCGGCATTGGAGTAAGAGATGGCGGTCATATAGGCGTACTGGCACATCAAGAGGCCGAAGACACCATAGCACACCAGCAGCGCCGCCTCCCGGGGAGCGCGCCAGATGGCCGCCATGGCGCCGCGGTGCTTCGGGAGTGCCAACAGCACCATGATAAGGCCTGCCGCCAGCAGCCGCAGGCATGTCAGCCACAGAGAGCTGACGCCGAAGCGGGAGAACAGGTATTGTCCGCAGGTGCCGGAAAAGCCCCAGCAGACGCCGCCCAGGGCGGCGCAGAGCGTACCCCGGAGGGCGTGGGAATTCGTTGTATTCATCCGTTTATCACAAAAGGCGGGACCCCCGCCAAAGCGGGGGCCCCGGTATTTTTTACAGCTTGCGGCGCTTTTCCGTGTCGCAGTAGGCGCAGCGGTAGGTGTGCTTATCCTCGTCGCTCAGCAGGAAAATGGCATCCAGCTGGGGCTCGCTGACCGTGATGCAGCGGGGATTCTTGCAGTGGATAATGTTCACCAGCTTCCGGGGCAGCTTCAGATGCTTCTTTTCCACCCGGACGCCGTTGCGGATGATGTTGACGGTGATGTTGGAGTCGATGTAGCCCAGCACATCCAGGTCCACTTCCATGGGGGAGTCGATCTTGATGATGTCCTTTTTGCCCATGTGGCCGCTGCGGGCATTTTTGATGATGGCCACCTGGCAGTCCAGCTGGTCCAGGCGGAGGTATTTGTAAACGTCCATGCCCTTGCCGGCCTGGATGTGGTCCAGGACCACGCCGTTTTGGATGCTGTCGATATTCATAGGTCCCTCTCCTTCCTTTTACACACGGATGCCCAGGAGCTTCATGATGAGCGCCATGCGGATGAACTTGCCGTTTTTCACCTGCTTCCAGTAGCAGGCACGGGGGTCGCGGTCCACGGACACAGTGATCTCATTGACGCGGGGCAGGGGATGGAGGATGCACAGGTCGCTCTTGGCGGGGACCAGCTTCTCCGGGTCCAGCACATAGGTGTCCTTCAAGCGGACGTAATCCGCCTCGTTGAAGAACCGCTCCTTCTGGACGCGGGTCATGTACAGGATGTCCAGAGCCGGCATGGCCTCTTCCAGGCTGGTGGTCTCCTCATAGGGCAGGCCGTTCTTGTCCAGCACGTTTTCCTTGATGTAGTCCGGCATTTTCAGCTCATCGGGGGAGATGAACACGAACTTGATGCCGCTCTGGCGGCTGAGGGCGTTCACCAGGGAGTGGACGGTGCGGCCGAATTTCAGGTCGCCACAGAAGCCGATGGTGAAGTTGTCCAGGCGGCCCTTCTCCCGGTGGATGGTCAGAAGATCCGTCAGGGTCTGGGTGGGGTGGTTGTGGCCGCCGTCGCCGGCGTTGATGATGGGCACCTCGCTGAACTGGGCCGCGGCATAGGGAGCGCCCTCCTTGGGATGGCGCATGGCGATGATGTCGGCGTAGCAGCTGACGGTGTGGATGGTGTCGCCCACGGTCTCACCCTTGGCGGTGGAGCTGCTCTGGGCCTCGGAGAAGCCCAGCACGCTGCCGCCCAGGGCCAGCATGGCGGATTCGAAGCTCAGCCGGGTGCGGGTGGAGGGCTCGAAGAACAGGGTGGCCAGCTGCTTGTGGGCGCAGGCGTCCTGATACTTGGCAGGATTTTCGATGATATCCTCCGCCGTGGCGATCAGCTGGTCGATCTCCTCCACGGTGAGGTCGGTGATGTCAATGAGATTACGAATGGACATAACGAGACTCCTTTCTCAGCCGATCCAGCTTTCGTCAGAGGGGTTGGCCCGGAACTTCTTCAGCCGCTCAATGTCCTCGGGGCGGATCTTGCCCTCCTCGGCGGCCACTTCGCACACGGCGTCGAAGTTGGAGAGGCTGTAATTGACCACATCCTCGGCGGCCATGCGGTCCAGGCCCTTCTGGAGGCCATAGGTGAAGATGGACACGATGCCCAGCACCTGGGCGCCGGCCTCCCGCAGGGCCTCCACCACTTCGATGCAGCTGCCGCCGGTGGAGATGAGGTCCTCCACCACGACGACCTTCTGGCCGGGCAGGAGCTTGCCCTCAATGCGGTTCTGACGGCCGTGGTCCTTGTTGCCGGAGCGGACATAGCCCATGGGCAGGCCCATGAGGTGGCCCACGATGGCGGCGTGGGCGATGCCGGCGGTGGAAGTGCCCATGAGGACCTCCACAGTGGGATAGTACTTGCAGATGAGGTCCACCAGGCCCTCCTCCACATGGGTGCGGACGGCGGGAGCCGTCAAGGTCAGGCGGTTGTCGCAGTAGATGGGGCTCTTGATGCCGCTGGCCCAGGTGAAGGGCTCGTCAGGCCGCAGGAACACGGCGCCGATGCTCAGCAGGTCATGGGCGATAGTTTTTTCCAGGCTCATATTGGTAAATCCTCCTCAAGAAAGTTGTTAACCGAGAAAATCTTTCACAGCCCGGCGGTAGGCGGCCACAGGGTCGTCAGCCTGGGTGATGGGCCGGCCCACCACGATGTAGTCGCAGCCGGACTTGCCCGCCTTCTCCGGGGTCATGATGCGCTTCTGGTCGCCCACGGCGCTGTCGGCAAAGCGGATGCCGGGGGTGACGGTGACGAAGCTCTCACCGCATTTCTCCTTGACGAGAGCGGCCTCCAGGGGAGAGCACACCACGCCGTCCAGGCCGGAATCGGCGGCGTTTTTGGCGTAGGACATGACGGTCTCCGCCATGGGCACGTCGATGAGCAGCTCGTTTTTCAGGGCGGCGGCGTCAGTGGAGGTCAGCTGGGTGACGGCGATCAGCAGGGGCCGGCCGGAGCCCGGCTTGCAGGTGCCGTCGGGCCGGGTCAGACCCTCCAGGGCGCCCTTCATCATTTCAGAGGCGCCGGCGGCGTGGAGGTTCACCATGTCCACGTCCAGCCGGGAGAGGACCGCCATGGCCCGCTTCACGGTGTTGGGGATGTCGTGGAGCTTCAGGTCCAGGAAAATTTTGTGACCCCGGGCCTTGATCTCACGGACCACATCGGGTCCCTCGGCGTAGAAAAGCTCCATGCCGATCTTCACGAAGGGCTTTTCTCCGGCGGGGAACTGGTCCAGAAAGCGGAGGGTCTCCTCCTTGGTGGGGAAATCCAGGGCAATGATGACATCTTTCGCGCTCATATCAAATACAGTCCTTTCTGTTGATCTTTCAGCGGTGGGCGGCGCCGGTCAAATCGGCGATGCGCTCCACACCCAGCTTTTCGCAGACACCGGGCAGCTTTTCCACCATGGTCTTGCAGGCGAAGGGGTCCTTCAAATTGGCGGCGCCCACCTCCACAGCCGCGGCACCGGCCAGCATCATCTCCGCCGCATCCTCGGCGGAGGAAACGCCGCCGCAGCCGATGACGGGGATGCGCACAGCCTCGTATACGTCCCACACCATCCGCAGCGCCACAGGGAACACGGCGGGGCCGGAGACGCCGCCGGTGCGGTTGGCGATGACGGGACGCTTCGTTTTCAGGTCGATGCGCATGCCCAGCAGCGTATTGATGAGGCACACGCCGTCGGCGCCGGCGTCCTCGCAGGCTTTCGCGATTTCCGCAATGTCCGTGACATTGGGGGTCAGCTTCATAAAAACAGGCTTGCTGGTGGCGGCCTTCACGGCTTTTGTCACCTCCGCGGCGGCCTTGGGGTCGCAGCCGAAGTTCTTGCCGCCGGCGTGGACATTGGGGCAGGAGATGTTGACCTCCAGAATTTTCACCTGCTCCACAGATTCCAGCTTGCGGCAGTTTTCCACGTATTCGTCAATGGAAAAGCCGCCGATGTTGGCAATGACGGGCCCCTGGAAGATGCGCGCGATGTTGGGTACTTCCTTTTCCAGTACGGCGTCCATGCCGGGGTTCTGGAGGCCCACGGCGTTGAGCATGCCGCCGGTCATTTCCGCGATGCGGGGCTGGGGATTGCCCAGACGGGCCTCTTTGGTGGTGCCCTTCCAGGAAAAGCTTCCCAGGATGTTCAGGTCATACAGCTCGGCGTATTCCCGGCCGTAGCCGAAGGTGCCGGAGGCGGGGATGATGGGATTTTTCAGCTCCACACCCGCGAGAGACACACTGAGATTCACCATACGATCTCCTCCTTATACAGGATGGGGCCGTCCTTGCAGACCCGCTTGTACCCGTCCTTCGTGGGCACGGTGCAGCCCATGCAGGCGCCGAAGCCGCAGCCCATCCGGGCCTCGAAGCTGAACTGCCCGTCCTTGAGCTGGGGCAGGGCGTGGACGGCCTTCAGCATGGGCAGGGGGCCGCAGGAGAGGACGTAGTCACACTCCGGCACGGCCCGGATGCAGTCGGTGACGAAGCCACGGGTGCCCAGGCTCCCATCCTCTGTGGCGATGAGGAGGCGGCAGCCGAGAGAGGCGAATTCCTCCAGATAAAAGGCGTCCTTTCCGGTGCGGAAGCCCAAGGCCACGGTGGGGTGCATCCCCGCCGCCAGCATCCGCTGGGCCAGGCCGTACAGGGGGGCGATGCCGATGCCGCCGCCGGCCAGGACGGGGTGTTCACCGGCAAGGCTCATATCAAAGCCGTTGCCAAGGCCACTCAAAACGTCCAGCTCCGTGCCGGGCACGCAGCGCACGAGTTCTTTGGTGCCCTCGCCCACCACCTTGACCAGCAGCATCAGGGCGTTGTCGGTCCAGTTGCAGATGGAGATGGGGCGGCGCAGGAATTTTCCGGGCAATTCAATGTTCACGAACTGGCCCGGCGCCGTGATGGCGGAGGTGTCGCCGGAGAGGACCAGCTCGTAGGTATCCTCCGTCAGCTGCCGGGCGTGTTCCATGGTAAAGAGAGATTTTTTCATAAGGCGTCCTCCTGGGTATTCAGGTCGTGATAGACGATCTTGCCGCCGCAGATGGTCATGGCCACGGCGCAGGAAACGCCCCAGCCGTCAAAAGGCGTAGCCCGGCCCAGGGAGCGGAAGCTGCCACTGTCGATGACATGGGGCCGGTTGAGGTCGATGACCGTCAGGTCGGCGGGAGCACCGTCGGTGATGGTGCCGCCGGGCAGGCCGAAGATGTTCCGGGGGTTGACGCACAGGGCGTTGAGAACGGTGGAAAGGGGCACGATGCCGGGCTCCACCAGCTGGGTGTAGAGAATGGGGAAGGCGCACTCCAGACCCACGATGCCGTTGAGACTGCTGCTGAGGCCGCCGGCCTTTTCCTGGGCGGAGTGGGGAGCGTGGTCCGTGGCGATGCAGTCGATGGTGCCGTCCAGCAGGCCCTCCACCAGAGCGTCCCGGTCGGCGGCGGAGCGGATGGGGGGATTCATGCGGAAGCGGCCCTCGTCCAGCAGGTCCTCGTCGGTGAGGACCAGGTAGTGGGGCCCGGTCTCGCAGGTGACCGGCAGGCCCTCCGCCTTGGCGGCGCGGATGAGGGCCACGGATTCTTTCGTGGAGATGTGGCACACATGGTAGCGGCAGCCGGTCTCCCGCACCAGGGTAATATCCCGCTCCACCTGGCGCCACTCGCTTTCGGAGGGATTGCCCACCAGGCCGTGGGCCTTGGCAAAGGCACCGTCGTGAACAGCCCAGCCCTTGGGCAGCAGGCGCTCGTCCTCACAGTGGGCCACGATGGGCTTGTCCAGGGATTTGGCAAGCTCCATGGCGGCGCGCATCATGCTGTCAGACTGGACGCCCTTGCCGTCATCGGAGAAGCCGGCCACATACGGCGCCATGGCAGCCATGTCGGAAAGGGCCTGCCCCTGCTCACCGCAGGTGATGGCGCCGTAGGGATACACGTGGACGTTGGCGTTTTTGCGGATGAGGTCCAGCTGCGCCTGGAGGTGGTCCAAACTGTCCGGCACTGGCTTCAGGTTGGGCATGGCGCACACCGCGGTGTACCCACCGGCGGCGGCAGCCGCCGTTCCGGAGAAAACCGTCTCCTTATAAGAAAAACCAGGCTCCCGAAGATGAACATGGACATCAACGAAACCTGGAACGATCAAACGATCATGCAATTCAATGACGGAAACGTCTTCCCGGGGAAGGGAAACGGAAACAATACGGCCCTGGTCAATGGCAATATCCATATTCCGAAACGCCCCATCGGCGAAAACGGCCCCGCCGGTCAGCAGCAGACTCATGATTTTTCTCCTTCCGTATTCATTCGACATATTATATTATCGGAAAGGGGGGCGAATGTCAACGGTATTTTCCCCCGGACCAAACAAAAAAACAGCCTGCCGAAAAAAGAATTTTCGGCAGGCTGCAAACCGTCAGGCGGAGGCGCACTCGTTCCAAAGGGTGAAACCCAAAATCAGGATGCCGCCGGCCAACTGGGATGCGGTGATGGGCTCATGGAGCACCAGAACAGAGATGACAACGGCCACCAGAGGGTCGATGTAGCTGAGGATCGATGCCTCCTGTCCGCTGAGCTCCTTCAGGGCGGAAAAGTACATACAGTAGGTGACGCCGGTGTGGAAAAGGCCAACCACCAAAAGGCAGCTCCAGCCCAGAGCCGGCATACCGGCCAGATGAAAGCCGCCGGTGCAGGCCACGTAGGGGATGAGCACCAAAATGGCCGCCAGAAACTGCAAAAAGGTCCGGTGGATACCGGAAATGTTCCGAATGGATTTGTTCAGGAGAATGACAGCGGCATAGAGCACCGCCGCCCCCAGACCGAACAAAATGCCGGTGAAGTGACTGCCTCCCCGCGCCAGGTCCGTGACGCCGATGACCAGCACCAGCCCCACCGTGGACATGACGAAGCATACGATCTGGCGGCGGCTGAGCTTTTCATGGAACAGCACCGGCGAGAGAACCGTGACGATGACCGGGGCGAAATAATAGCTGAGGGTGGCCACGGACACCGTGGTATAGCGGTAGGCCTGAAACAGCAAGATCCAGTTGAAGCCCATGGCCACGCCGGAGAACGGCAGCAACAAAAGCTCCCGCCGGATACCGGCCAGGTCCAGCCTCTGCCGGGTGAGCAGCAGATAGCCGCCGATAAGCAGGGCCGCCAGCACCGCCCGGTATAAAGCCAGCTCTCCGGAGGCCAGGGGAATGTTGCGGACAAAGACCGACAGTGTGCCGAAAATGGCCATGGAGGCGGAGAGCATCAGCCGGGCACGGAGGGAATGATTCATGGTTCCTTTCAATTCCGCACCCATCAATGACAGCTGTGGGAGCCGCAGGTGTGCTGCCCGCCGCAGTCATGCCCTTCATCGTGATGATGGTCGCAGGTGGCGCCGTCGGCGTGGGCCAGGGAGCCGGCCAGCAGCTCGCTCACCCGGTCATCGGCGCTGCCGGTGCAGCCGGCGTACAGCCGGATGCCCGCCTGGGCCAGAGCCGCCTGGGCGCCGGGACCGATGCCGCCGCAGATGAGGCAATCCACGCCGTGGTCCGCCAGAAAACCCGCCAGGGCGCCGTGGCCGCTGCCGTTGGTGGGCACCACCTGGGCCTTCACAACGGCGCCGTCCTCCACCTGGTAGATCTTGAACTGCTCTGTATGGCCGAAGTGGCCAAATACGCTGCCATTTTCGTAAGTGACCGCGATCTTCATTTCATTCCATTCCATCCTTTCAGCGGCGCAAACGGTCCGCTTTTGTCAAAACTAATGACTTCATTATACGCGCACCGAAATGGATGTCAAGAATCGGGGGCTCAGAGGGCACGCAGAATGGTGCCGCCCCCCAGCACGGTATCCCCCTGATACAGCACGACCGCCTGGCCGGGGGTCACTGCCCGCTGGGGCTGGTCAAAGGTCAGAAGCACCTGCCCATTCTCCGCCGGAGAAGCAGTGGCCCACTGGTCGCTCTGGCGGTAGCGGACTTTTGCCTGCACCCGCAAAGGCTCCTCCAGGCCGGGGAGGGCGCCCCACACCCAGTCTCCCGCCAACAGGGCCGTGGTGTACAGAGTATCTTCCGGCCCCAGGGTGACGGTGTTGTCCGCCATGGATTTGCCGCAGACGTACAGCGGGCTTCCCGCCGCGACGCCCAGGCCCTTCCGCTGGCCCAACGTGTACCGGGCGGCGCCCCGGTGGCGGCCCAGAATGTTGCCGGAGCGGTCCAAAATATCTCCCTGCGGCAGGGGCTTTTGGGTGTAGCGCTCCAAAAAGGCACCGAAGTCGCCGTCAGGCACGAAGCAGATGTCCTGGCTGTCGTGCTTGCGGGCGTTGCAGAAGACCTGGGCCTCCGCGATGCGCCGGACCTCCGGCTTGGTAAGTTCTCCCAGGGGAAACAGGGTCCGGGACAGCTGGTCCTGGGTCATGGAGGCCAGCACATAACTCTGGTCCCGGTCCCCATCTGCCGCTTTGCGCAGTATCCACCGGCCGGAAGAACCGTCCCGGACACGGCGGACGTAGTGACCGGTGGCGATATAGTCGAAGCCCAGCACCTGAGCCCTGTGCAGCAGGGCGCCGAATTTCACATAGCGGTTGCAGTCGATGCAGGGATTGGGCGTGGTGCCGGCAAGGTAGCTGCGGGCAAACTTTTCCAGGACGCTTTCCTGGAATTCCTCTGAAAAATTGAACACATGATAGGGGATGCCCAGCCGCCGGGCCACGGCCCGGGCGTCCTCCACATCCTCCAGGGAGCAGCAGGTGTGACCCTTCCGGCCGGCGGTATCATTGTCGTAGAGCTTCATGGTGACGCCGGTGCAGTCGTAGCCCTGCTGGCGCAGCAGCCACGCGGCCACGCTGGAATCCACACCGCCGCTCATGGCCACCAGTACGCGCTTGCTCATGCCACAGCGTCACTGGCCCGCATGGCCAGGATGGTCCGGCCGATAAGGTCGTTCAAATCCCAGCCCAGCATGGCGGCGCCCCGCTCAATGACCTCCCGGGAGCAGCCGGCGGCGAACTTTTTGTCCTTGTACTTCTTTTTCACGGACTTGACCTCCATGTCACTGACGCTGCCGGAGGGCCGCATGAGGGCCACGGCGCCGATGAGGCCCGTCAGTTCGTCCACGGCGTACAGGACCTTTTCCATCTCGTGCTCCGGGGCGATGTCCACCGTCAGCTGATAGCCGTGGCTGGCCACGGCGTGGATGAGCTGCTCATCCACGTCCCGCTGCCGCAGCAGCTCCTGCTCCTTGGTGCAGTGCTGGTCCGGCCACTGCTCAAAATCCAGGTCGTGCAGGATGCCCACGGCCTCCCAAAAGTCCGCCTCCTCGCCGTAGCCCAGCTGCTGGGCATACCACCGCAGTACGTCGCCCACGATGCGGCCGTGCTTTCGGTGGAACTCTCCCTGGTTGTATTCGCACAGCAGGTCCCATGCCTGCGCGGGTGTTGGTATCATGACACATCCCTCCATGTCTTTGGTGTCACCAGGCAGGCCGCCCCAGCGAAAGCGGCCGCCTGCCCGGCGTTGTCTGAATTGGGTGTATTATAAAAGCTATTTCCTATTATGTCAATAGGAAATAGGGGGATGAAGGCGCGGCAGGCGCACAAAAGAGCCACCCTCCGGAACAGGGGAATGTCCGTAAAACAGTGAAGGCCCACAGCAATTTTTTTGCTGTGGGCCTTTTGCGTGTTCATTAAGTTTATGATGTCATTAGGTTCAACTACGCAGAGCAATAAATTGAATTTGTCGG
>SFDT01000001.1 GCA_004558115.1 Clostridiales bacterium | reverse complement strand
CGGCCCAGATGACCTGGGCCACCGCCTGCGCGGCGGACCGGCATATCATTTGACCGGTTGTGTTCTTGGCCGCCGGATGGTATGATAGCGGTGTTGGCACTATGCGGCGCTGTGCCGTGGAGAGAAAGGAGAAAAAGAGATGCCTGCGGTCAACGTTTTGATCAAACCGGCCTCCTCGGCCTGCAACATGGCCTGCGCCTACTGCTTTTACCGGGATGTGGCGGAGCACCGGGAGCACGCCTTTGAGGGAATGCTGTCCCTGGAGCGGATGGAACAGGTCATTGCCGCCGCCATGGAATACGCCGAGGGCATCTGCTCCTTTGCCTTCCAGGGCGGGGAGCCCACGCTGGCCGGACTGGCGTTTTACCGGAGCGTGGTGGAGCTGCAAAAAAAATACGCCAGACCCGGCGTGCGCATCCACAACGCCATTCAGACCAACGGCTACTGCATTGACGAGGCGTGGGCGGCGTTCCTGGCGGAAAACCACTTTCTGGTGGGCCTTTCCCTGGACGGGCCGGCGGAGCTGCACAATCTGAACCGGAAGGACCGGGCCGGAAAGGGCACGTTCAACCGGGTGATGCACGCGGCGAAGCTCTTTGACCGGTATCATGTGGAGTACAACATCCTCTGCGTGGTCACCGGGAAAAACGCCCGGTCTATCGGGCAGATCTATCACTTTTATCAAAAGCAGGGCTTTCGCTGGTTACAGTTCATCCCCTGCCTGGAGCCGCTGGACAGCCAGCGGGGCGGGGAGAAGTACCATCTCTCCAGCCGGGAATACGGCGATTTTCTGATCCGGCTGTTTGACCTGTGGTTTGCCGACCTGCAAAAGGGCGATTACGTCAGCATCCGCCACCTGGACAACTGGATGAGCATCCTGCTGGGCGAGCGGCCGGAGGTATGCAGCATGACCGGCTGCTGCTCCGTTCAGTTCGTGGTGGAGGGAGACGGCGGCGTCTACCCCTGCGACTTCTACGTGCTGGACCAGTGGCGGATGGGCACCGTGGGCGAGCAGTCCTTTGCCCAGATGCAGCAGGGAGAAGTGGCTCAGGCCTTCATCCAGGCCTCCCTGCGGGTGCCGGAGGAGTGCCGGAAGTGCGGCCTGTACGGCATCTGCCGCAACGGCTGCCGCCGGGACCGGCTGGCTCTGGAGGACGGGCGGCTGGACCGGAATTTCTACTGCGAGGCCTACCGGGCGTTTTTCACCGCCAGAGGCCGCCAGCTGGAGCAGGCGGTGCGGCTGATCTTGGCGAGGCGCTCTCCCTACGGCGGCGCAAAATAACGGAAAAAAGCAGGCCCCTGAAGCCATTTGGCTTCAGGGGCCTCTTTTCATAGTTGATCAAAGCACCCAGGCGTTGAGGATCATCCACAATCCGCTGAGGCCGATGATGATATAGGCGATGATGCGCAGCAGCTGGATGTTCAGCCGGTCTACCACCTTCAGCCCCAGCCACAGCCCCACTCCCGCGCCCACCAGGCCGATGGCGCTCATTTGCAGCACCTCGGCGGTGACATAGCCGGAGGCGATCCGGCCGGCAGTGTTGCCGATGCTGAGGATCAGGTAGAGGGTCTGGACGCAGACGATATACGTCTCCTTATCATCCTGCACGGACAGCAGGTACAGCACCAGGGGCGGACCGCCGGTGGAGAAGTAGCCGGAGAGAAGGCCGCCGCAGGCGCCAGCGATGATGCCGTTGCGGGGGGTGGGGAGAATGTGGATCCGCTGCTGGAACAGCATGAAATACAGGCTCAAGCCCACCAGCGCGATGCCCAGCAGTCCCCGCAGGAAGGTCAGGGGAATGAACTGAATGGTGTAGATAGCCACGGTGCCGGCCACCAGTCCGCTGAGGGCGGGCCAGAAGATCAGCCGCAGGTTCAGCTTTCGCCAGTACCGGAACAGGAAAAACAGGTTCGTCAGGGGACCCAAAAGTCCGTTGGCGGAGGCGACTGCCGTCACCGGCAGAAACATACCGGCCACAGCCATGACCAAAATGCCGAAGCCGAAGCCCGCGGCGGTCTGCAAAAACTGTCCCAGCACACAGGCAATGAAATACAATGTCATCCGGGAGCCTTCTTTCTGATGTGATGGCCGAAAGGGGAACTCCCTTTACAGCCCCAGCCGCTCATACTGCTCGGCGGGAGCCTGGTGGGCCTCCATGCAGGCTTTCAGCTTGCCCTCGTATTCCGCCAGCAGGGCCGGGTCCTGGAGGGGATGCTCCTGCTCGTAATCCGTCTCCTGGTCAAACAGGCAGGTCTCGCTGTTCTGCTGGGCGCGCTTGCTGTATTCCTGGGAGGGATTTTTGAAATCAATGATGTCCGCCGGGAAGCTGTACACCGGATAATTGGTGTAGGGCAGAGAGGCACCCGGACGGATCTTGCAGTAGTCCTCCGGTGCGATGCAGCCCACGCCGTAATACTGGCGCAGCGTGGTGGGAATGGCGGTGTAGACGTTCAGAGGGCGGTTCTCCGGCGTGGCGGCAGCCCGGAAATAGGTGCGCTTGCCGTCGGTGTAGTTGACGCTCTTGCCGAAGTAGCCGTAGATGATGCCGTCCCGCAGGGAGGCCTGCTGGCCGGACAGCATGGGAGCAAGGTCTTTGCCGTGGATGGGGTAGTGGAGCTGGCCCATGTCCACGCCGAAATAGTTCAGCAGCGTGGGGAACATGTCGATGTTCTGGGTCAGGCCGGACACCCGGGCGGGCTGGTTCTGGACGCGGGGGTCCCATACCACCAGGGGGATGTGGAACACCTCGTTGTAGGCGGGCATGTAGTTTTTGGCCATGTAGTCGTGCTCGCCCAGCATGTAGCCGTGGTCCGTGGTGAAGATCACCATGGTGTCCTTCCACATATCGTGGCGGTCCAGCACATCCAGGATCTTGCCGATGTAGTGGTCTGTCATGGTCAGCAGCGCCTTGTAGCGGACGTTCAGATGGCGGGTCTCCTCATCGGTGAAGATGTTCTTGCGGTATTCCGGCCAGTAGCAGGGCTGGCCCTCGTAGGTGTCTCCGGCTTCCTCCCGGTAGAGGTCGATGTATTTCTGGGGCACGTCAAAGGGCTCGTGGGGGTCAAAGCCCTCCACCCACAGCATGAAATTGTCGGCGTCGGCGTTTTTCTCCAGCCAGGCGGCGGCGTTTTTCATGGTCATGGGGCTGGGGTACTCCTCCTCGGAGCGGAAAGCACCGTAGGTCTCGTCATGCTCCCGGGAATAGATGCCCTTGTAGCCATCGGGGCGGGCGCAGTCCAGGATGCCGTTGGGGCCGGCGGGCATATTCAGGGAGTCGAACTCCTGGCCGCGGATCATTTCCCAGGAGGTGAAGTCGTTCCAGTAGTTCTCGCCGCCCACGTGGAAGTAGAGGTAGTGGTCCGTGACCATGCGGGTGTAGACGTTGCGGGTCTTCAGCAGGGCTGGCAGCGTCTGGTCAAAGGGCTCAATGCCGCCCCAGGGCTTTTCCAGAAAGTTCAGGCGGCCGGTCATGATGTCCCGCCGGGCGGGCATACAGGGGGCGGAGCCGCACCAGTGGTTTTCAAACACGGTGCCTCTGGCGGCGATGCGGTCGATGTTGGGGGTGAGGGCGGGGGATTTGGAGCCGTATAGATTCAGGAAGCGGCGGTTGGTGCTGTCTGCCAGAATAAAGATCGCTTTCATGGTATCTGTCCTTTCCTGTTGTGTTGCGCCGGGCGGCGTTTCTGACGTGCTTTTATTATAATGCATACGAATTCAAAAACAAGAGGGTGGCAAAATTTTTTCTGTTTTTTCAGAGAAAATGGAAAAATAAAGGGCTGAAATTCAAAGAGAACCGGGGATTTTCTCTTGTGCTCCCCGAAAACACATGGTATGATGACACTGATAACTCAGATGCTGCATACGATGCCATTTGGAAGGGAGGCGCTGTCTGCCGTATGATCACATCCAAGGAACTGGCCGCCCTGGCCGGTGTTTCCCAGTCCACGGTCTCCAGGTGTCTCAACGACAGCCCGCTGGTGTCGGAAAAGACCCGTGAGCGGGTGAAAGCCCTGGCGGAGCAGTACAGCTTCACCTTCAACAGCGCCGCCCGGGGCCTGAAGACCAACCGCAGCGGCGCCGTGGGCTATGTGTTTTCCGAGAACTTTGAGAGCTTCACCAAAAACGTGGCCCAGAGCACGCTGTATTACAGCATCCGCCAGCAGCTGTACCGGTATGAGCTGGACCTGATCCCCATCTTCGACAACCATTTCCCCTCCGACAGCCGGGAAATGTCCAATATTGAGCAGTACATCCGCAACCGCCGGGTGGACGGCCTGGTGGTGAACCGGACCTCCCTGGACCCCCGGCTGCTGGAGCTGCTGCATCAGAACAAGATGCCCTGCATTTTTGTCTATGACCCGGATGACGGCGCGCCGTATTCCTTTGTGATCGCCAGCAACCACATCCGCAGCGGGCAGCTGGTGGGGAACGCCTTTGCGGAAAAGGGGTATGACCGCTTCATTGAGGTGCTGGGCATTGAGGGCCGGGCGGATGTGGCCCGCAAGCACGCCGGCTTTGCCTCCGCCCTGGAGGCCCACGGCCTCTCCATCTCCCCGGAGCGGATGTTTTACGGAAAATACGACTTTGAAAGCGGCTACCAGATCGCCTCCCAGCAGATCGACGCCTTCCGGGAGGCCAACGCCTGCTTTGTCCACAACGACATCATGGCCCTGGGCGTCATGAAGGCCCTGCATGAGCACAGCGTCCGCATCCCGGAGGACCTGGCCATCATCGGCCACGACAACATTGAGATGGCGGACTGGTTCTATCCCCGGCTGAGTACCATCAGCGTCAATTATGACCGGATATCCTGCCTCTGCGCCGACTGGATGGCGGAGGCCCTGCGGGATGAATCCGTGCTGCAGGAGGAACGGAAGGTCATCATCAACGGGGAACTGGTGATCCGGGACACATTTTGACCCCTGCCGGAGGGTGGGCAGCCGCCCTCCGGACTGTGTTTTTCAAAAACTGCATACGAATGCACCTGGCTAGAGAAGTGCTTTCCGACAGAAAATGATAGTTTCGAAAGGAGAAGATGCCCGCTATGAAAACGATTTTGATCCTGGTGGACAGCGTCAACCGCCGCTTTTTGAACTGCTACGGAGCGCAGGAGGCCGCCATCACTCCCAACCTTGACCGTCTGGCCGCCCGCAGCACCATCTTTGACAACCACTACTGCGGCTCCTCGCCCTGTATGCCCGCCCGCCGGGACATTATGACCGGCCGCCTGAATTTTCTGGAGCGCCCCTGGGGCGGCATCGAGGCCTTTGACCACACGGTGCAGAGCATCCTGGAGGACCACGGCGTGTTCAGCTGCATGATCACGGACCACTACCACTATCTGGAGACCGGCGGCGAGAATTACCTGCACCATTTTTCCGCCTGGCGCATGGAGCGGGGGCAGGAGAACGACCTCTATTACCACCATCCCGGCCCTTCCGGCTTTATTCCTCCGGCGGCGGCACCGGCGCCCCGCTTCACCATTCCCACGCCCTATGCCCAAAGCCGCGGCCACTTCCACGACTCCGGCGACTATCCCACGCCCCGTACCCTTACCGACGCCGCCGGCTGGCTGGAGGAAAACCGGGAGGCGGATGATTTCCTGCTGTGGGTGGAGGGCTTTGACCCTCACGAGCCCTTTGATGTGCCGCGGAAGTATTTGGACCTGTACGGCGATACCTATACGGGGCCGGAGATCCTGTGGCCCAGATACACCACCACGGAGCAGTACACCCCGGAGGAGGTGGCCCACCTGCGGCGGCGGTACAAGGCGCTGCTGACCATGACGGACGACTATCTGGGCAAGCTGCTGGATGTGCTGGACCGCTATAATATGTGGGAGGACACCCAGGTCATCTTCACCACGGACCACGGCTACATGCTGGGCGAGCACGGCTATTTTGCCAAAAACTACATGCCGGACTACAATGAAACGTACCATATCCCCCTGCTGTTCCACCGGCCCGGCCAGCGGGAAAGCGCCCGGGTGTCCGGCCTGACCCAGAACATCGACCTGTTCCCCACGCTGCTGGAGACTTACGGCATCCCCCTGTCCGTGTGCCGCAACCCCATCCACGGCAAGAGCCTGTTCCCCCTGCTGCGGGGTGAAACGGACCACACCCGGGAGGCCATTTTGTTCGGCCAGTTCGGCAAGACCGTCAGCATGACGGACGGCAAATACACGTACTTCCGCCGGGCGGTCCGGCCGGATAACCAGCCGCTGAATGTCTATGCCTCCATACCCAGTACCCTGCTGCAATATTACGGCTATGAGAGCATCGATCCGGAGGAGTACAGCCGCATCACCCTGGGGCACCTGCGCTGGACGCCCTTCCCCGTATACAAGATCCCCGCGGACTGCATCGACTGGCACAACGAGTCCCAGACCTTCCGGGAGCGGAACGCCTTTGTTCCCGGCAATATGCTGTTTGACAACCAGGCGGACTACGCCCAGGAGCATCCCATCCACGACGAGGCTCTGGAGAGCCGCTATGCCGCCATGCTCCGCCGGCTGATGGAGCAGCACGACGCGCCTGACGAGCAGTTTGAGCGCCTGGGCCTGTGAGCGTATGAAAAAAACGCACTGTCCAAACGGACAGTGCGGTTTTGCGTTCTTATGCGAAGGTACAGAGGGTCCGCCGCTCACTGCTCCGCCAGGCTTTCCAGCCAGGCCCGGCCCACGGCGATCTGCCGGCGCACCTCCGACGGAGCGGTGCCGCCGAAGGACACCCGGGCGTCCACACAGGAGGGGATGCTGATGTCGCCCAGAGATTCCTTGGTGACGCGGCTGTCGATGGCCTGGAGGTCCTCCTGAGTCAGGTCCTCCAAATCGCAGCCCTTGCCCTCGCAGGTCTTTACCATGCGGCCCACGATGGAGTGGGCCTCCCGGAAGGGGATGCCCTGCTTGGCCAAGTGCTCGGCGACGTCCGTGGCATTCAGGAAGCCTTTGCCCAGCTGCTTTTCGATCTGGTCCATGCGGAACTCTGTCTTGTCAAGCATTTTGGTGAAAATATCAATGCTTGCCTTCCAGGTGTCCACGGCGTCAAATAGGCTCTCCTTATCCTCCTGGAAATCCTTGTTGTAGGCCAGGGGGGTGCCCTTCATGACCGTCAGCAGCTGCATGAGGTCGCCATAGACACGGCCCACCTTGCCCCGGATCAGCTCCGCCATATCGGGGTTTTTCTTCTGGGGCATGATGCTGCTGCCGGTGCAGAAGCTGTCGTCGATGGCGATATAGGAGAACTCAGAGGAGTTCCACCAGGCGAATTCCTCTGCCCAGCGGGACAGGTGCATCATGGAGATGGAGGCGTCGCTGAGGAATTCCAGACTGTAATCCCGGTCGCTGACGGCATCCATGGCGTTTTCGCAGGGGGCGGCGAAGCCCAGCAGCTGGCTGGTGAAGTGACGGTCGATGGGCATGGTGGTCCCCGCCAGGGCGCAGGCGCCCAGGGGGTTATAATCCATCCGCTCCAGTGTCTGCGTCAGCCGCTCGATATCCCGGCGAAACATCTGGAAATAGGCCATGAACACGAAGCCCAGAGTGATGGGCTGGGCGTGCTGCAAATGGGTGAAGCCCACGGTGATCTTGTCCGCGTACTTCTCCGCTTTTTCCAGGATCACGCTCTCCAGACAGCAGAGGCTGTTCAAGATCTCGCGGATCTCCTTTTTCAGGTACAGCCGGCCGTCCACCTGGCACTGGTCGTTGCGGCTGCGGGCGGTGTGGAGCTTTTTGCCCACCTCGCCGATGCGGGCGGTGAGGCGGCTCTCGATGCCCATGTGGATATCCTCGTCCTCCACGGTGAATACGATCTTGCCGGCGGCAATGTCTTTCCGGATGGACTCCAGACCGGCAATGATCTGGTCCCGCTCTCCTTCGGTGACGATGCCCTGCTTAGCCAGCATGGTCACATGGGCGATGCTGCCGTCGATATCCTCGTTGTACATCCGCTGGTCAAAAAAAATGGATGCGTTGTATTTTTTCACAAGCTCATCCATATCTTTTTCAAATCTGCCGCCCCATAAGCTTGCCATGGCGTTTTCTCCTTTGCTGTCTCGTTCCTGTTATTGGGAAATACTGAATCTTGCCATACGCGGGCCGCAGGGTATACTGCGGCTGCTAATTTTGAATAATTATACATCGCATATGAAAATTCGTCAACGCCTGATCGCATATTTCCATGGGCGCGCCTCCAAAAATTCATAAGCTCAAAAAATTTTTCAGCAAACCTAACAAAAAATATTGAAAATTGCAATGGGATATTTTATACTATGGAACATGGGCAAATGTCCGCGGATACCCCCAAAGCTCTTTTCCGGTCTGAGAATGCCCAAGGAGCTCCAACCCCGGCAATTACTTGAAAGGAAGTATGAAGGTATGAAGCATACGTCTCGGGAACAAGCAAGTGTCGAAAACATCTACCGGCTGGAGGGGCGTGTCCCAGTCGGAAAAGCCATTCCCTTTGGCCTGCAGCACGTTCTGGCCATGTTCGTGTCCAATGTGGCCCCCATTATCCTGGTGGCCTCCGTGGCGCTGTATAACGGAGAACCCTTCACGGCGGTGGAGACGGCCCGCCTCATCCAAAACGCCATGATGATCGCCGGTATCGGCACGCTGATCCAACTGTATCCCATTTGGAAGGTGGGCTCGGGACTCCCGGTGGTCATGGGCGTCAGCTTCACCTTTGTCTCCGCCATGATGGTGGTAGCGGCCAGGGACTACGGCCTCATGGTGGGCGCCATCATCGCCGGCGGCTGCATTGAGGGCGTGCTGGGCCTGACGGTGAAATACTGGCGGCGGTTCGTGGCGCCCATCGTCTCCGCCTGCGTGGTGACCACCATCGGCTTTTCCCTGCTGAACGTGGGCATCAGCTCCTACGGCGCGTCCGGTACTTATGAGTTCGGCAGCTGGCAGAACCTGCTGGTGGGCACTATTACGCTGACGGCCTGCCTGGTGTTCCAGGCCCTTGCCAAGGGCTTCTGGAAGCAGCTCTATGTGCTTTTTGGCCTGGCGGTGGGCTACATCGCCGCCATCTGCTTCGGCATGGTGGACTTTTCCTCCATCGGCGCCACCGTGGAGGAGCTGGGCATCATCTCCCTGCCCATGCTGCTGCACTACACGCCGAAATTCCAGCTGGGCGCCATTATCTCCGTGACGCTGGTGTTCCTGGTGTCCGCCGCCGAGACCATCGGCGACACCACCGCCGTCTGCACCGGTGGCCTGGGCCGGGATATCACGGAAAAGGAGCTGTCTGGCTCCCTGTGCTGCGACGGCTTCATCTCCGCGGTCTCCGGCGGCCTGTTTGGCTGCACGCCCATCACCTCCTTCAGCCAAAATGTGGGCCTGGTGGCCATGACGAAGGTGGTCAACCGCTTCACCATCATGTTCGGTGCCCTGACCCTGGTCATCGCCGGACTGTTCCCGCCCATCGGCGCCTTTTTCTCCACGCTGCCCTCCTGCGTTCTGGGCGGCTGCACGGTCATCATGTTCGGCGCCATCATTGTCTCCGGTGTGACCATGCTGGGCCAGTGCGGCCTGGACCAGCGCAATACCCTCATCGCCGCAGCCTCCTTTGCCATCGGCATCGGCGTGACCCAGGTGGACGGCTTTTTCTCCCACATGCCCCAGGTCATCGGCGATATTTTCTCCGGAAACCCGGTGGCCGGCGTGTTCGTGGTGTCCATGCTGCTGTCGTTGACGCTGCCCAAGAAGGTGGACCTCAAGGATATCGACGCGCTGACGGCGGAGACCCTGGAGAAGAAATAACAGGCGGCAGATCATCTTTTTCCATACCTGCGGGACGCAGTCCGGCCAAAGTTGGGCTGCGTCCCGCTTTGCTTTGTCGAAATGTTGCGCTTTTTGAAAAAAAGTTGTGTGTTCCAACGAATTTTTCCGGCGGACCTTGTAAGGCGGCGGCGAGAATGGTAGAATCATTTCTAAAATGGGGATAAATGGCAGTTATCTTCATTTATTTTACACACGAACGTGTCGGAACAAAGGAGATTGTGGAACATGGCACTGAATAATTTTGACCAGATCGTGGAGCGCGCCAAGCAGTCCTTCCGCAAGCAGCGGGTGGTCATTGCCGGAGCGGATTCGGAAAATATCCTGCTGGGCGCCTTTGAGGCCCAAGACGCCGGCTTTGCCGCGTTGACGCTGGTGGGAGAGCCCGACAAGGTGGAGCCCATGCTGGAGCGGCTGGGCCTGAAGGACAAGCCTTACCGCATGGTGGCGACGCAGCCCGGCAACAACGTGGTCCAGGCCGCCATCGACATCATCAACCGGGGCGAGGGCGATGTGCTCATGCGGGGCAACACCCAGACCCGCAGCTTCCTCATGCGCCTGCTGGACGAGAAGAACGGCCTGCGGACGGACAAGCGCCTGACCCACATCGACCTGGTGAGTATGCCGGAGTATCCCAAGCTCATTGCCATCGGCGACGTGACCGTCACCATCGAGCCCAACCTCCAGCAGAAGAAGCAGATCATCCGGGACATGGTGGAGATGCTGGAATCCATTGGCTACGAAAAGCCCAACATCGCTCTGCTGTCCATGGTGGAGAATGTCAGCTTCCACATGAAGGACACCGTGGAGGCCCAGCGCCTGGTGATGGAGCACGCGGAAAAGCCCATTGCCGACTGCAACCTGGTGGGCCCCATCGCCTACGACCTGATCCTGTCCAAGGAGGCCGCCCGGCTGAAGAATTACAACAATCCCCTGTGCGGTGAGTTTGACGGCATCGTGGTGCCCAGCCTGCTGGCCGGCAACCTGATCGTCAAGTGCTGGCAGATGCACGCCCACGCCAAGACCTGCGGCGTGGTTATCGGCGCCAAGGTGCCTGTGGCCCTGACCTCCCGCAGCGATGACAAGGAAGTGGCCTTCCTGTCCTTGGCTTTCTGCTCTGCCCTGAACCTGCAGGCGGAGCGTTGAAAAGATGAAAAAGCACCCGGAGCCGGCAGGCTCCGGGTGCTTTTTTCAGACGTTTTCACGCTTACAGCCGGGTCACAACGGGAATGACCATGGGGCTGCGCTTGGTGGTCTTGAACAGGTAGCTGCTGATGGCGGACTTCACGGCGCCCTTCAGCTCGCCGTCGTCCCGGCTGCGCTTGCGGGACACGGAGTCGGCGGCGTCCATGGCCACGGCCTGGAGCTCCTTCATCAGGTCCCCGGATTCCTTCACGTAAATGAAGCCCCGGGTGATGATCTCCGGTTCGCAGAGGAGGGCACCGTCGTGGCTGGAAACGGGCATGACCACCACTACCATGCCGTCCTCGGCCAGGCGCTTGCGGTCCCGCATGACCACGGCGCCCACGTCGCCCACGCCGGAGCCGTCCACGTACACCTCGCCGCTGGGCACGGTGCCATTGATCTTCAGGGTCTTGGCGGTCAGCTCAATGACGGAGCCGTTGTCGGCGATGGCGATGTGGTTGCGGTCCATGCCCATCTGCTGTGCCAGCTGGCTGTGGATCTGCAGCATCCGCTGCTCGCCGTGGAGGGGAACGAAGAACCGGGGCTTTGTCAGGGCGTGGATGATCTTCAGCTCCTCCTGGCAGGCGTGGCCGGACACGTGGAGGATGTCCGCCCGGTCATAAATGACCTTCACGCCCTTGCGGAACAGCTCGTTGATGACCCGGCTCACCGTCACCTCGTTGCCGGGAATGGCGGAGGCGGAGATGATGACCTTGTCGCCGGCTCCCAGCTCCACCTGCTTGTGGGTGGAGAAGGCCATGCGGTACAGGGCGCTCATCTCCTCGCCCTGGGAGCCGGTGGTGACGATGACCTGCTTGTTTTTGGGCAGGCCCTTGATCTTGTTGATGTCCATGAGGGTGTTTTTGGGCACCTTCATATAGCCCAGCTCCGTGGAGACCTTCATCATGTTCTCCATGGACCGGCCGGTGACGGCCACCTTCCGCCCGCACTGGGCGGCGGCGTCCAGCACCTGCTGGATGCGGTGGACGTTGGAGGCGAAGGTGGTGACGATGATGCGCTCGTCGCAGTTCTGGAACTGGCGGGTGAAGGTGGCGCCCACCGTCTTTTCCGAGGGGGTGAAGCCGGGGCGCTCCACATTGGTGGAGTCGGCGCACAGGCAAAGGACCCCCTCCTTGCCCAGCTCGCCGAAGCGGGCCAGGTCGATGACCTCCCCGTCGATGGGGGTGGAGTCGATCTTGAAGTCGCCGGTGTGGACCACGGCGCCCATCTTCGTGTGGATGGCGAAGGCCACGGAATCGGCAATGGAGTGGTTCACATGGATGAACTCCACGGTGAACTTGCCGGCCCGAACGGTCTTGCCGGGCTCCACGGTGATGAGCTTCGTGCTTTTCACCAGGCCGTGCTCCTCCAGCTTCAGCTTGATGAGGCCGGCGGTGAAGCGGGTGCAGTAAATGGGCATGTTCACCTGCTTGAGCACGTAGGGAATGGCGCCCACATGGTCCTCGTGGCCGTGGGTGATGAACAGACCCCGGATGCGGGCGCGGTTTTTGATGAGATAGCTGACATCGGGGATGATGAGGTCAATGCCGTACATATCGTCCCCGGGGAAAGCCATACCGCAGTCCACCACGATGATCTCGCCGCCGTACTCGTAGGCGGTCATGTTCTTGCCGATCTCGTTCAGACCGCCCAGAGGAATGATTTTCAGTTTTTCTGCCATCGTATTGAAATACTCCTTTTCGTGATACATAAAACGTATGTAGTGTTTCTCACAGGCAGCACAAAAATGGCGAAAAAGGACGCGGCGGCGCCAAAAAGGGCGCACCAAAGAAAGACGCCCGTGCCCCGGCCGGCCCCGTTTCGCCGGCAGGGAGGATGGTGACGTCATTTCGGCTGTCCGCTGTGAGATTATGATCTATTTGACCGGAGCGGAAAGCACAGTCCGGACCGGTGAAATACGGAAAAAAGCGGAGAAGCGGCTGCTCCTCAACGCAGTTGTCAATATAGTATAGCACAGGAAACCGGATTTGTATACATTTTTCTTTTCAGCTTTTCCGCCATAAAAAACTGTGGAAAATACCAGCTTGACATCTGCCTGAAATGTGTTATTATGTGTGCGTTAACAGATACGGAAAGGGGAAAGGATATGCGGGCGACAATCAAGATGATCGCGGAGAAGGCTGGTGTGTCCATCGGCACGGTGGACCGGGTGCTTCACGACCGCCCATATGTGAAGGCCGAGGTGCGGGAGCGGGTCCTCCAGGTGATGGAGGAGCTGGATTACCACCCCAACCACATGGCCAGCGCGCTGGCCACCAGCGGCACGACCCGGCGCTTTGCCGTGGTGCAGCCCACCTGGGAGGGGTATGTTGGCCGGGCCATTTCCCTGGGCATTTACCGCTTTCGTGAGGAGCGCAGAGATTATAACCTGCACATCGCCGTTGAGGAATATCCCCTGGGGGACACGGAGGCCTGTCTGGCCATTCTGGACCGTTTGGCGGCGGAGGGCGTGGACGGCGTGGCCCTGTGCGCCTCTGATACCGAGGCGGCGCGGAAAAAGCTCCAGGAGCTGACAGAGCGCCATATCCCCGTGGTGACCTTCAATTCGGATATCACCGGCGCCCGGCGGCTTTGCTACGTGGGAGAGGACGCCCACCGGGCCGGACGCATCGCCGGAGAGATCGCCTCCAAATTCTGCCGCCCCGGCGACCGGCTGCTGCTGGTTTATGCCGGACCGGAGTATGTCAGCCATAAGGCCCGGGTGGACGGCTTTATGGAGCGGTTGGAGGAGCTGGGCTTTTCCGGGAGCGACTTCCGGGTGGCCATCACCCGCAACGATTATGACCTGACGCTGGCGGCGGTGAGCCGTGCCCTGGAGGAGGAACCGGAGCTGAAGCTGGTGTATATGGCCAACCTCAGCGTGCCGGCCTGTGTGGTGGCCATCCGCCGGGCGGGGAAGGAGGGCCGGGTCCGGGTCCTGGCCCACGACGGCGGCCCGGAGATCCGCGCCTTTTTGCAGACGGGGCAGGTGGATTTCAGCATCGACCAAAACCTCACTTACCAAAGCTACCAGGCGCTGTCTGTGCTGTTTCAGATGGTGCTGGAGCACAAGCCGCCGGAACAGGAGTTTTTCTATCCGGACAGCCCGATCTTAAACGCGGAGACCATATAATGCAAAAGCGGGGACATAGGTCCCCTGCTTTTGGGAAAAACCTGTGTACGCACACGGAATGGGAGGAACGATTATGAACGAAAAGACTGCCGTCTCCGGACGCTTTTTCACGGCGCCGGTGCTGACCTTAATGGCCCTGAGCTTTGTGCTGGGGTCCTGCGAATACGTGGTGGTGGCTATCCTGCCGGACATCGCCCAGGGGCTGAACGCCTCTTTGGGGGCTGCCGGCAAGCTGGTGGGCGTGTTCGCCGCGGGCTATGCCGTGGGTACGCCTATCGTCACCGCGGCCACGGGCCGGGTGCCCCGGTTCCGGCTTTTGATGGTGCTGATGGGCCTTTTCCTGGCGGCCAACGCCCTGAGCATGCTGGCGCCCAACCTGTGGGTGCTGTATGCCGCCCGGGCACTGGCGGCGGTGCTCACCGGCACGCTGACGGCGGTGGCGCTGCTGTTTGTGGGAGAGGTGACGCCGCCGGAGCATACGGCCAAGGCGGTGTCCATGGTCTACGCGGGCATGTCCCTGGCAACGGTGGTGGGCAATCCGCTGAACAAGACCATCTGCCGCCTGCTGGGCTGGCGGGCGGCCTTCGCGGTCATTTTGACGGTGGGCGTCCTGCTGCTACCGGTGCTGCTTCGGACGCTGCCCCGCAGCAGTGCCTCCGCCGGAGGCTCCGGTTTTCTCAGACAGTTTGCGGTGCTGCGGGACCGGCGCTATTCCCTGTGTGTGCTGATGACCATCGCCTGCTACGCCGCCACGTATGTGGTCTATACCTATCTGACTCCCATTCTGACAGGTGTTTTGGGCGTGGGAGAGGACGCTGTCAGCCCGCTTTTGATGGTGGTGGGCCTTTGCTGCGTGACCAGCAACCTGCTGGCCGGCTGGCTGGGAGAGCGGGGAGGCGTTTCCAAAACGCCGGCGGTGCTGGCCATGCAGGCAGTGCTGTTTTCCGCCATGCCCTTCCTGCTGCGGGGCCGCTGGGCGGGGATCGCCTCCGTGCTGGGCATGTGCCTTTTGATGTATGTGATCAGCACGCCGGTTCAGGTCCACGCCCTGGCTCTGGCGAAGCGGGAACACCCCTATGCCATGAACCTCTGTGCCTCCACCCTTTCGGTGGCGGGCAATATCGGCATTGCGCTGGGGTCCTTTGCCAGCAGTGAACTGCAGGCGGTGGTGGGCATGGAACACCTGGGCTTTCCGGCGGCGGCTGTGGCCCTGGCGGGACTGGGGCTGAACCTCTTGCTGCTGCGGGCCTGCCGGCGGGGGTAAATCACGTCTTTCCAAAAAGCGGTGCCGGACAGGCACCGCTTTTTCGTCTTTTTCCATTGCGTGAATCCCGCAAAAATGCTATACTTATAAAATCTATCAGTATGCGCACCGGAAAACGGGATAAAGGAGACTTTGGAATGAGCAATAAAAAACTCTCCCGCCTGCTGGAGCCCAATTTACAGCTGTATTTTCTGTGTATGGCCGCCTTCTGCGGCGCCACGGCCACGGTGAGCCCCCTGCTGGCCCTGGCGGAGGGCTGCGCCACGCTGGGACTGTATGTTTATTTCACCAAGTCCAACAAGAAGCGGCGCCAGGGGGTCCTTCAGTATATCGACAACCTGACCGGCAGTGTGGACACCGCCAGCAAATCCACCCTCATCAACTCTCCCCTGCCCATCATGGTCTTCCGGCCGGACACCGGCGAGATCATCTGGAGCAATGAAAATTTCCTCCAGCTGGCCGGCGTGCGGGAGCACCTGTTTGAAATGCGGGTGGATGACGCCGTGCCGGACCTCCCCGTCCAGTGGCTGTTGGAGGGGAAGCAGGAGTGCCCCGGCCGGGTGGCGATGAACAGCCGCCGGTTCCGGGTGTACGGCAGCCTGGTCCGGGCCAAGGGCCGGGGCGGCGAGCAGAACCTGGTGGCCACCACCTACTGGGTGGATACCACCGAGGCCGATGAGCTGCGGGAAAGATACACGGCGACCCGCCCCGTGGTGGCCATCCTCATGATCGACAACTACGATGACCTCATGAAGGCCTGCGCCGATACCCAGCGCAGCGCCGTGCTGGCCCAGATCGACGAAAAGCTCAGCAGCTGGGCCTCCTGGGCCGGGGGTCCTCTGCTGAAGACGGAGCGGGACCACTACCTGTTCATCTTTGAGGAGCAGCACTACGAGCATTTCGCGGCGGAGCGGTTCTCCGTGCTGGACGCCATCCGGGACATCAAGGTGGGCGAGGGCGTCCACCCCACGCTGTCCATCGGCGTGGGCAAGGACGCGGACACCATGGCGGAGCTGTATAAAAACGCCAACTTGTCCGTGGAGATGGCCCTGAGCCGGGGCGGCGACCAGGCGGTGGTCCGCAACAAGGTGGACTTTGAGTTTTACGGCGGCCGGGCCAAGACCACGGAAAAGCGCACAAAGGTGAAGTCCCGGGTCATGGCCAACGCCCTCAGCGAGCTGGTAATGGACGCCACGGAGATCTACATCATGGGCCACAGCTTCGCGGACATGGACGCCGTGGGCGCCGCGGCGGGCCTTTGCTGCGTGGCCCGGAAGCGGGGCAAGCGGGCCCAGATCGTCATCAACGAGGAGCACAACGCCGCCCAGGCGCTGCTACAAAAGCTGAAAGCCCTGCCGGAGTATGAGAATGTGTTTGTCTCCGGCGGCGAGGCCTTTTTGAAGATGCAGCCCGGCGCCCTGTTGATCGTGGTGGACACCAACCGCCCCGACCTGGTGGAGAGCCCCCAGCTGCTGGAGTCCTGCAACCGGGTGGCCGTCATCGACCACCACCGCCGGGCCGCCAGCTACATCGAAAACGCCGCCTTCAGCTTCCACGAGCCCTACGCCTCCTCCGCCTCGGAGCTGGTGACGGAGCTTTTGCAGTACCTGGTGGAGCCGGCGTACCTCCTGCGGGAGGAGGCGGAATCCCTGCTGGCCGGTATCGTGCTGGATACGAAGCACTTTACCCTCCGCACCGGCGGCCGCACCTTCGAGGCGGCGGCCTTCCTGCGGCGGGGCGGCGCGGACACCACCGACGTTCAGCGCCTGTTCCAGAACAACCTCAGCGAGATGGTCTCCCGGTACGACATCATCCGCCGGGCGGAGATGTACCGGGACTGCTTCGCCATCGCCGTCATCCCCCAGGACGGCGTGGACCGGGTGGCGGCCGCCCAGGCGGCGGACGAGCTGCTGGGCCTCAAGGGCGTGAAGGCCTCCTTCGTGCTGTTCCGCAACGGGGAGGATGTGCAGATGTCCGCCCGCTCTCTGGGCGAGATCAATGTTCAGGTGATCCTGGAGGCCCTGGGCGGCGGCGGCAATTCCACCACCGCCGGCGGCCGTGTGGAAAACGGCGACCCGCTGACTGTGCGGGAGCAGCTGTGCCAGGCCATCGACGACTATTTTGAAAAATAACCGAACAAAAGGAGAAAGCAATTATGAAAGTGATTTTACAGCAGGATGTGAAGGGCCAGGGCAAGAAGGGCCAGATGGTGGAGGTGTCCGAGGGCTATGCCCGCAATTTCCTCCTGCCCCGGAAGCTGGCCATCGCCGCCACCGCCGACGCCATCAACACCATGAACCTGAAGGAAAAGGCCCGCAAGGCCGAGGAGGCCCGCCAGAAGGCGGAGGCCGAGGCCACCGCCGAGAAGCTGAAGGAGTGCATGGTGAAGCTCACCGCCAAGGCCGGCAACGGCGGCCGCCTGTTCGGCGCCGTCACCACCAAGGAGATCTCCGAGGGCCTGAAGGCCCAGTTCAGCATCGACATCCCCAAACAGAAGCTGGTGCTGGACGAGCCCATCAAGGCCTTCGGCAGCTACCAGGTGAAGGCCAAGCTGGGCTTCGAGGTCGTGGGCACTGTGTATGTGTCCGTGTTTGAGGAAAAGTAAGCCTGTTTTTATCTGAAAACCCATCGGAGGTGAACGCCCATGGCAAATGAAGACCTGCTGCTGCGGCAGATGCCCCATTCCCTGGAGGGGGAGCAGGCCGTGCTGGGCTCCATGCTCATCGACCCTGAATGCGTCAAGGACGTGATGGACAAGCTGCGCCCGGCGGACTTCTATCTGCGGCAGAACCGGGAGATCTTTGAGACCATCTACTCCATGTTCACCTATGCCCGGCCCATCGACGGCATCACCGTCTGCGAGGAGATGCAGAAGGCCGGCACCTATGACGAAAACACCACCCGCGCCTACCTGGCCCAGCTGATGGAGATCACCCCCACCAGCGCCAACGTCATGGAGTATGTGGCCATCGTCCGGGACAAGGCCCTGCTGCGGGGCGTGGCCCAGGCGGCGGCGGAGATCACCGCCATGGTCCAGGAGGGCGTAGGCGAGGCCGGAGACATCCTGGAGATCGCAGAGCAGAAGGTATACGCCGTCCGCCGGGGACAGAGCGCCCAGGACATGGTGCCGCTGCGGCAGGTGCTGCCGGAGGTGCTGGACCGCCTCAGCGAGATGAGCGAGAGCGAAAACCACCTGCCGGGCCTTTCCACCGGCCTTTCCGCCGTGGACCAGAAGATCACCGGCCTCAACAAGTCGGACCTTATCCTGCTGGCCGCCCGCCCCGGCATGGGCAAGACCTCCTTCGCGCTGAACATCGCCCTGAACGTGGCCAAGAGCACCCAGAAGACCGTGGCGGTTTTCTCCCTGGAAATGTCCCGGGAGCAGCTGGCCATGCGCCTTTTGTCCTCCGAGGCCTGCGTGGAAAATAACCGCCTGAAGACCGGCTCCCTCCGGGAGACAGACTGGGAGAAGATCGCCGGCGCCGCCACCATTTTGAACAAGGTGGACATCCGCATCGACGACAACCCCATGCTGTCCGTGGCGGACATGAACGCCAAGTGCCGCCGCCTGGACAACCTGGGACTGGTGGTCATCGACTATCTGCAATTGATGACCTCCGCCGGCGGAAAAAGCGGCGGCGGAGAGAGCCGCCAGCAGGTGGTCAGCGATATGTCCCGTATGCTGAAGATCATGGCCAAGGAGCTGAACATCCCCGTCATCTGCCTGAGCCAGCTTTCCCGTGCCAATGAAAAGCGGGATGACAAGCGGCCCATGCTGTCGGACCTCCGGGAATCCGGCGCCATCGAGCAGGATGCGGATATCGTTCTGTTTTTGTACCGGGACGACTATTATAATGAAGACTCGGAAAAGCACAACATCGCCGAGTGCATCGTAGCCAAGAACCGCCACGGCGAGACCGGCAAGGTGGAGCTGCGGTGGATGCCGGAGTACACCACCTTCGCCACGCTGGATAACCGCTATGGGGACGATGAATGAGCTGGCCTCCGCCGGGGCCTTTTTGCGCGGGCACTTTCCCCGGGGGGGAAAGGTGCTGTGCGCCGTGTCCGGCGGACTGGATTCCATGTGCTTACTGGATTTTCTGTGCCGCCAACGGGAGTTTTCCGTCACCGCCGCCCATTTCAACCACCGGCTGCGGGGAGCGGAGGCGGACCGGGACGAACAGTTCGTCCGGGACTACTGTGTCGCCCGCGGAATCCCCTTCCTTGCCGGAAGCGGCGATACCCGCGCTTTGGCGGAACAGGAGGGGCTTTCCGTGGAGGAGGCCGCCCGGCGGCTCCGGTACGATTTTTTGAGCAAAGCGGCGGAGGACGGCAACTATGACGCCATCTGCACCGCCCACCACGCCGATGACAACGCGGAGACGGTGCTGCTGAACCTGATCCGCGGCACCGGCTCGGCGGGACTGGCGGGCATCCCCCAGGTGCGGGGGAAGGTCTGCCGCCCCTTCCTGCGCATTCCCCGGGCGGAGCTGGCGGATTACGCCGCTGCCCACGGCGTGCCCCATGTGGAGGACGCCACCAATGCCGACCCCGACGCCGCGGCCCGGAACGCCTTGCGGAGCGCCGTGATACCGGTGCTGCGGCAGATCAATCCCAAGTGCACGGAAAATATCGCCCGGACCTCCGCCATTTTGCGGGAGGAGAGCGACGCGTTGGAGTCCATGGCAAGGGGCCTGATGGACCAGGTGAAGGAATTGCCGGACGGCGTTTCCATGCCCTGCCTGATGCTGACGGATGTGCCCCGGGCGGTGGCGGAGCGGGCAGTGCTGCAGCTGCTGGCCCGGACCGCCGGACACCGGAAGGACCTGACTGCCGCCCATGTACTGGCGGTGCTGGACCTGGCCCGGGGACGCCGGACGGACCTGGAGGTCTCCCTGCCCTACGGCATGACGGCCCGGCGGAAGAAGTACACCCTGGAGATCACCCGGCGGCCCGCCCGGTCCGGTGCGGCGCCCATCGCGGTGGGCGGCACTGTGGAATTCGGCGGGACAGCCGTCATGATTTCCGATCATGCCTCCCCCGGCGCGCTGCCGGTGGGACTGCCGGAGGGAGCGGCCATGGCTGTGACGCCCTGGCGTCCCGGCGATTGGCTGCGGCTGCCCGGCAGCCGGGGGCCAAGGAGCTTTAAGCGCCTCTGCGCGGAGCGGGGGCTGACCCCGGAGGAGCGGGACGCGCTTCCGGTGCTGCGGGTGGGGGATGCCCACGCCGCCGACCCCGTGTTTGGTGTTCAACCGGATTTTGCACCCTGTCCCGGCGGACAGACGGTGTTTGTGAAATTTACTAAAAAGACAGAGGAGAATCATCATGAGAAGTGAGATGGAGCAAGATATCCTGAAGGTCCTGGTGACGGAAGAAGAATTGAAGGCCCGCATCGCTGAGATGGGCGAGGAACTGTATGACCGCTTCCAGGGCAAAAAGCCCCTGTTCCTCAGCGTGCTGAAGGGGTCCTTTGTGTTCATGGCGGACTTGGTTCGGGCCTGCCAGTTGAAAAGCGATGTGGAGTTTATTGCCGTCAGCTCTTACGAGAACGCCACCACCTCCTCCGGCCGGGTGCAGATCACCCACGACCTCCAGCAGGATATCACCGGCCGGCACCTCATCATCGTGGAGGATATTCTGGACTCCGGCAATACCCTGGCCTTTTTGAAGGAGTATTTCATGACCAAAGGCGCCGCCTCCATCACCATCGTGACCCTGCTGGATAAGCCCTCCCGCCGGGCCAAGGCCATCACCGCCGACCTGGCTGGCTTCATCGTGCCTGACGAGTTCGTGGTGGGCTACGGCCTGGACTACGCCCAGCAGTACCGGAACGTGCCGTATATCGGCGTGCTGAAGCCGGAGGTCTACGCCGCCCAATAAGGCCTTGGCCCACCAGCGGGCCAAGGGCCCGCCGCCGACAGGCGTCCGAGCGTTTTGCCGGAGGCAAAACCTCGAAGCGGACCGGATTCACTTCGGGCCGCTTGCGTTCAAAAAAATGGGCTCCCGCCGGACGGGTCCGGCGGGAACGGGCTACGGCCTGGACTACGCCCAGCAGTACCGGAACGTGCCGTATATCGGCGTGCTGAAGCCGGAGGTCTACGCCGCCCGGTAATACGATTTCCCACATCCAAAGGAGGATGGATCTGTGACGAGACAAAACAAGGCGTCAGGACTCAGCTTTATGTTCCTGATCATGGTGATCGTGCTGTGCCTCAGCTGGCTGTGGCAGGCGGACACCCAGGGAGAGAAGCTGGACTATGCCCGGGTCCGCCAGCTGTTCCAGCAGGAAAAGGTGGAGGAGCTGAGCGTCAGTAAACAGCATGTCCTGACTATAAAACTGAAAGACAGCGGGGAGACGGTACGCTATCAGCTGTACAGCTTCGACCTGTTTTACGAGGACCTGGACCCCCTGATCCAGGAACAGTATGCCAAGGGCATCATCAAGGATTACGACTACCCGCCCAGGGAGACCACCAACTGGCTGGAATATCTGCTGCCCTGGATCTTGATGGTGGTGCTGCTGGGCGGCATGTGGTATTTGATGTTCATCCGTTCCCAGGGGGGAATGGGTGGCGACCGCATGGCCAAATTCGGCATGGCCCGCACCCGCACCCTGACGGATAAGGACAAAAAGGTCACCTTTGAGGATGTGGCCGGCGCTGACGAGGAAAAGGAAGAACTCCGGGAGATCGTGGAGTTTTTGAAGGACCCCCAGAAGTATATTGCCCTGGGGGCCCGCATTCCCAAGGGCGTGCTGCTGGTGGGCCCTCCGGGCACCGGCAAGACGCTGCTGGCCAAGGCCGTGGCCGGCGAGGCCGGCGTGGGCTTTTTGTCCATCTCCGGCTCTGACTTCGTGGAGCTGTACGTGGGCGTGGGCGCCAGCCGCGTCCGGGACCTGTTTGACCAGGCCAAGAAGAATTCCCCCGCCATCGTGTTTATCGACGAGATCGACGCCGTGGGCCGTCAGAGAGGTACGGGCCTGGGCGGCGGCCATGACGAGCGGGAGCAGACGCTCAACCAGCTGCTGGTGGAGATGGACGGCTTTGCCGCCAACGAGGGCGTTGTGGTGCTGGCCGCCACCAACCGGGCGGATGTGCTGGACCCGGCCCTGCTGCGGCCCGGCCGGTTCGACCGCCAGGTGTATGTGGGCCTGCCGGACATCCGGGGCCGGGAGGAGATCCTCCGGGTCCATGTGAAGGGCAAGCCCCTGGCGGAAGATGTGGACCTGAAAAAGCTGGCCAGAGGCACGCCGGGCTTCACCGGCGCGGACCTGGAGAACCTGGTGAACGAGGGCGCCTTGCTGGCCGCCCGGGAGGACCGGCCCTACATCTGCATGGAGGACCTGGAAAAGGCGGAGATCAAGGTCCTGGCCGGCCCGGAGAAAAAGAGCCGGGTGGTCCCCCAGCACGAGCGGGAGCTGACCGCCTATCACGAGGCGGGCCACGCCGTGGTGATGCACAGCCTGCCGGGCCAGGACCCGGTGAGCCAGATCACCATCGTGCCCCGGGGCCAGGCGGGCGGCATGACCATTTCCCTGCCGGAGGAGGACCGCTCCTACCTTTCCAAGCGGTATATGGAGGACCAGATCGTGGGGCTGCTGGGCGGCCGCGTGGCGGAGAAGCTGTGCCTGGGGGACATCTCCACCGGTGCCAGCAACGACATTCAGCGGGCCACCCAGATCGCCCGGAAGATGGTGGCTTCCTACGGCATGAGCGACAAAATCGGCACCGTGTCCTTCGACGAGGGCCACGATGTGTTCATCGGCCGCACCATGACCCAGGGCCGCAGCTATTCCGAGGCCGTGGCGGCCCAGATCGACCAGGAGGTCCAGAACGTAGTGTCCCAGGCGTACAACCGCTGCCAGGCCATTTTGGAACAGCAGCGGGAGGCTCTGGAGACTGTGGCCCAGTATTTGCTGGAGCACGAGACCATGGACCAGGCCGCGTTCCTGGCGGTATTCGGCGAGAAGCCGGCGGAACCGTGATGCATCAAAAACCACCGTCCGTGGGAGACTACGGACGGCGGTTTTTTCTAAAAAAATGCAACTAATGAAGGAGCCAGACCGTCTAAAAGCTATAAGGAGGTGTCTGCAATGAAACGAGTGATTTTGAGCGGCATCCTGCTGACCCTGCTCCTGTCCGGCTGCGGCGGCACCAAGACCACGGCGGAAAAAGCCCCTGCCCCGGAAAGCCAGCCCCCCGCGGCGGAGCAGACCGCTCCCGCCGGTGCGGACCGCAGCCCCACGGCGGCGGAGCTGGGACGGGAGGACCGGGCCGTGCTGGAGGTGACCGTGGAGGGCGAGACAGAGGAGGTCCCCGCGGCACTGTTCATCGGCCAGGGTTATTCCCTCTACATTCCGGAGGAGGGCTGGCGCTATGAAAAGGACCTGGATGACGGCGTGGCGGAGGATACCTGGGAGAGCACCCTCAACGGCGAAGTGGAGCTGGAGGTGCGGCAGTACCCTGCGTCCCCGGACCGCACGCCGGACGCCGTGAAAGCGGCCTTCGTGAAGGACCGGGACTATGTGTTTGAGGACCTTATGGGCGGCAGCCTGGGCGACCCTCTGACCGGCACGGACGAGGACGGAGACTTTTTGAGCTTCATGGCGGCGGAGGGGGCCGACGGCACCGTCTACGTCATCTCCTGGGAGTACCCCGGGGAGGCGGCGGAGGGTTTTGGCACCCGGCTGGCGCAGATCGCAAATACCTTCCAGCTGATGGAATGACAAAACAGGGGACCGTCTGAAACGGTCCTCTGTTTTATTGATATCTGACCTTATAAAATTTTTATAATTTGGCAATTTTCATAGATTCAAAGCGGGAGTATGATAGCTTCATATCTCACAAAGGAGCGAAAACATCATGTCTTGCGAAACACAGCTGCGGAAAAAGCATCCCACCAAGTGGCTGACGGTCACTGCCATGCTGATGGCCATGAATGTGGTCATGAGTTCTTTCAGCATCCCCGTTCCCGGCGGGCACTTGTATCTCAACGACGCGGTCATCTGCACGGCCGCTATTTTGCTGGACCCCCTGGGCGCGTTTATCGTGGGCGGCGTGGGCGCCTTCCTGGGCGACTTCTTCTTTTATCCCGCGCCCATGTTTGTCTCCCTGGTGACTCACGGCCTTCAGGCGGTGGTCATCTCCCTGTGTGCCCACAAGCTGTCTGCTGACCGCCGCAGCCGGGGCGCCCTGGTGGGCGTCATCCTGGGCGTGGTCATCAACGTGGTGGGCTACTCCCTGGGCCGGGCCTTCATTTACTCCACGCCGGAGTATTCCCTGCTGAAGCTGCCCTTCCAGATCTTCCAGGCCACCTTCGGCGCCGTGGTTTCCATGCTGCTGTGCTTCCCCGCCCGCCTGCTGGCTTTCTGGGACAAGTTTTCCAGCCGCTGAACTGCATCTGACTAACAAAAGGACCGCCGTATGGCGGTCCTTTTTGCGTCAGCCCAGCAGCACGCCGGCCACCAGAAACACCATGGTCAGCAGCAGAAAATACAAGATCAGCTTCCACACGTATTTCACCCACCGGTCGTAGGGAACATGGCCCAGGGCCAGGGCGCCCATGACCACGGCCGCGGTGGGGGTGATGATGTTCACCAGGCCCGAGGCGGACTGGAACGCCGTCACCACCAGGTCGCCGCCCACCCCGGCGAAGCGGCCCAGAGGCGCCATGACCGGTACGGACAGCGTGGCAAGCCCCGAGGAGGAGGGAATGAGCACCGTCAGGGGCAGGTAGATGAGATACACCAGCAGCACGAAGCTGACGGGGCCAGCTCCGGAGAGGGCCTCCTCGCCCCAGTGGAGGATGGTGTCCGTGATGCCGCCGTCGTTCATGAGGACGGTGATGCCCCGGCTGATGCCGATGATAAGGGCCACACCCAAAAGGTCCGCGCAGCCGGCCACGAAGGTCTCGGCGATCTCGCTTTCCGACATGCGGTCCATGAGGCCGATGAGGATGCCGCCCACCAGAAACAGTGCGCTCAGCTCCGGGAACCACCAGCCCAGGACCGGCAGGGCAAGGCCCATCTCGTCAAAGGGGATGACGGCGTAGACCATGATGAGGAACACCAGAGTGAACACCGCCATGATGGCCTTACGGCGTGGGGTGTAGGGGACGGTGTCCTCCATGCTGACCTGGAGCTTGCCGGCGCCCACGCCCACCACGGATCGGGAGGGGTTCTTTTTCACCCGGGCGGCGTAGGCCATGACATACCAAATGGCGGCGCTCTCAAACACCACCCACTGAAGCGCCCGCAGCAAAATGCCCTCTCCCAGGGAGACCCCCGCGAAGCCGGAGGCGATGCCGGTGGCAAAGGGGTTCACGGTGGAGCTGATGACGCCGGCCCCGGCCCCCAGCAAAATGACGGAGATGCCCACCACCGCGTCATAGCCTGCCGCCAGAAATACCGGGATCAGCAGCGGGTAAAAGGCCATGGTCTCCTCCCACATGCCGTAGGTGGTGCCGCCCAGGCCAAACAGAAGCATGAGGATGGGGATGAGCCACTTTTCCCGGCCACCCAGCCGCTGGATGACTTGGGCCACGCCGGCGTCCACGGCGCCGGTCTTCATGACCACGCCCAGAAAGCCGCCCACCATCAAAATAAACACGCACACATCCACGGCGTCGTAAAAGCCGGAGAAGGCGGCTTTCAGCACGGCGCCCACGCCCTGGGGACTGGCGGCGGTGGCGTGGTACGTGCCCGCCACCGGTACGCCGTCCACATAGTCATAGGTGCCGGTGGGAATGAACCAGGTGGCAATGGCCACCAGAATGATGAGCAGAAACAAAATGGTGTAGGCCGTGGGCATACGGAATTTTTTGCCTTCCAAAGGGAGCCCCCCTTGCTTATTATTTGCCGATGGTGGCCACCAGCACCGCCTTGATGGAGTGCATCCGGTTTTCCGCCTCGTCAAACACCACGCTGTGGCGGCTGCGGAACACCTCGTCGGTGACCTCCCGGATGTCCACGCCCTTGTCCTGCCACTCCTTGGCCAGCTTTGTCTTAAAGTCGTGGAAGGAGGGCAGGCAGTGCATATACAGCACATCCGGGTTGCCGGTGGCAGCCAGGGTCTCCTCCGTCACCCGGAAGGGGGAGAGGAGCTTGGCCCGCTCCGGGATGAGGGCTTCCTCGCCCATGGAGGCCCAGATGTCGCCGTAAATGACATCGGCACCCTTCAGGTCCTCCTTACGGTCGGTGATCTCGATGAGGCCGCCGTTTTCCCGGGCGGTGGCGAAGACCCGCTGGATGAGATCCTTGCCCATCTCCTTGGCCAGCTGCTCCGGGCCCATGGCCACGAAATGCATACCCATTTTGGCGGCGCCGATCATCCAGGCGTAGCACATGTTGTTGCGGACATCGCCGGGGAACACCACCTTCACCTGGTTCAGGGGCTTGTGGCAGTGCTCCTCAATGGTCATCATGTCCGCCAGGATCTGGGTGGGGTGGTCCGCGTCGGTGAGGCCGTTCCAAACAGGGACGCCGGAGTATTTCGCCAGGTCCTCCACGGCGGACTGCTCATAGCCCCGGTACTCGATGCCGTCGAAAAAGCGGCCCAGCACCTTGGCAGAGTCCTCCAGGGACTCCTTTTTGCCCATCTGGGAGCTGTTTGCGTCCAGATACGTGACATGGGCCCCCTCCTGGGTGGCCGCCACCTCAAAGGAGCAGCGGGTGCGGGTGGAGGTCTTTTCAAACAGCAGCACGATGTGCTTGCCTTTCAATGCGGGGTCGCAGATGCCCGCCCGGCGTTTGGCCTTCAGGTCGTGGCCCAGGTCCAGCAGATAGCGAATTTCAGCGGGGGTAAAATCCTCCAGAGTCAAAAAGCTCCGGCCTTTTAAATTGACTGCCATGTGTTCATTCTCCTTGTCATTTTTTACAGGTCCTCTCTCCACAGCGGCATGCTCATGCACCGGGGGCCGCCCCGGCCCCGGCTCAGCTCCGCGCTGGGAATGGTGTGGATGCGGATGCCCGCCTCCTCCAGGGACTGGTTGGTCACGTAGTTCCGGGCATACACCACCACCTCGCCGGGGGCGATGGCCAGGGTGTTGCTGCCGTCGTTCCACTGTTCCCGGGCGGCGTCGATCTCGCTGCCCCGGCCACAGGGGATGAGCGTCACGCTGTCCAGGCCCAGGTGCTCCTTCAGAATGTCCTCCAGACGTCCATCCTCCTGGCGGATGGTCATTTTCCGGTTTTCGTCCAGCTCCATGACGAACACGGTCAGCTGGCCCAGGATGTTGGGGTGGACGGTGAACTTGTCCCGGTCCACCATGGTGAACACCGTGTCCAGGTGCATGAAGGACCGTGTCTTGGGGATGTTGAAGGCCAGGACCTTCTGGAAGGTGCCGTCGTAGGTGAGAACGGTCTCCGCCAGGGTGTCGATGGAGTCCTCCCGTGTCCGCTGGGAGATGCCCACCGCCAGCACCTGGGGAGAGAGAATGAGGATGTCGCCGCCCTCCAGGGAGCTGGTGAGGCCCCGGTCATACCAGCGGGGGGCGTTTTTGTACAGGGGATGGTGCTCGAAAATGAATTTGCCGAACAGGGTCTCCCGGTTCCGGGTGACGGTGTGCATCTTGTGGAGGGAGACACCGGTGCCGATGGTGGCAAAGGGGTCCCGGGTGAAATACAGGTTGGGCATAGGGTCCACGGCGAAGGGGTAGTCATCCCCGGCGGCGGAGAGATAGTCTCCCAGCCGGGCGCTGCCGGTGCGCAGCTGGCTTTTGCGGACGCCGGCCATCATGGCCGGCACCATCTCCTGGTCCGGCATGGCGGAAAGGTACTCCTCCACCGCCTCCCGGGTCCGGCTGTCCTGGATGTCCGCCTCGTCCAGGAACTGGCGCAGCAGCTCCCGGCGCACATCGCCGTCCGTCAGAGACTCCACCACCAGGTCCGTGAGATAGACCACCTCCACGCCCTGGCTGCGCAGGCAGTCGGCAAAGGCGTCGTGTTCCTTTTGGGCCTCTTTCAAATAGGGGATGTCGTCAAACAGCAGCCGCTCCAGATACTCCGGCATCAGGTTTTCCAGCTCACCGCCGGGCCTGTGGAGCAGGACCCGCTTCAGCCGTCCGATCTCGGAGGTGTTGTGGATTCCGGTTTCCAAATCAGTCACTCCTTTGTTATCAGGGAATCGTTCTGGTTTAGGGTCTCTGTTTTTTCCCGTTTCATGCGCGGCTGCTGCTGTTTTGACAAAAAAAAAGAACCGCCGCTGACGAAAGTCAGCGGCGGTTTTCAGCGTTTCATCAATATCCGACGATGAGACCCTTTTCCATGGCGTAAAAACTGGTGAGGCCCCGGCAGGGGATCACGTCCACGGATTTTACCGGCAGGTCCTCCAGGATCTGCTGCTTGAGTTTCAGGGCGCCGGCCATGTTCTCGCAATGGGAGATGACCACCTCGGCGCCGGTGCAGTCTTTGCTGTCCTTCATGAGGGCGGTGATGGCCTGATAGGTCTTGGCCTCGCCCCGGGCCTTGTCCGCCACATGGATGGTGCCCTGGGGCGTGGCGTCGGCAATGACATGGATGCCCAGAGAGTGGAGCAGGGTACCCACCAGGGGGCGCATCCGGCCGTTTTTGATGAGGTTATCAAAATTCTCCAAAGTGAAGCAGGTCCGCAGGGCCGCCTGGTACAGCCGCAGCTGGTCGCAGATGCCCTCGAAATCCCCGGCCTCGCCGGCCTCCATCAGCTCCTTGGCCTTGCGGATCAGCAGCACCATGGCGCCGGCGGTGGACTTGGAGTCGATGACGCAGATCTTTTTCTCCGGGTGCTCCTCCAGCACCATCTCCCGGCCCATGACGGCGGCGTTGTAGGTGCCGGAGAGGTTGGAGGAAATGGTGAAGCACACGGTGCAGTCCCCTGCCTCAAAAGCCCGGGCAAAGGCGGCGGGGGAAGGGCAGGCGGTGGAGGAGGCGGTCTTTTCCTGGCTCATGGCGTCCAGCAGGTCGGGGACCACCAGATCGTCGTTGTCCAAAAATTCCCGTTCACCCACTTGCAGGCGCAGGGGAACTGTCTCGAAGCGGACGCGGTCACTTTCAAAGGAGGCCATCCGCAGGTCGCAGCTGCTGTCACTTACAATGTTCCAAGTCATATAAAACTCCTTGTAATCTGGTTTTGCATACCAGATTTTTCTTTCATCATAATACGACACGACAGGTTTGTCAATGGGAAAAACAAAAGGTCCTTGACAGTTGTCGGAAAACGTGCTATTTTATAAAAGTTCAAAAAAGAACTGTTAAAAAAGAAACGATTGGAGGCGCTGTCATGGAGGCATCCCGCATTCTGCGGTTTTCCAGGCAGTTCGGGCGGTTTTACGCCGCCTGCTTCGTCCCGCTGCTGGAGCGGACAGGGTGGAGCATGGCGGAGGTCCATGTGCTGCTGTTTTTGGCCAACAACCCGGGGCTGGATACGGCCCGGGATATCGTCGCCCTGCGGGGTCTGGCTAAGTCCCAGGTGTCCCAGGCGGTGGAGCGCCTGACGGACCAGGGGGTCCTCAGCCGGTGCCCCGATGAAGCGGACAGGCGGATCATCCACCTGGCGATCACGCAGCAGGGCCGCCCGCTGGTGGAGGAGGCGCTGGCGATCCAGACCGGCTGCGGCCGGGCCTTGACGGAGGGGCTGACACCGGAGGAAACGGAGCTTCTGCGGAGCATTTTGAAAAAGGTCATGGATAACGTGGAGCGTCTGGCCGGAAAGGAGACCCTGGAATGAACAGACAAAATGTGGACCTGGGCAGCGGGAAAGTGAGTAAGCTGCTGTTTTCCCTGGCGCTGCCCACAATCACATCTCAAATTGTCAATATGCTATATAATTTGGTGGACCGGATCTACATCGGCCATATGCAGCCGGTGGAGACAGTGGGTAAGCTGGCGCTGACCGGCGTGGGCGTGTGCCTGCCCATCATCGTGGTCATCTCCGCTTTCGCGGCCCTGCTGGCCATGGGCGGCGCCCCCCGGGCCTCCATTCAGGAGGGGCGGGGCAATCCCAAAGAGGCGGAGCGCATCATGGGCAACTGCTTCACCATGCTGGTCATGGCGTCGGTAGTCCTGACGGTGGTATTGCAGCTGTTTGCAAGAGACCTGCTGCTGTTGTTCGGCGCCAGCGAAAATACCATCGACTATGCGGCGGCCTATATGGGCATCTACTCTCTGGGCACTATTTTTGTGCAGGTGACGCTGGGCATGAACGCCTATATCACGGCCCAGGGCTTCACCACCATCAGTATGCGGACCACCCTCATCGGCGCGGGCTTAAACATCGTGCTGGACCCTGTTTTTATTTTTGGACTGGACATGGGCGTCCGGGGCGCGGCTTTGGCCACCATTTTGTCCCAGGCGGTCTCCGCGGCTTGGGTGCTGCGCTTCCTGACCGGCGGGAAAACGAAATGGCGCCTGCGGAGGGAAAACCTGCGTCCCCGGGCGTCCGTGGTGCTGCCCTGCCTGGCGCTGGGCCTGTCACCCTTTATCATGCAGTCCACGGAGAGCCTCATTGCCGTGTGCTTCAACTCCTCTTTGCTGAAATACGGCGGCGACTTGGCGGTGGGCGCCATGACGGTGCTCACCAGCATCATGCAGCTGGCCATGATGCCCCTCCAGGGTCTGACCCAAGGGGCCCAGCCCATCGTCAGCTACAACTATGGCGCCCGGAACCCCCAGCGGGTGCGGGAGGCCTTCCGGTGTCTGCTGATGGCCTGCGTCACGTATTCCCTGACCATGTGGACGCTGGCGCAGTTGATGCCCCAGGTGTTTGCCGGGATTTTTACGCCGGACCCGGAGCTTCAGGCGTATGCCGCCTGGGCCCTGCGGATCTATATGGCCGCCACGGGCATCTTCGGCGTTCAGATCGCCTGCCAGCAGACGTTTATCGCCCTGGGAAACGCCAAAGCGTCGCTGTTTTTGGCGGTGCTGCGGAAGATCATTCTGCTGATCCCCCTCATCTATATCCTGCCCCATTTTTTCACCAACAAGGTGTTTGGCGTCTTTTTGGCGGAGCCGGTGGCGGATGTGCTGGCGGTGTGCACCACGGCCTGCATGTTTGCCATCCAGTTCAAAAAGAGCATGGCGGCGTTGGAAGAACCGTAAAAAAGCAAGCCGGAAGCATTGCTTCCGGCTTGCTTTTTTACGATTTCTCTTTGGGGAGGATCAGATTCAGCAGCACGGCCATCAGGGTGGCGATGACCACAGGAGACTTGCCGAAGATCATAGTGACCGCCGCCGGGAACTGGCTCAAAGCGGCGCTGGCCTGGGAGATGCCCACGCCTAACGCGGCGGACAGGCCAACGATGGTGGTGTTCCGGGCCGTCAGGTCCTGGGAGGCGATGAGCTTCATGCCGGTCATGGCGATGGTGGAGAACACGGTGACGGTGGCGCCGCCCAGCACGCACTGGGGAATGGTGGTCAGCAGCGCGGCGAACTTGGGAGACACGCCCGCCAGCAGCAAAAAGCCGCCGGCAAAGGCGAACACCGTCCGGTTCACCACTTTGTTGGTGGTGACGATGCCGACGTTCTGCGAATAAGTGGCAGTGGGCAGGCCGCCGAACAGGGCCGCCAGAATGTTGCTGACGCCGTAGGCGATGATGCCGCCCTGGAGCTCCTGGTCCGTGGGGTCCCGGTCCATACCGCCCACGGTGGTGGCGGTAAAGTCGCCGATGGCCTGGATGGAGTTGATGGCGAACAGCAATCCGATGGCGATGCAGGAGGCGGCGTCAAAGGTGACGCCGAAATGCAGGAAGCGGGGCAGGGAGAACCAGGCGGCGGTGCCCACGTCCGCAAAGCTCACCATACCGAACAGCAGCGCCACAATGTAGCCGAAGACCATGCCCAGCAGAATGGAGGCCAGCTTGCAGATCCCCTTGCCGTGGTGGTTGAGCACCATGACCGCCGTCAGCGTCAGGGCCGCCACCAGCCAATTCTGCCAGGAGCCGTATACCAGGGCCTCCGTCAGGCCCCGGACCTCCACCACGGATTCATAGGTGTTGGCGGTGCCGCCGGCCATATAATTGATGGCGGTGGGATACAAAGACAAGCCGATGGTGAACACCACCGTGCCGGTGATGACCGGCGGGAACAGCAGGCGGATCTTTTTCACGAAGATGCCCACGATGACGGCCACCGCGCCGCCCACCAGCATGGCGCCGGCGATGGCGCTGACACCGCCGCCGGAGGAGGCGATGGCCTGCATACTGGGGACATAGGCGAAGCTGACGCCCAGGATCACCGGCAGCCCGGAGCCGAACCGCCTGCCGATGGGGAAAAGCTGCAAAAAGGTAGACACGGCGGACATGACCAAAGACGCCTGGATCAAAAGCACCCGGTCTGCCTGGGAAAGGCCGATGGCGCCGGCGATGATGATGGGCGGCGTGACGCAGCCCACGATCATGGCCACCAGATGCTGCAAGGCCAGGGAAATCGATGTACCGACGGGGGGAGTGCCGCGAAACTGAAACAGCAGTTCCTGGCGGGACGCTGGGTTTTTCATGGCGGAAGCCTCCTTGCGGGTAATTTCAACAGTACTATTCTAGCAACATCCATCTATGAATTCAAACAAAATTTTTGTTTTACCTAAAAAATATTTTGGTTATATTTTGGCAAAAATGATGAAAATGTCCCCGTGGCAGAGACACGGGGACATGCAGGCGCACTATTACAGTCCGGCCCGAACGGCGTTGATAGCCTCCACAGCCGCGGCGGAGCCGTTTTTGGGGTACAGCTCAAAGGCGATCATCTGGTCGTAGCCGTGGTCATACAGGTCCTGGAGCACCGCCCGGTAGTTGATGCAGCCGGTGCCGGGCTCGCCCCGGCCGGGGGCGTCGGCAATGTGGATGCAGCCGATGAGGGATTGGTATTTCCGCAGGGTCTCGATGATCTTGCCCTCGTTGAGGTACATATGGTAGGCGTCGTACAGGATCTTTACATTGGGGGAATCCACCATCCTCACGATCTCCGCCGCGTCCTTGGTGTACTTTAGGAAGTTGCCCAGGTGGTCCGTTTCCACATTCAGAGCCTCCAGGCACAGCGTCACGCCGGCTGCCTCCGCCTCCGGGGCGATGGCGGCCAGGGAGCGGTACATGGCCATGAACTTCTCCGCGTCGCTGTACTGGGGGAACAGGTCCGCCGCGTACTGCTTGGGCTCCGGCAGCAGCTCGTTGGAGTGGACGGCCAGCAGCTTGCAGCCCACATCCTGGGCGGCCTTCAGGGAACGCCGGAGATAGGCCAGATATTCCTCCCCGTGGGCGGGATCGCACAGGGAGATGGGACCGTCGCCGCCCATGCAGGAGATCTCCAACTCGTATTGGCGGCACAGGGCCTTCAGTTCCTCCAAGCCCTTGGAATCCCAGTCCCAGATCTCCACGTAGTGGAAGCCGTCCCGCTTGGCGGCGGCGAAACGCTCCGCAAAGGGCAGTTCCTTGTAGATGACTTCGATATTGACCGAATACTTCATATGTATCTCCTCCGTTTTCAGGCCGGTCCCGTTTTCCCCATTGTAGCATCTGCCCTTCGGAATGTCCAGAACAAGCGGGGGCTTCAGGTCAGTCCGGCACCACGGGCACCGCGTCGGCGGGAATGGGGCAGATATAGCCGGCGGCTGTCTGCTTTTGGAACTCCGCTCTGGCGGCCTCCAGCAGGGACGGGTCCGTCAGCAGGTCAATGGCGGCGGCTGCCAGCACCTTGCCCGCGTGGACAGCGGACTTGTGACCCAGCTCCGTGGCGCCGCAGGACACGTTCTGCCAGCTGTGGCCGGGGCTGCCGTTGGGCCAGGCCGCCACATGGATCTGGCCCGTGGGGGTCTGCCAGCTGACATCGCCCACATCGGTGGAGCCGGGCATGAAGGCCGGGCCCTGGTACAGAGGCGCCAGGAAATCATTCATGGCGTGACCGGCCTCGGCCCGCAGCTGCCGCACCCGGTCCGCCAGCACCTCGTCATACTGGGCGCCGATGCCGGGCACACCGTCGCTGCCGGGATAGGTCTTTGCCAGGGCGTCGGCGTAATCCAGCTCCTCTGCCGTGTGGGCGGGAACGCCCAGAGCTTCAAAGTTGTGGTACAGGACGGTCTCCAGTGTATGGTTGGGGACAGTGTCCGCCAGGCCGTCAATGAATTGCTTTTCAAAGGTGGTGCCGGTGATGAGAGCCGCGCCCCGGGCGATGTCATCCACCCGATTTTGCAGCTCCACCGCCTCCGCCACATGGTTGGAACGGACCATGTACAGCACGCTGGCCCGGGCCTGCACCACATTGGGGCTGCGGCCGCCGGTGTCGGTGATGGCATAGTGGACGCGGGCCTTATCGCTCATGTGCTCCCGCAGGAACTGGACACCGATGTTCATCACCTCCACCGCATCCAGGGCACTGCGGCCCCGGTCCGGGTCCCCGGCGGCATGGGCCGCCACGCCGGTGAATTTGTATTGGGTCTGGATGCAGGAATTGCTGGAGCCGGTGACCACTTCATTCACGTCCTCCGGGTGCCAGGTCAGGGCTGCGTCCAGGCCGTACCACAGCTTCTCCCGCGCCATGAACGCCTTGGCGGCGCCGCCCTCCTCGCCGGGGCAGCCGTACAGCACCACGGTGCCGGGGCAGCCCGTGTGCTCCAGATACGCCTTGACGCCCAGCGCCGCGGCCAGGGCACCGGCGCCCAGCAGGTTGTGGCCGCAGCCGTGGCCGCAGCCGCCGGGAACGAGCTCCTCCCGGCACAGGCTCCCCGCCTTCTGGGAAAGGCCGGACAATGCGTCATATTCCGCCAAAATGCCGATGACGGGCCGGCCGCTGCCGAAGCTGGCGGAAAAGGCGGTGGGGATGCCGCAGATGCCCGCTTCCACGGTGAAGCCCTCCCGGGCCAAAACCTCGCAATACTTGGCGGCGGACTTCTCCTCCTGGAGGGACAGCTCCGCGTAGCTCCAAACGCTGTCCGCCACGTCCGCGATCAAAGCGGCCTTGGCCTCCACGGCGGCGATGGCCGCCTGCTTTTCGTTCGTCATGCGTAACGCTTCCTTTCTGATGAAACGGGCACGCACTTATGTGCGTGCCCGTGAGAGTTAGAGGACCTTGCTCAAAAAATCTTTCAGTCTGGGGTGCTGGGGGCTGCCGAAGATCTCCGCGGGGCTGCCTTCCTCCAGCAGCTTGCCGTCCGCCATGAACAGCACCCGGTTGCCCACTTCCCGGGCAAAGCCCATCTCGTGGGTGACCACCACCATGGTCATGCCCTCCTGGGCCAGCTGCCGCATGACCTCCAGCACCTCGCCCACCATTTCGGGGTCCAGGGCGGAGGTGGGCTCGTCAAACAGCATGACCTCCGGCTCCATGGCCAGGGCCCGGACGATGGCCACACGCTGCTTCTGGCCGCCGGAGAGCTGAATGGGATAGGCGCCGGCGCGGTCCTTCAGGCCAACCCGGTCCAGCAGGGCCAAGGCCTTTTCCTCGGCGGCGGCCTTGTCCATATGCTTGACCTGGATGGGGGCCAGGGTCATGTTGTCCAGAATGGTCATGTGGGGGAACAGGTTGAAGTGCTGGAACACCATGCCCATTTTCTGGCGGTGCTGGTCGATGTCCAGCTTCACCAGCTTGCCCTGGGCGTTGGGAACCTTCTTTTTGGTAATATCCACGCCGTCAAAGACGATGGAGCCGCCGGTGGGCTCCTCCAGCAGGTTCAGGCTGCGGAGGAACGTGGACTTGCCGGAGCCGGAGGGGCCAATGACCACCATCACGTCGCCCCGCTCGATGTTCACCGAAACGCCGTCCAGAGCCTTGATGGCGCCCTTGTTGTAGTATTTTTTCAGGTCGGTGACCTGGATGAGACTATCTCTTGTCGCCACGGCTCATTCTCCTTTCAAAATAGGCAATGACCTTGGAGGTGGGGAAGCACAGGCAGAAGTAGATGGCGGTTGCCACCAGCAAAGGCTCAATAATAACAAAGGTGGCGCCCTTCACCTGCTGGACGGCGGACATGATGTCCTGCACGCCGATGGTGTATGTAATGGCGGATTCCTTGATGATGACCACGAACTCGTTGGCGATGGCGGGCAGGATGTTTTTCACCGCCTGGGGCAGGATGATGAACCGCAGGTTCTGCTTCTGGGTCAGGCCCAGGGAGCGGGCGGCCTCCGTCTGGCCGCCGTCCACGGACTGGAGGCCGGAGCGGATGATCTCGCACAGGTACGCGCCGGAGTTCATGCCCAGGGCTACCACGCCGGGGAAGAAGCGCTCAAATTTGATGAAGCCGAACACGGTGAAGCGGGGCAGGTCGATGATGCCGAACACGCCGTAATAGATGATCATGACCTGCACGATCACGGGGGTGGAGCGCAGGATCTCCACATAAGCGGTGGCAAGGAAGCTGAGGGGATTGAATTTGCTGAGGGTCACCAAAAAGCCGCCGTCCCGCAGGTGGCCGTCCTTGTCCAGACCCAGGGAGCGGAAAGGCCGGACGTTGGACATCCGCATCAGAGCCAGCACCAAAGCCAGTACAAAGCCGATGAGCACCGTGAACAGGGACAGCAAAATTGTGACCACAACGCCCTGCTCAAACATTTGCGCGTAGGGCACGATTTTCGAAAAATTCGACAGTTGGATAAAGTGGTCCATGAGGGGCTCCTTTCAAAATAGAGTCTGGCACGCGAAAAACACATCAATTCCTCCCCCCAAAATTGGGGGGAGGAATTTGACATTGTTTCAGGTTCGTTTACTGCTGCACCTGGCCGTCGGCGTCCAGCAGGCCCTCGTACTTCTCGCCGGAAGCCAGCTCGTTGGCCTCGGCCACAAAGGTCTCCATGCTGCCGTCGGACAGAGCGGCGGCCACGGCCTCGTTGACGGCGGCCAGCAGCGCCTCGTTGCCCTTGCTCACGCCAACGGCGGAGCCCTCGCTGTCATAGGGGACATCCAGGACGATCTCCAGCTCGGGATAGTTCTTCTGATAGCTCTTGGCCACGTCGGTCTCAATGTAAGCGCCGTCCAGCTTGCCGGTCAGCAGCTCGGAGATCAGGTCGGTGACCTTGGGCAGGGCGATGATGTCGGCGTCGGGGGAATTCTCATTGGCCAGGTCCATCTGGATGGAGCCGGTCTGGGCGCCGATGGAATACTCGGGGGTATTGGTGTCCTCCAGAGAGGTGAACTTGTCGGCATTGCCCTTCACACAGACGAAGGACTGGCCGCCCTTGTAATAGAGGTCAGAGAAGTCCATGGCGTCGGCACGCTTGGGGTCGGGGGACAGACCGGCCAAGCCCAGGTCCACGGTCTTGGTGGCCAGCTCGGTCAACACGCCGTCAAAATCCATGGGGATGACTTCCAGCTCCAGGCCGATATAATCGGCGATGTACTGGGCCAGGGCCATGTCGAAGCCCGCCAGGGTGGGGGTGCCGTCCTCGCCGATGGCGTAGAACTCATAGGGAGCGAAGTCGGGGCTGGTGGCCACGGTCAGCTTGCCCTCAGTCACAGTGGTGATCGTGGCTTCGGCAGGCTCTTCGGCAGGGGTCTCGGCGGGAGTCTCGGCAGGGGCTTCTTCCTTCTTGCTGCCGCAGGCGGCCAGAGACAGGACCATTGCCAGCGTCAGCAACAACGCAAACAGTTTTTTCATGATCGTTCATCCTCTTCCAAAATGTTTTTCCCGCATGGCGGGAGAATCGGTGATACAGGGGGAAGCGGTCTTCCCTTGGAACATGCCTAACCTTACCACGTTGCATATGGAATGTCAATACTTTTTCATCAAAAATGAATATTTATTTGGCAAAAATTGGTGAAGCTGTCAAATGAATACCTAAAAAGCCAAGGAATTCCGAGGGATAAATGTGCAACTTTACCATGCGCACGAAGAATAGAAATGAATATAAAAATGAATATTCAAAAGAAAGGAGGGCGGATATCCGCCCTCCTTTCCCGCCTATGGCGTGGCTTCAGCCTCTGTGACCAGCTCCTCCAGCACGCCGATGAGGTCCCGCAGGGTGCGCAGAGGCACGTTCCGGGCCAGAATGGCGGTCCGCAGCTCCGGGGAGAGGCTCTCCAGCCGGGGCCGCAGCTTAGGGTCCACGTAAGCCATGGCGCTCACCTCCCCAAAACCGCCGCGCCGCCCCAGGGAGCCAGCTCCAGGCGAATGAAATAGCCCTGCTGATGCTGGCACACGGGGCAGAGCTTCGGCGCCTCCGTGCCCTGGTGGATGTGGCCGCAGTTCAGGCACATCCAGCCGCAGGCGGCATCGGACACAAACAGCTTCTCCCGCTCCAGCAAGTCCGCCAAATAGCCAAAGCGGTTTCCGTGGGTCTGTTCAATGGCGGCGATGCGCTGGAAGGAGGCGGCGATCTCCGGGAAGCCCTCCGACCGGGCCGTTTCGGCAAAGGCGGGGTATACCGGGTCGAACTCCTCATATTCATTGTGCTGGGCCCGGCGCAGCAGCTGGAGGGCGCTGGCCGCCAGGTCCACGGGATAGCCGCCGTCTACGGAGACAGTGCGGCCGGCCGCCGGCTTCATGTGGTTGTAAAAGATCTCGGCGTGTTCCTTTTCCTGGTTGGCGGTGAATTGAAACACCGCTTCCAGAACGGGCAGGCTCTGCTGTTTGCATAAAGAGGCGGCAAAGGTATAGCGGTTGCGGGCCTGGCTCTCGCCAGCAAACGCCCGCATGAGGTTTTTCAAGGTCTCGCTGTCAGTCAGTTCCACGGACACGATCAATTCCTCCTAATTCGATAATACCAAGGGTAGGGGTATTTTTCTCACGAAACGCCATACTATACCCGAAAGGACGGTGCCGGTATGGAACAAAACGCGGATGTGCTCATCGTAGGCGGCGGCCCGGCGGGGTATGCGGCGGCGCTGTATGCCGCCCGGAGCGGGCTGACCACTTTGGTGCTGGAGGGCACCGCACCCGGCGGCCAGCTGGCCGCGGCGGAGGCAGTGGAAAATTATCCCGGAGAGCCGGAGGCAGTGGAGGGCTGGCGCCTGGCGGAGCGGATGCGGCGGGGGGCGGAACGGTCCGGCGCGGCCACGGTGCTGGCCCAGGTGCTGGCGCTGGGCCTGGGGGGACCGGAAAAGCAGGCGGAGACCGCCGCCGGGACCTTTACCGGCCGGGCGCTTATCTACGCCGCCGGCGCCGGCCCCAGAAAGCTGGGCGTCCCCGGCGAAGAAGCTCTGCGGGGCCGCGGCGTCAGCTTCTGCGCCGCCTGCGACGGCGCGCTTTTCCGGGGGCGGGACGTGGCGGTGGTGGGCGGCGGCAATTCCGCCGTGTCGGAGGCATTGACCCTCAGCCGCCTGTGCCGCCATGTGACGGTGGTCCACCGGCGGGATACGCTGCGGGCGGAGCGGCAGGCCGTCCAGGCGCTGGCGCGTATGAAAAACGTGGACTTCCTCTGGAACGCCGCCGTGGAGGCCGTGGAGGGAGAAAAGGCGGTGACCGGCCTGCGGTACCGGGAGCTGGCCACCGGAGCGTGTCATAGCCTCCCCTGCTCCGGTGTGTTCGTGGCCATCGGCCGCCAGCCGGAGACAGCACTGCTGGCGGGCCGGCTGCCGCTGGACCCGGCGGGCTATGTGCTGGCGGACGAGACCACCGCCACAGTGCTGCCCGGCGTGTTCGCCGCGGGAGATGTGCGGGCGAAGCGGCTGCGGCAGGTGGTCACCGCCGCCGCGGACGGCGCCGTGGCGGCCCACATGGCGGCGGCGTATCTGGAGAAGCAGAACGCATAAAAACAGCCCGGAAAGCTCTGCTTTCCGGGCTGCTTGTCCCCTTTAAAGCTGGGGAAGACTGTATGTTTCCAGGTCCTGGGTCAGGCGGCGGGTGAAGGTGCTGTCGGACTTCAAGTCGTGGAGGTAAGCGTGCCGGTCCAGATTGACGTCCCGCTCCTCCAGAACGCAGACGGCGATGTTGGAGCAGTGGTCGGAGACACGCTCGAAATTGGTGAGCAGGTCGCTGAGGACAAAGCCCAGCTGAATGGTGCAGCCGCCGGTCTGGAGCCGCTGGATGTGGCGCATCCGGACCTCCTCGATCAGGCGGTCAATGGTCTCCTCCAAGGGCTCCACTGTCAGGGCCGCGTCCACATCGTCGGCGATGAAGCAGGAGAAGGAGCGGTCCAGAATGTCCTTCAGGGCGTCCATCAGCACGCAGAGCTCCGCCTCGGCGCTGTCGGAGAAGCGGATGTCCTTGTCGTGGATCTCCTGGGCGGATTCCTGCAGGTTCAGGGCGTGGTCGCCGATACGCTCGAAGTCGCCGATGGCGTGGAGCAGGCGGGAGACGGTGCGGATATCGTCCATGGACACGCCGTGCTGGGAGATCTGCACCAGGTAGCTGCCCAGGCGGTCCTCGTAGATATCCAGCTTGTCCTCGTTGGCGGTGATCTCCGCTTCCCGCTCCTCGCTGTAATCCGTCAGCTGCTGGAGAGCCAGCAGCAGGTTATGGTGGGCCAGGTCCCCCATGCAGTTGGCCATGGACACGCATTCGCTGATGGCTACACCGGGCGTCCGCAGCAGGCGGGGGTCCAGGAAGGCGAACTGCTCGGCCTTGCTTTCGGATTTGACCATCCTCCGCGCCAGCTTTTCCAGCTGGCGGGAGAAGGGCAGCAGCAACAGGGTGGTCAGCACATTGAACACCGTGTGGCAGAAGGCGATGCCCACGGCGCCCACGGGCGCGGTCATAAAGGAGAAGTGGAACAGCAGGTTGCCGCCGTAAAACAAAATGAGGCAGACAACGGTGCCGATGACGTTAAAAGAGATGTGGATGGCGGATACCCGCTTGGCATTGCGGGAGACGCCGATGGCGGAGATGAGAGCTGTGACGCAGGTGCCGATGTTCTGGCCCATGATGATGGGGATGGCCATGCCGTAGGTGATGGAGCCGGTGAGGGCCAGCGCCTGCAAAATACCCACGGAGGCGGCGGAGGACTGAATGATGCCGGTGAACACGGCACCTACCGCCACACCCAAAAGGGGATTATTGAAGGCGGTGAGCAGGTTGGAGAATTCCGGCATATCCGCCAGGGGGCTGACGGCGTTTTTCATCAGCTCCATGCCGTACATCAAAATGGAAAAGCCCACCATGATACGGCCGATGTCCCGGCGCCGCTGCTTTTTGGAGCCCATGATGAGGATGATGCCCACCAGGGCGATGACGGGGGAGAAGTTTTCGGGCTTCAGCAGGTTCACAAAGACGTTCTCGCTCTGGATGCCCGTCAAAGATAAGATCCACGCCGTCAAAGTGGTGCCGATGTTGGAGCCCATGATGACGCCGATGGTCTGGCCCAGCTCCATGACACCGGAGTTTACCAGGCCCACCAGCATGACCGTCATGGCGGAGGAGGACTGGATGGCAATGGTGATGCCCGCGCCCAGCAGCAGGCTTTTCAGGGGATTGGAGGTCATGCGCTTCAAAATGCGCTCCAGCTTGCCGCCGGCCATTTTTTCCAGGCTCTTGGACATGGTGGTCATGCCGTACAGGAAAAAGGCCAACCCTCCACAGAGGGTGAAGATGGAAAAAATATCCATGCATATTCTCCTTTTTGTTTCCGTTCTTTCGCCGCGCCGCAGCGGTAAACAGCTCATAGCATTTCCATTATATAAGGAAACAGCAGGCATGAGAAGAGGCGAAAGAGACTTTTGTAAATTTTGCGTAAAATAACCGACAAATTGCATAACGCAAACGATGAACCTTTGTATAAAAAGCAAATGCTCCCCTGGCCAGGGGAGCATTTTTACGCAAATTTACAGAACCTCACTTGTCCAAAACGCCTGCACATCCTCCACGGCCCGGCGGCCGGCGAAGTAGCCGGACTGCCACATGCGGCGGATCTTGTCCGTGTCCCGCTCCGTCCGGGAGAAGCCGGCGGTGCTCTCCGGCGCGATGACCAGGACCTTTCCCTCCCGCTCCAGGGCGAACAGCTCCTCCCGGCAGCGGTTGTACCGCTCCGCCCGGGTGGACAGGGTCTCCAAAAAGGCGGGGTATTGCCGGAACGTCCGGCGCAGGATGGGCATCAGCCGTTCGGTGTCCTTGCGGTAGCTCCGCTCCCGGGTCAGCAGCACCACCACCCGGTCGCAGCCCTGGTCAAAGGCCCGCTTCCAGGGAATGGCGTCGGCGCAGCCGCCGTCCAGGTAGGGCTGGCCGTCCAGATGGTATACCGGGAACATGAGGGGGATGGCGCAGGTGGCCTGCAGCAGCAGGTTGTGCCGGTCCCGCCGGGGCACCGGCAGATAGTCCGCCTGCCCGGTGGCCAGGTTGGTCACCACAGCCTCCACCGTGCCGGGATAGGCCTCGAAGGTGTCGTGGTCGAAGGGGTCCAGCCGGTTGGGGATGGTCTCATAGGAAAATTCCAGACCGAAGTAGGAGCGGTTGCCGGGGCGGAGGTAGTTGCCAAGCCCCATGTACCGCCGGTCATTGGCATATGTGGTGAGGACGCGCAGGTTGCGCCGGCTCTGGCGGGAGAGGTAGCTGACGCCGTAGGTGATACCGGCGGAAACGCCTACGGTGTAATCCGGCAGGGGCAGGTCCGCATCCAGAAAAGCGTCGCACACACCGGAGGAAAAAATGGTGCGGAAAGCGCCGCCCTCCAGGACCAGTCCGGTTTTCATGAGGGTCACTTCCTTTGTTGAGATTCCGTTCGCACTGTTGGCGGTTATAAAAAAGTCGGAGCAAGCGGCATAACGCTTGCTCCGATGTGGCGGAGAAGGAGGGATTCGAACCCTCGAGACCCTTTAGGAGCCTACATGATTTCCAATCATGCGCCCTCGACCAACTAGGCGACTTCTCCATAGCTGTTCCAGTTCTGCTTCTCGGATGGACTTGTGCGCCGCCTTCAAGAGACAGCGTTATTATTATAGCAAAGGTTTTCATAAAGTCAACCCCTAAACGGAAATTTTTCAAAAAAAGACGCGGGAAGGGCGTTTGCCCCTCCCGCTGTGCACCTCAGTGCAGTTCGGAGGCGATGTTGTCCACGGCTCCGTCCACGGCGACACCCAGCTTGTGGATGCTTTTGCCCACCTGTGTTTTCATGGACTGCCTGCCGCCGGGCATCATCATCCCCACAGCCGCGCCGGCCGCCATGCCGGCGCCGATACCGACCCAAAATCCGGTACTCGTCTTCATATTCCGTCACTCCTTTTGGCACGGAGCTAGTATGCCCGCCTGCGGGGGAAAAATCCGCCGGAGAGGTTTGCCAAAAGATGCATTCCGCGCTATAATCAAATGCGAATCGAATACGCAGCTGGGAGGAACCTATGACCAGAATCTATCTCGTCCGCCACGCGGAGGCGGAAGGCAACCTGTACCGTATCGCACAGGGCCAGTACAACAGCATCCTCACCGACCGGGGCTGGCGGCAGGTGGAGGCGCTGCGGCGGCGCTTCGCCGATATCCGGATCGACGCCGTTTACGCCAGCGACCTGTACCGCACCTGCGCCACCGCCAGCGCCATCTACCGGCCCAAGGGGCTGGAGCTTCACCGGCGGCGGGACCTGCGGGAGATCTGCGTGGGCCGGTGGGAGCAGCAGACCTGGGGCGACATTGCCCGGACGGACAAAGAGCAGCTGGTGAATTTCAACCTTCACCCGGAAAAATGGTACGTGGAGGGGGCGGAGACGCCCCGGCAGGTGCTGGAGCGGGTGCTGGCGGCGGTGAAGCAGATCGCCGGGGAGAACGAAGGGAAGACCATCGCCGTGGTGTCCCACGGTTACGCCATCCGGCTGCTGCTGGCGGAGCTGGAGGGCTACTCCCTGGACCGGCTTTCGGAAACGCCGGTGGGCGGCAACACCGCCGTATCCCTGGTGGAGGCGGAAAACGGCCGGATGCGGGTGGTGCTCCGGGACGATGTCAGCCATCTGCAAACGGAGGCGTACCTGGCCGGGGAAAAGCCCCGCAAGCGGGACAGCGCCCTGGAGCCGGGACTGTGCTTCGCACCGCTGCGGCTGCCGGAGCAGGAGGACTTTTTGACGGGCTGCGTGTCCGCCGTCTGGACGGAGAGCGGCAAGGCCGCTCCCTTTGACCGGGCGCGGCTGCTGGCGGACGCGGCGGAGCGGACCACGTTGGTGGGCTATTTGGACGGAAAGGCCGTGGGCCTGGTGCAGCTGGGACCGGAAACGGGCTGGATCTCCCTGGCCTGTGTGGAGCCGGCCTGCCGGGACCGGGGCTTCGGCGTGCAGCTGCTGGGGCAGGCGGTGCGGCTCACCCGGGAGCGGGAGGGCCGGGAGCTGCGGCTTTCCCTGGCGGAGAACGCCTCCGCAGCCGGCTTTTTCCGGGAGCACGGCTTCCGGGCCGCTGGAGGCCCGGTCCTGGTCAAGGACATCGGTTACGACCCGGAATACCTGTAAACGGTGCAAAAGCCCGGGGGAAAGGCGCTTTCCTCCGGGCTTTTGTGGGATATTGACGAAAAGTTCACGTTGACAAACAAATGGGTCCTTTCATATAATATAGGTAACGTAAAAGGGAGTAGCCTGCGCTCTGAGAGGCGTGGTGTGGTTCGTCAGCACGGCGGCATTGAGCCGCCCGGAACATGTCGAAAAGGCGAGACTTTTACTGGACATCGCTGCCGCGGGGAAGTATCCCGGCGGCGTGGTGTGCAGTAAGGGCCTCGCTCATTTTATGGAAAAACGCAGGAGGACGTATGAATATCTGGATGACGGTTTTGTTGTTTTTGGTGGGTCTTGTACTGATCGTCAAGGGCGGCGACTGGTTTTTGGACGGCGCCGTCTGGATCGCGGAGAGCACCGGCGTGCCCCGCTTCATCATCGGCGCCACCATCGTGTCCCTGGCCACGACGCTGCCGGAGCTGACGGTGTCTGTCACCGGCGTGCTTCAGGGAGAGGTAGACCTGGCGGTGGGCAATGCCGTGGGCTCCGTCACCGCCAACCTGGGGCTGATCCTGGGGATCTCCGTGGTGTGCATCCCGTCGGTGGTCAGCAAAAAGCAATTCAACCTGAAAGCGGTTTTGATGGTGTCCGGCGCGGCGCTGCTGCTGGTTCTGTGCCGGGGAGGAGGACTTGCGTTCCTGCCCAGTATGCTGCTGTTCGTCATTTTCGCGGTGTATCTGGGGAACAACATCGTGGATGCCCGCCAGGGCATGGCGGAGCGGCGGGAGGAGCATCCCGGCCGCCGCACGGTCTCCCACCGCCAGATGGCCATGAAGCTGGGGCTGTTCGCGGCGGGCATCGCCGCCATCGTCATCGGCTCCCGGCTGCTCATCAATTACGGCAGCGAGCTGGCGCTGCTGCTGGGTGTGCCCTCCAGCATCATCGGCGTCACCATGGTGGCCATCGGCACCTCTTTGCCGGAGCTGGTCACCACCCTGACGGCCATCGCAAAAAAAGAGGCCTCCATGTCCGTGGGCAATATCATCGGCGCCAACGTCATCGACCTGACCATGATCCTGCCGGTGTGCTCCGCCGTGTCCGGCGGCCGCCTGACCATCGGCAGCCAGACCACGGCGCTGGACCTTCCCGTGTGCTTTTTGCTGTGCTGCATCGCGGTGGTGCCGCCCCTGCTGAAGGGAAAGTTCTACCGCTGGCAGGGCGCGCTGATGCTGGCGGCTTACGCCGGATATGTGGCCGTGCTGGTCATGTAAAGGTGAATATCAAAAAGCGGAGCCGGCAAAAGCCGGCTCCGCTTTTTTCACAGGGATTTGATGAGATCGCGCACCAGGCGGGCGGTCATGCCCCAGACGGCGTGGCCCTGCCAGTACCACACCGGCACATCCACCCAGCCGTGGTTCCAGGCGTAGTCCCGGGGGATGCCCACGGACTCATAGGGAAAGTCCTCCGGCACCTGGGGCACCAGCTCATAGCGCCAGGGCTCCGGCGCCGTTTCCGCAAAGAAGGACAGCGGCGCGGTGAATACCTCCGCCACCTCGGCGGGGGAAGGGCGCAGGGCGGCGAAGCCGGCGGGGGACACCAGCCCCAGCACCGGCCGCAGCAAAAAGCCCATTTGGTTGCAGATGAAGTCCGGCGTGCCCAGCAGGGAGACCTCCGCGGCGGGGATGGACAGCTCCTCCTCCGTCTCCCGCAGGGCGCATTGGGCAGGCGTCTCTCCCGCCTCCATGCGGCCGCCGGGAAAACAGACCTCGCCGCCCTGGCTCAAATTCCGGGCGCGGACCTCAAACAAAAGATGCAGGCCGTCAGGCCGCTCCACCAGCGGACAGAGGACGGCGTAGCTGTGCCGGGCGCCCAGCAATCCCGGCTGGTGGCCGCCGTAGCGGCGGCGCAGGGCTTCCAGCTCCCTCACAGCAGCACCCGCAGCGCGGCTTGGTGGTTTTGGATGTTTACCACAGCGGCGCTGGGGGCATACTCTCCATCCAGAGACCAGGGCAGGTCTTCCGCTGTCTCCAGGTGGAGCGTGGAGACATGGCGGAACACCAGGCCCCCGCTGTCGTACTGCTGGTTCAGCAGGGCCATCACCAGGTTTTGCAGGTCCAGGGCGGTCCGGGGATTGGGGACCAGCAGCAGCTCGAATTTGCCGTCGTCCAGCACCACCCGCTCCGGGTCCAGTTTCATGAGCCCGCCGATGGAGGTGGAGTTGCACACGGCGCCGAACAGATACTCCCCATCCAGCACCTCGCCGTCGGCAGTGAGGCGGATGCGGTAAGGCCGCAGGGTGTTCAGGTCCTTCATGCCCTCCAGGATATAGGCGAAGTGGCCCAGGGCGTTTTTGGCGGCCTGGGGAGCGGAATAAGAGCTTTTCACAAACGCGCCGAAGGAGGCCACGTACACAAAATAGCGCTCGTTCCACTGCCCGATGTCCAGCATCCGGGGCACGTTGCGGACGATGGCCCTGGCAGCGGTCACGGGATTGCCGGAGATCTGGAGGCTGGCGGCAAAATCGTTGGTGCTGCCCTGGGGCAGATAGCCCAGCGGAGGCCGTTTTTCCAGGCGCATCAGCCCGGTGATGACCTCGTTGAGAGTGCCGTCACCGCCGGCGGCCACGATCAGGTCGTACTCCTCCCCCTCCCGGGCGGCGGTGACGGAGGCGTCGCCGGGGGCGGAGGTCTTGTGCAGGGAGGTCAGGTAGCCCGCCTCGGAAAAAACAGAGATGGCGTCAAACAGCGGGCTGCGGGACTTGCTGCGGCCCGCCCGGGGATTGACGATAAAAAGGAGCTTTCTCTGTGTCATGAAACGCCTCCTGAAAAGACGGAAAATGGTTGTTTAGTCGGTGTGAAAGGTAGTATATCACGGGAAAATGAGGATTGCAATTCCCCGGGTGGCCGTGTAGAATGAAAATATCGAAAGGGTGGTGTCCACATGAAGCGGAAAGACGGGCATGTGCAGCTGGGACTGACGGTGTTTTTCACGGTCAGTGCCATTTTGCTGCTTTATGACACCTTTTTCGGCAGCCGGGTGCTGCAATCCTTCGGCCGGCAGTTCCTTTCCGCCCTGTCGCCGGTGCTGTACGGCGCCTTCATGGCCTACCTGCTGGCGCCTATGGTCAATTATTTTGAAGAGCTGTTCCTGCCCAAGGGAAAGAAGATCGAAAAGGGAAAGCGGACCTCCGGGGGACTTCGGGCCCTGAGCATCCTGCTGACCTGGGCCATTATCGCTGTGATGCTGTATCTGCTGGCCTCTGTGCTGCTGCCGGAGCTGTATAAGAGCATTGCCCAGCTGCTTTCCAACATCGAGACCTATTACCACACCATCAGCGGCTGGATGGCCCACCTGTTGGAGACGTATCCGCCTCTGGAGCACTGGGTGTCCCAGCAGCTGGACCTGTCCTACAACAGCCTCATGAACTGGATCACCAAGGAGGTACTGCCCCAGGCCTCTACGCTGATGACCATCGTCTCCGGCAGCGTGTTCGGCATGGTGAGCTTTGTGAGTGACCTGCTGGTGGGCATCATTGTGTCCGTCTACTTCCTGGCCACCAAGGAGACCTGTGCCGCCCACGCCCGCAAGGTGGTGTGCGGCCTGTTCCCCAAGGAGCATGTCTACTGGGTGCTGCGGGGCGCCGCCAAGGTGGACAGCATTTTTGCCGGTTTTGTCCGGGGCAAGCTGTTGGACTCCATTATTATCGGCGTCATGTGCTTCGTGGGCTGCTCCATTTTGAAATTCCCCTATACGCCGCTGGTCTCCGTCATCGTGGGTGTCACCAATGTGATCCCCTTCTTCGGCCCCTTCCTGGGGGCCATCCCCAGCACGTTCCTGATCCTGCTGGTCTCCCCCATGAAGGCGCTGTATTTCGTGCTGTTCGTGCTGCTGCTGCAGCAGCTGGACGGCAATATCATCGGCCCCAAGATCCTGGGGGACAAGACGGGCCTTTCCAGCCTGTGGGTCATCATTGCCATTTTGGTGGGGGGCAGCTTCTTTGGCCTTGCGGGCATGTTCTTCGGCGTGCCGGTGTGCGCCTGCCTGTACAGCGCCGCCGACTTCCTGGTGCGGGTGCTGCTGAAGAAAAAGGGCCTGCCGCTGGTCACGGAGGCCTACACCGCCGGGACCCCGGAGGGAACGGGGGAGGCTCCGGAGGAAGACCCCGCCGAAACAGACGAAGAAACTCCCTGAATTTTGCGAAAAACTCTTGCAATCCATCCTGCTATCGTGTACAATACAGCCTTGCGGGACGCTTGTTATAAAAATAACGACTGCTCCGCAAGGCTCCTTTTACAATTGAATAGAGCCGATCATTTCTGTCAGGGCGGACAGCTTCCGCCCAACACTGACCTCAAAGAGGCAGTGATGAAAAGGAGAAACCAAGATGAAGAAGAAACTCATGGCATTCCTTCTTCTGGCCAGTCTCCTGTGCGCCGCACTCACCGGTTGCGGAGGCAGCAGCACAGAGAAGACCCCGGAAGGCGGACAGACACAAACCGGCTCTACCGACGCGGTGGCCAACGATATCACGGTGGGCATCGCGCAGGACCTGGACGACAGTCTTGACCCTCACCTGGCGGTGGCGGCAGGAACCAAAGAAGTCATGTTCAATGTGTTCGAGGGCTTGATGAAGCCCACTTCTACGGGAGATCTGACCCCTGCTGTTGCTGAAAGCTACACCGTTTCCGAGGATCGGCTGACCTACACCTTTACCCTGCGGGAAGGCGTGAAGTTCCATAACGGTGACGAAGTGACAGCGGAGGATGTTGTATATTCCATCAGCCGCTGCGCCGACACCACGGATGGGACTCCGCTGGTGGAGGCGTTTTCTGTTATCCAGTCGGTAGAGGCCGTGGATGCGCGCACCGTCGCCATCACCATCTCCGAGCCCAGCAACGAATTCATTTCCTATATGACCACCGCCATCCTGCCCGCCGGCTATGACCAGCAGGATACCGCCCCCGTGGGCACCGGCCCGTTCAAGTTTGTCTCCCGGGCCGCCCAGGACAATATCGTCCTGGAGAAGTTTGACGAATATTGGGGCACCCCCGCGTATCTAGACAAGGTGACCTTTAAGATCATGGAGAACGCCGACAGCCTGGTCATGAGCCTCCAGAGCGGCGCCATCGACCTGTGCTCCCACCTGACCAGCACCCAGGTGGCCCAGCTGGGCGGCGATTTCTACGTGGCCGAGGGCACCATGAACCTGGTGCAGGCCCTGTACCTGAACAACGCGGAAAAGCCCTTTGACGACGTGCGGGTCCGGCAGGCCCTGTGCTACGCCGTGGACAAGCAGGGCATCATCGACCTGGCCTTTGACGGCTACGGCAGCCCCATCGGCTCCAGCATGTACCCCGCCTTCGGCAAATACTTTGACGAGAGCCTCACCAACTATTACACCAAGGACGTGGAGAAGGCCAAGAGCCTCCTGACCGACGCCGGCTATCCCAACGGCTTTGAGATGACCATCACCGTTCCCTCCAACTACCAGCCCCACATCGACACCGCCCAGGTGCTGGTGGAGCAGCTGAAGGAGATCGGCGTCACCGCCAAGATCGAGCTGGTGGAGTGGGGCACCTGGGTGTCCGACGTGTACGCCGGCCGCCAGTTCCAGTCCACCGTGGTGGGCGTGGACGCTTCCAACATGACCGCCCGTGCCCTGCTGGAGCGGTTCACCTCTGATTATGCCAAGAACTTTATCAATTATAACAGCGCCGATTACGACGCCCTGTTCCAGCAGGCGCTGACCACCTATGATGACGCCGGACAGACCGCCATCTACAAGGCCATGGAGAAGAATCTGACGGAAAACGCCGCCAACGTCTACATCCAGGACCTGGCGGACCTGGTGGCCGTGCGGCAGGGACTGGAGGGCGTGACCTTCTATCCCATCTACGTGCTGGACCTGTCCACAGTCCGGTACGCCGAATAACATGAAAAGCGGCACATTTTCTGCCGCTTGCCCGGAAAGGGGATGATGACCATGAAATACGCGGCAAAACGCATTGCGATGCTGCTGGTGACCATGGTCATCGTCTCCTTTTTGGCGTTTGTGGCCTTTTCGCTGATCTCCGGCAGCGCCGCCGAGATCATGCTGGGCACCCAGGCCACGCCGGAGAAGGTGGCGGCCCTGGAAAAGGAAATGGGCCTGGACCGGCCGCTGCTGGTGCGCTACGGGGAGTGGCTGCTGGGCTTTTTCACCGGAGACCTGGGCACCTCCATCAGCTATAAGCAGCCGGTGCAGCAGCTCATTGCCCCCAAAGTACTGGTGACGCTGTGCCTGAGCGTTTTGAGCTTTCTGCTCATTGTGGCGGTGTCCATTCCCCTGGGCGTCCGCTCCGCCCGCCGGGCGGGGGGACGGCTGGACGGCGTGAGCACGGCCCTGAACCAGTTTTGTATGGCGGTGCCGCCTTTCTTTACCGGCATTTTGCTGACCTGGCTGTTCAGCACCGTTTTGCGGTGGTTTACCCATGGAAAATTCCCGGACCTGGGGACCGATTTCCCCGGCGCCGTGAAATACCTGTTCTTTGCCGCCATCTCCATCGCCATCCCCCGGGTGGCTATGACGGTGCGGATGCTGCGCAGCACGGTCCTGGGGGAGATGCAGAAGGACTATGTCCGCACCGCCATCTCCCGAGGCAATGACCGCGGCGGTGTGCTGTACGGCCATGTGCTGAAAAACGCCCTGGTGCCCGTGGTCACGTTCCTGGCCCAGACCATGGCGGAGATCGTGGCGGGCAGCATCGTGGTGGAGCAGGTGTTTGCCATCCCGGGCCTGGGACGGCTGCTGGTGGCCTCCATCTCCAACCGGGACTACCCGGTGGTCCAGGCCATCGTGGTGATCCTGGCCTTCTGGGTGGTGCTGGCAGGCACCGTGGCGGACCTCATCAACCAGCGGATCGACCCCCGCCTGCGGCTGGGAGGTGACGCATGAAACGGTTGAACGGATATCTGAAGGCAGGCCTTCTGCTGACGGGCTTTCTGACGCTTTTGATCGTGGTGGGCTATTTCTGGACGCCCTATGACCCCTCCGCCATGATGGCGGGACCCAAGCTGTCCGGCCCCACCCTCCACAACCTCATGGGCACGGACAATTTCGGCCGTGATATTTTCAGCCGGGTGCTGAAGGGCGCCGGCACCACCTTCGCCATCGCCGCGGCCGTGGTGGCCATCGGCGCCGTGTGCGGCACCGTCATCGGCGCCCTCACCGGCTATTTCGGCGGCGTGGTGGACGAGGTCCTCATGCGCTTCAACGACGCCCTCACCGCCTTCCCCAGCATTTTGCTGGCCCTGGTCATCATCAGTGTGCTGGGCCCCGGCAATAAATACAATGTGGTGCTGGCCCTGGGCATCGTGTTCATCCCCAGCTTCGCCCGGGTCACCCGGACGGCCTTCGCGGCCCTCCGGGACGTGAACTATGTGAAAAGCGCCCGGCTCATGGGCGCGGGCAGCGGCCGCATCCTGGTGGTGCACATCCTGCCCAACACCATCCAGGTGCTGCTGCCGGCCATCACCATCGGCTTCAACAACGCCGTGCTGGCGGAGGCCTCCATGAGCTATCTGGGCATCGGCGTCACGCCCCCGGACGCCTCTCTGGGCTACATGCTCTCCGAGGCCCAGAGCATGTTCACCGCCGCCCCCTGGTACGCGGTGTGCACGGGAGCGACCATCATTTTGCTGGTGTTCGGCGTGGGCCTGATCGGCGAGGGATTGCAGCGCCGGGGCAGGGAGGTGGACTGATGCTGGAGGTCAAAGACTTACATGTGAAGTTCCACTCCCGGGACCGGGAGGCCGTGGGCGGCGTCAGCTTTACCATCCAGGACGGTGAGATCCTGGGCCTGGTGGGCGAGTCCGGCTCCGGCAAGTCCGTCACCGCCATGAGCATCGCGGGGCTGCTGCCCCGGAAGCAGTGCGATTACTCCGGCGAGATTTTATTGGACGGCACGGACCTTCTCCATGCGGACCGGGCGCTTTTGCGGAAGGTCCAGGGCAAGGACGTCGGCGTGGTGTTTCAGGAACCCATGAGCTCCATGGACCCGCTGATGAAGGTGGGCCGCCAGGTGGAGGAAGTGCTGCGGCTCCACAGCGACACGCCGCCGCAGGAGCGGCGCCGCATGGCGCTGGAGGCCCTGGCGGCGGTGGAGCTGCCGGACCCGGAGGGGGTCTATGACAAATACCCCCACGAGCTCTCCGGCGGTATGCTCCAGCGGGCCATGATCGCCGCGGCCATCATCATCCGGCCAAAGCTCCTGCTGCTGGACGAGCCTACCACCGCCCTGGATGTGACCATTCAGGCCCAGATTCTGGAGCTTTTGAAGAAATTGAACCGGGAATCCGGTATTTCCATGCTGTTCATCTCCCACAACCTGAATGTGGTGCGCAAGCTCTGCACCCGGGTGGCGGTGATGCAGCGGGGCCTGCTGGTGGAGGAGGGGGAGACCGGCCAGGTGTTCTACCATCCCCGGCACCCCTATACCCAGCGGCTCATTGCCGCCATTCCCACCCGGACGCGGAAGGAGGAGCGCCTATGAACGACGATCTGGTGCTCTCTTTGCATCATGTGACCAGCGGCTACCGGGAGGGCGGTCCCTTCCGGAAGGGCGCATACCACGAGGTCCTCCACGATGTGTCCTTCGATGTCCGCCATGGGGAAATTCTGGGCCTGGTGGGGGAGTCCGGCACCGGCAAGTCCACCCTGGCCAAAACCATTTTGGGCATGGTGCGGCCGGACCGGGGCGAGGTCATTCACTACACGAAGCGACCCCAGATGATCTTCCAGGACCCGTACAGCTCCCTGAACCCCGCCTACACGGTGGAGTGGATTTTGGAAGAGCCCCTGCGCATTTACGGCAAGTACGACGCCCCGGAGCGCAAACGCCGGGTGCGGGAGATGCTGGCTCTGGTGGAGCTGCCGGAGGAATGCTTGCGCTCCAAGCCGGCGGAGCTCTCCGGCGGCCAGCGCCAGCGGGTGTCCATCGCCACGGCCCTCATCCAGCGGCCCCGGTTCCTCATTGCCGACGAGCCGGTCAGCGCCCTGGATGTGACCATCCAGGCCCAGATCCTGAAGCTGCTGCGGCAGCTGCGCCGGGAGTTGGATTTGAGCTATCTGTTCATCTCCCACGATCTGAACGTGGTGTACCAGCTGTGCGACCGGGTCCTGGTGATGAAGCAGGGCCGCATCGTGGAGCAGGGCACCGTGGACGACATTTTTGACCATCCCCGGGAGGAGTATACTCGGCAGCTGCTTGCCGCCGCGGAGTAAGGCCATGAAGCTCTTGAAAACCTACAAAAAACTCCATATCTGGCTGCTGGCGGACCTCTGTCTGCTGGCAGCCTATTGGCTTTGCAGGGGCAACCGGGCGTGGATGAACGCCCTGGCGGCCCATGTGACGGCGCCTCTGCGCCGGGCCATCGGTACCGTGTGCTACCGGGTGGACTTCTCCGTGGCGGAGGCGCTGTGCGTGCTTTTGGTGGTGCTCGCCGCCGGATATCTGATCTGGAGCGTCATCGCCGTGGTGAAGCGGCGGGGCCGGGGGGCTCTGCGGAGGGCTTACGGCGCCGTGCTGGGGGCGGTGTGCGTGGGCGTCACCATCTACGCGGGCTTTTGCTTCCTGCTGGGCATTGACAGCTACGCCGACGGCTTTCAGGAAAAATCCGGCCTGTATGCCCAGCCGGTGGCCCTGGAGGACCTGCAGGCGGTGACGGCGTATTTTGCCTATCAGGTGTCGGCAGCGGCGGAGGGCGTGGCCCGGGACGGAGACGGCGTTTTTGCCGAGGACCGGCGGAGCATTCTGGAAAACAGCGTCCACGCCTATGACGCTCTGGAGGAGGAATATCCCTTCCTGGCCTTTGCGGACACAGGTGTCAAGCCGGTGTACTTTTCACGCCTCCTCAGCGCCCTGGACTTTACGGGCATCTACTGCCCGTTTACGGGAGAATCCAATGTGAACGTGGATTCCCCCGCCAGTATGCTGCCTGCCACGGCGGCCCACGAGCTGGCCCATCAGCGGGGCATCACCTCGGAGCAGGAGTGCAACTTCCTGGCCATCCTGGCCGCCACCACCTGCGGCGACGAGGTGTATGCTTATTCCGGCTGGCTGTCCGGGTACATCTACCTGGGCAACGCGTTGTACCGGGTGGACCCGGAGGCCTACTGGGCCATTCGCAATGCCCTGCCGGAGACGGTGCAGGCGGACCTGCGGTATCAGAACGAGTACTGGGACCGGTTTGAGGACAAGGCGCCCCAGAAGGTCTCCAACCGGGTGTACGACAGCTTTTTGAAGGGCTATGGCCAGGAGCTGGGGCTTCAGTCCTACGGCACCGTGGTGGACCTGCTGGTGACGTATTACAAAGACCGGATATAAAAAAATGAGCCGCGAAAGCGGCTCATTTTTTATCACTTCATCAGCTCACACACCAGGTCGGTGTAGCCGGAGGGGTCCTCCAGCGGCAGGCCCGCGATGAGCAGCGCCTGGTTGTACAGGAGCTTTGCGTACTTTTTCGCCTTCTCCGGGTCGGCGGTGACAGCGGCCTCCAGGGCCTGGAAGGCGGGGTGCTCCACATTCAGCTCCAGGATACGGTCCGCCTTGATGCCGGAGTCCGGCTGGACGGACTGGAAGTACTTTTCCATCTCAAAGCTCAGGCCCTCCCCGGCGGTGAGGCAGACGGGGTGGGACTTGAGGCGGGCGGAGGCCTTTACCTCCTTGACGGCATCGCCCAGGGCCTCCTTCACAAAGTCAAAGGCGGCCTTGTGGGCGTCGGCGGCCTCCTCGGCACGCTTGGCGTCACCCTCCTCGATCTCCTGGTCCAGCACGGAGCGGAACTCCTTGTCCTTGTATGCGTGGAGGATCTGGGCGCAGAACTCGTCCACCTCCTCGGTAAAGTAGAGGATCTCTACGCCCTTGTCCCGCAGCAGCTCTGTCTGGGGCAGCTTATCCACCTTATCCAGGCTCTCGCCGGCGGCGTAGTAGATATATTTCTGGTCCTCCTGCATCCGGGAGACGTATTCATCCAGGGTGACGGGCTTTTTCTCCGTGGAGGAGTAGAACAGCAGCAGGTCCTGGAGCAGGTCCTTGTGGGCGCCGTATTCGCCTACCACGCCGTACTTCAGCTGGCGGCCGAAGTTTTTCCAGAAGGTCTCATAGCCCTCCCGGTCGTCCTTCAGCATCTTGGCAAGCTCGCTCTTGATCTTCTTTTCCAGGTTGGCGGCGATGACCTTCAGCTGCCGGTCATGCTGCAGCAGCTCCCGGGAGATGTTCAGGCTCAGGTCGGGAGAGTCCACCACGCCCCGGACGAAACGGAAATGCTCCGGCAGCAGGTCCGCGCACTTGTCCATGATGAGCACACCATTGGAATAGAGCTGCAGGCCCTTTTCATACTCCTTGGTGTAGTAGTCGAAGGGTGTGGCGCCGGGGATGAACAGCAGGGCTTTGTAGGTGACGGCGCCCTCGGCGGACACGGCGATGACCCGCTGGGGGTCGGCGTAGTCGTGGAACTTGTCCCGGTAAAACTTGTTGTATTCCTCCGGCTTCACGCTGGACTTGCGCCGCTGCCAGATGGGCACCATGGAGTTGAGGGTCTCCACCTCGCTGTAAGTTTCATACTCCGGCTTGTCGTCGGGGGTGCCCTCCTTCTTGCGGGTCTTGCTGACCTCCATGCGGATGGGGAAGCGGATATAGTCGGAGTACTTGCGCACCAGCTCCTGCAAACGCCAGGACTCCAGGAATTCGCTGTACTTCTCATCCTCGGTGTCGGGTTTGATGTGCATGATGATGTCGGTGCCCACGGATATCTTTTCACATTCGGTGATGGTGTAGCCGTCGGCGCCGGCGGACTGCCACATATAAGCGGTGTCGCTGCCGTATTTTTTCGTCACCACGGTGATGTGGTCCGCCACCATGAAGGCGGAGTAGAAGCCCACACCGAACTGGCCGATGACGTCCGTGTCCTTGGCGTCATCCCCAACCTCCTGCTTGAAGCGGTAGGAGCCGGAGGAGGCGATGACGCCCAGGTTGTTCTCCAAGTCCTCCTTGTCCATGCCGATGCCGTTGTCGCTGACGGTGATGAGGCGGTTATCCTTGTCCACCTTCAGCTCAATTTTGAAGTCCTTGCGGCTCATGCCCACGGAATCGTCCGTCAGGGCCTGGTAGCACAGCTTGTCGCAGGCGTCGCTGGCGTTGGAGATGATCTCCCGCAGGAAGATCTCCTTATGGGTGTAGATGGAGTTGATCATGAGGTCCAGCAGCCGCTTGGACTCCGCCTTGAATTGTTTTTTTGCCATGTGAAATGCACTTCCTTATATTTATTTTTTCACAATGGCTTGAGTATATCACGTTGAACAAAACAAATAAATGACCAATTTGTAAATTTCGGGGCAAATTGGTTGTCTGCGGTAAGGAACAAGAGTAAAATAAGAGAAAAATTGACCGGCGCCCCTCCGCGCCGGAAAAGGAGTCCTGTGTTATGGGAGTTTTCCGCAAGGTCGGCAATGCTTTTGCACGGTTCATGTACGGCCGAAATGGCATGGACCAGCTGAATGTGGCGCTGCTGCGGGTGTATCTGGGCATTTTTATTGTGCAGATGGTGTGTTCCCTGGCGAAGCTGGGCGTGGGGGCCCGGATCTGTGAGCTGCTGCTGTGGCCGCTGATGGTCCTCATCTTCTTCCGCATGTTTTCCAAGAAGCTCTATAAGCGGCAGGGAGAGAACACCAAATATCTGAACTGGATGTGGGGCATGAAAAACCGGAGCCAGGGAGCCAAGGCCCGCCATGCCGACAAGGACCACAAATACTTTACCTGCAAGCAGTGCAAGACCATCTGCCGGGTGCCGGTGGGCAAGGGGAAGATCATCATCACCTGCCCTAAGTGCGGCGCGCAGATCCAAGCGAAAACCTGAGCAGCAGGGACGTACAAGGCTGTGCGTCCCTGCTGCTTTTGACTTGGGAGGAAACTGATATGGAGATCGGATTCGCAGCCTTGCAGGACGCGGGAGAGCTGCTGGCCATTTACAGCCAGTATATGGAAACGCCCATTACCTTTGAATGCGCGCCGCCGGCGGAGGAGGAGTTCACGGAGCGTATCCGGAACATTTCCGCCTGCTACCCGTATCTGGTCTGCCGGGAGAATGGGCGCATCATCGGCTATGCCTACGCCCACCGCCAGGCGGAGCGGGCGGCCTACCAGTGGAACGCGGAGCTGTCCATATACCTGGACCGGGAGGTCCGGGGGAGGGGCGTGGGCCGCCGGCTGTACGGCGCCCTGATGGAGCTGCTGCGGCTCCAGGGTGTCCGAACGGTCTATGCCCTGGTCACCGTGCCCAACCCGGCCAGCGAGGGATTGCACCGGGCCATGGGCTTCCACCTCATGGGCGTTCAAAAAAGCACCGGGTACAAGGACGGCGCCTGGCGGGATGTGGCCTGGTTTGAAAAGGCCATCGGAATGTATGACGAGGCTCCGGCGCCGCTGCGGCCTTTGCGGGAGATGCCGCAGGAGCAGGTGCTGCGGGTCCTGGAGGCGGCAAACGCATAACATGATAAAAAGGAGGAGCGAACGCTCCTCCTTTTATATTAAATGTATCACCTGGAAGCTCAGCCCTTGCAGACGGGAACGATCCAGCCCTTGTCATCGGGGATCTTGCCCCACTGCATACCGGTCATGGTATCGTACAGCTTCTGGGTCAGGGGGCCGATCTTGCCGTCGCAGATGAAGACTTTGTCGCCCTTCCAGTCCAACTCCTTGACGGGAGAGACCACGGCGGCGGTGCCGGTGCCGAAGACCTCTTCCAGAGTGCCGTCATGGCCGGCCTGCATGATGTCGGCGATGGCCACATGCTTCTCCTCGACCTCATAGCCCCAGTCGCGCAGCAGCTCGATGCAGCTGCGGCGGGTGACGCCGGGCAGCACGGTGCCCTCGCAGGGAGCGGTATAGATCTTGCCGTTGATCTTGAACATGATGTTCATGCTGCCGACTTCTTCCACGTACTTCTTCTCCACGCCGTCCAGCCACAGGACCTGGGCAAAGCCCTTCTCCTCGGCGACCTCGCCGGCCTTGATGGAGGCGGCGTAGTTGCCGCCGCATTTGGTGAAGCCGGTCAGGCCGGGAGCGGCACGGACATACTCGTCTTCCACGTAGATGCGGACGGGGTTGATGCCCTCGGCATAATAGGCGCCGGAGGGGGAGACGATGATGCAGAAGGTATAGGTGGGGCTGGCGTGAACGCCCAGGCCCACGTCAGTGGCAAAGATGAAGGGACGGATGTACAAAGAGGCGCCTTCGGTGTGGGGGACCCAGTCCTTCTCCACTTCCACCAGGGCCTTCACAGCCTGGATATAATCCTCCACGGGGATGGTGGGGATGCACAGGCGGTCGCAGGAATCCTGCATGCGCTGGGCGTTGCAGTCGGGGCGGAACAGCTGGATGGTGCCGTCCACGGCGCGGTAGGCCTTCATGCCCTCAAAGATCTCCTGGGCATAGTGGAACACCACGCAGGCAGGGTCCAGAACAAAGGGGGCGTAGGGGACGATGCGCGCATCGTGCCAGCCCTGGCCGCGGGTATATTCCATCAGGAACATATGATCGGTGAAAATCTTACCGAAGCCCAGCTTGGTCTCGTCGGCAGGCTTGGCCTTGAGGGTCGCGGCTTTCGTGATCTTGATATCCAACATTTCAAAAACTCTCCCTTACTTTTGGTTTGAAGCTATAAAAAAAGACCTTCGCGCAATCCTGCCTGTCATACAGGAGAGGCGAAAGTCACACTTCCGTGGTACCACTCTCATTGCCGCCGGAAACGGCGGCCGCTCAAATGCCCCGATATCGGAGGGCGTCCGGTCCGTATACAAGGGAAGATCCCGTTCTGCGGACTGCTCCCGGGTGACACCCTGCGGCGGCTCCTGCTGCCTCGCACCGACCGGCAGCTCTCTGAAAGAGCGTGTACCCAGGACCTGTCCCGTTCATCGCATATATTATAACTGATTATAACTATTACCTTTATACGCTGTTGAAGGAATAAAGTCAATGGTCAAAATGCACAGAAAGACTGAAAAAAGGAGGGAATACATCGCTGGCCCGGCGATTATTTCGCCGGGCCAGTGTGCTTTGGTAAGAGCGGGAGGAAAATGGTTTACTGGATGCAGGCCATGCCCCGGTGGAAGGCCTCGATGTTCAGGGGAATGAACTTGGCCTTGGGACCGGCAAACATCTCCTGGATCATTTTCTCGATGGTCTCGGGCTTAAGGACCTTGGTGGCCGCCACATAGGCGCCCAGCATGACCATGTTGCTGACCTTGGCGTTGCCCACCTCGTCAGCGATCTTGGAGCAGGGAATGTAATAAGCAGTCAGGTCCGGACGCTGGACCTTGTCAGTGACCACGTCGCAGTTGACGAACACGGTGCCGCCGGGGAGGACGCCCTCCTCAAACTTCATCAAAGAGGGCTCGTTCAGGGCGATGAGCTCCGTGGGGTGGGCGAACACGGGGGAACCCACCGGCTTGTCGGACAGGACCACGGAGCAGTTGGCGGTGCCGCCGCGCATCTCAGGACCGTAAGAAGGAGCCCAGGTGACGTTCAGGCCCTCGTCCATGCCGGCCTCCGCCAGGTTTTTGCCGATGGCCAGACCGCCCTGGCCGCCGAAACCGGAAATGATGATCTCTTTTTTCATCTTACTTCACCTCCGCGCTGGTTTCCTTGATGACACCCAGGGGATAATAGGGAACCATGTTGTCCATCAGCCACTGCTTGGCCTTCAGAGGAGACATGCCCCAGTTGGTGGGGCAGGTGGACAGGACTTCCACAAAGGTGAAGCCCTCGCCGGCCATCTGCTTTTCAAAGGCCTTGCGAATGGCCTTCTTGGCCTTGTTCAGGTGGGGGATATCGGTGACGCAGACACGCTCGGCGTAGACGCAGCCATCCAGCGTGGACAGCAGCTCCGACACCCGCATGGGCATACCGGCCTGCTCCTTGGTGCGGCCCATCTGGCAGGTGGTGGCCTTCTGGCCGATCAGGGTGGTGGGGGCCATCTGGCCGCCGGTCATGCCGTAAATGGCGTTGTTGATGAAAATGGTGGTGAACTTCTCACCGCGCATGGCGGCGTGGACGATCTCGGCGGCGCCGATGGACGCCAAGTCGCCGTCGCCCTGATAGGTGAACACAGGCTGGGTGGGATGGGTGCGCTTGATGCCGGTGGCCACGGCGGGAGCACGGCCGTGAGCGGCCTCCTGCATGTCGCAGTTGAAATACTTGTAGGCGAAGACGGAGCAGCCCACGGGGCAAACGCCGATGGCCTCATCCAGCAGGCCCATTTCTTCCAGGACCTCTGCGATCAGCTTATGTACGATGCCGTGGTTGCAGCCAGGGCAGTAATGGAGTTCGGCATCCGTCAGGCCCTTGGACTTCTGATATACGATTGCCATATTACTTAGCCTCCTTCAGGGCCTTTTTGGCCGATTCCACGATTTCCTCAATGGTGGGCATCACGCCGCCGGCGTGGCCCAGGTAGGAGATGGGCTTCTGGCCTTCCACGGCCAGGCGGACATCGTCGATCATCTGACCGCCGGCGCTCATTTCCACGTCCAGGATCGCCTTGACATGGTCCTGACCGGCCAGGTCGTGCAGCGCCTTCTCGGGATAGGGCCACAGGGTGATGGGGCGGAACAGGCCGGCCTTGATGCCTTTGGCCCGCAGAGCCTCCAGTGCGCTGAGGGCGATACGGGCGGGGGTGCCGTAAGCGGTGATGACCAGCTCGGCGTCCTCGCAGTCCTTCATATCCCAGCGGACTTCCTTTTCGGCCATCAGCTTGTACTTGGCTTCCAGGTCAGCGTTGTGATCGTCGCACTCCTCGGGGTCCATGTACAGAGAGTTGACAACGTTGGTGTGGTCACGGCCGTGCTTGCCGGTGGTGGCCCAGTCCTTGGGAGGCAGGTCCCGCTTGGGGATGTCCCGCCACTCGATGGGCTCCATCATCTGGCCGATGAGGCCGTCGCAGACCACCATGGTGGGGTTGCGGTAGCAGTCGGCGATGTCGAAAGCCTCCTGCACGAAGTCCACGGCCTCCTGAATGTTGGAGGGCGCCAGAACGACGGTGCGGTAGTCGCCGTTGCCGCCGCCGCGGGTGGCCTGGAAATAATCGCCCTGACCGGGCTGAATGGTGCCGAGGCCGGGGCCGCCGCGCATGCAGTTGACGATGACGCAGGGCAGCTCGGCGGCGGCGATGTAAGTGATGCCCTCCTGCTTCAGGCTGATGCCGGGAGAGGAAGAGGAGGTCATGGCGCGCATACCGGAGCCGGCGGCACCGTAGACCATGTTGATGGCAGCCAACTCGGACTCGGCCTGGACAAAGACCTTGCCGTGCTGGGGCATATGCAGGGACAAATACTCGGGCACCTCGCTCTGCGGGGTGATGGGATAACCGAAGAAGCAGTCGCAGCCGGCGCGGATAGCGGCCTCCGCGATGGCTTCATTACCTTTCCAAAGTTCCTTTTCCACGGTTGATGACCTCCTTTTTCAGAATTTTTCCACGGTGATGATGGAATCCGGGCAAATCTTCGCGCAGCTGGCACAGGCGATGCACTGGCTGATGTCTGTCACGGTGGCGGGATGATAGCCCTTGCGGTTGATGACCGTGCTGTCAATGGCAACGATGTGCTTGGGGCAAACGGAAACGCACAGTTCACAGCCCTTGCAGCGGTCGGAGTTGAACGTTACTTTTGCGGTCATATTGGATAACTCCTCCTTCTTTCCAGGTTCGTGGCTCATTCCCACGGCTTTTTCATTTGTATGGTGATCGGAAAAACAGGTTCCGAGAGGTCGGACAATTCCGGAACGAAGCGCTTCTCCGCCACATGGCAGAGAACAGGGATGCCAGTCTCCCGTGAGACGGCCTCCGCCAGCCGGGCGCCCTTGCGGATCTCCTCCGGCGTGGTCTCGCCGCACAGGTGGGTGTTGTTGACGATGCCTGTGCAGGTGAGGCTGGTGGTGGCTTCAATGCCCCGCAGGTAGGCGATGGCGGCCTCCGGAGAACGGACCTCCGGGCGGTTGGCGTTGAGCACATAGATGAGCTGGTAATCCTCCGTGATGATCTTGTCATTGAACCGGGCCAGCACCCGGGCACCCACAGGGTCGCCGCCGATATCCAGCACACCGGTGATATCCCGGTTTTCCAGAATGGTCAAAAGCTCCGCCGGCAGGGCGGGCACATCGGCGTCGGAGCAGGCCTGGGAGGAGGAGATCAGGCGGATGCCCGCCTCCTGGAACAGGGCCTTCCGCTCCCGGGACCGGAAATAGGGATTCACGATATCCAGGTCCGCCACCATGACCTTGTGGTCCAGAGCCGCCAGCTGCAGCGCCAGGTTCACGGCGAATTCCGTTTTGCCGGTGCCGTAGTGTCCGGTGACGATGGAAACGCGGTGGGTGCAGATCGCATCTGCCCTCAAGATGGTTCACCTCGCAAATTCAAAATCGAGTTGTATTATTTTACTGCTTGTTGTATGATGTCATTGTACTACTGGCAAAATGTGATGTCAAGGGGGTTCTTGCGCTGTCTGACAAAAAAGATTATAATATTTTATGACGCAGAAATATGCGGACCGGAAAGGCATTAGCCCGGTATCAGCCTGACACGGAGGGTTCTGTATGGGAGAGACAAAAAAAGTCAAGCTGTCAGAGCGGACCTCTGACCGCCTGTATGAGATGATCGTGGACGAGGGGCGTTATGCCCCCGGCAGCAAGCTGCCAAATGAAAATGAGCTCAGCGAGGAATTGCAGGTCAGCCGCACTACCCTGCGGGAGGCCATTTCCTTCCTGGTTGCACAGGGCATTCTGGAGATCCGGCGGGGCCGGGGGACCTTCGTGGCGGAGGAGCTGCCGGTGGGCGGCCTGGACCTGACGGCCCTGGCGGGCCTGCGCTCCCGGGTGCGGGCCAAGGACCTGTTTGAGATGCGCCTCATTTTTGAGCCCGCTACTGTGGCACTGGCCTGCCAGCGGGCCAGTGACGAGGAGCTGGATATGATCCGGAAAAAGGCGGAGCGGGTGGAGCGCATCGCCGCGGAAGACGGCGACTGGCCGCTGGCGGACCAGGAATTCCACTGGGCCATCATCAAGGCGTCCCACAATGAATATATGCGCCACCTGTATCCCATCATCAACAGCGCCGTCAACGAGATCATGCAGATCACCGGGAACCGCCAGCAGATGCTGGAAACGGCCCTGGGGGACAACCGGGTCATTTTGGAATTTCTGCTGCAGCGGGATGAGGCCGGCGCCCGCCACGCCATGAGCATTCATATCCGCCATTTGATCAACACTTTACAAGCGTAACAGTCTTTTTGCCTTTTTGACAGTCCGCCGGGAAAATGTTTCCCGGCGGACTGTTTTACAGAGGCGGACAAAATCATGGGTGATTAAGCAATATGCACAAACAAGAAGGCAAAATATGGTAGTTCCAGCGAAAGAATTTGAAAAACCTGGAAGAAAAATTTGACGAAATAAACAACGAAAGGTGGGGCGTTCACGAATTATTCACAAAATTTACCGCACCCCCTTAACAAATTCTTCACGGCGGTGTATAATGACTACGCATTTGCAGGAGGGGATTCGTCTGCACTGGGTCCTGCCGGCAGTATGGGAGCTTCAAACCACCGGAGAGAAAGTAGGGGGACCTTCCTATGGAAATGACGAAACAGGAGCGGCTGGAGAAGCTGCTGGACGCGTATGCCTACCATTACGACATCGAGCGGGACGTGACCGTGGAGGGCGGCAGCTTTCCTGCCGCGGCCACCTATTTCCTGCGGGATGAAAATTACCTCATAACCCGGCGCCATGTGCTCAACGCCGTGGAAAATTACGATTACACGTATTTTTACCTGGCGGACACGTTGGACGAGGAGTCGCTGCAAAAGCAGATCGACCTTTCCATGCAGGCAGGCATGAGCCGGATCAAGCCCCACAAGGAGCACATGTCCTCCTTTGTGACGCTGGTGATCCTGGCGGACACCATCACCCCGGAAGCAAAAAAGCTGCTTCGAAAGACCCGCTTCCGGAAAAACTTTCGGCTGGCACTCCATGGCTGGATGGAGTATCATATCGCGGCAATGGAAATTTCCACGCACAGCTTCCTTTCCAATCCAGCCGGAAAAGAAGCGAAAAAGACCTTGGAGGCGAATTTCTCCTCCAAGGCGCAGTAAAAGAAGGGAGAGTATACAATGAATGGTTTAGTAATTCTCATCATTGGCGTCGCCCTGCTTGCCTGCGGCTATATTTTCTATGGCCGTTGGCTGTGCAAGCAGTGGGGCGTCGGCGAGAACGACCAACCCACCCCCGCGCATACCATGCAAGACGGCGTGGACTATGTCCCCGCTCCGGCCCCCGTTCTGATGGGCCATCATTTCTCCTCTATCGCCGGCGCCGGCCCCATCACCGGCCCCATCTCCGCTCTGAAGCTGGGCTTCGGCTGGCTGCCCTGCCTGGCGTGGATCGTCATCGGCGGTATCTTCTTCGGCGGCGTCCATGACTTCGGCGCCCTGTTCGCCTCTGTCCGCCACGGCGGCCGCTCCATCGGCGAGATCATCTCCGAGAACATGAGCAAGCGGGCGAAGATGCTGTTCCTGACCTTCGCCTATCTGACATTGATCCTGGTGGTCGCCGCCTTCGCCTCCATCGTGGCCGGCACCTTCGGCGCCACCTTCACCGAGGCCGGCGCTGTGGACTATGTGGCTTCCGAGAGCAATGCCCGCGTGGCCATGGTGTCCCTGCTGTTCATCGCCATCGCCATCATCTTCGGCTTCTGCGTCTATCGCCGCAACGCTCCCATGAGCATTGCCTCCGTGGTGGGCGTCATCGGCATCGTGGTGATTATCGCCATCGGCATGAACTTCCATCCCCTGTATCTGTCCACCACCACCTGGATGTGGATCTGCGGCCTGTACATCGCCATCGCCTCCGTCACGCCTGTGTGGATTCTGCTGCAGCCCCGTGACTATCTGAGCTCCTTCCTGCTGTACGCCATGCTGGCCCTGGCCGTTGTCTCTGTGTTCATCGGCCATCCCTCTATGGCGAACCTGCCTGCCGTGCAGGCCGAGACCTGCACCACGCCCATGTTCCCCGTCCTGTTCACCACCATCGCCTGCGGTGCTATCTCCGGTTTCCATTCTCTGGTTTCCTCCGGTACCACCTCCAAGCAGCTGGATAAGGAAAAGGACGCGAAGCCCATCGCTTACGGCGGTATGCTGCTGGAGTGCGTGCTGGCTGTTCTGGTCCTCTGCGCTGTGGCGGGCTATGCCAACGCCAACGGCGGCGACATCGGCGTCGGCCCCACCGTCCTCTTCGGCGGCGGTATTGCCGGTATGATCGATCCCAGCCACGGCAGCGTTTACAGCGTGCTGTACACCCTGCTGGTGCTGACCTATTCCTCCTTTTGCCTGACCTCTCTGGATACGGCCACCCGTCTGGCCCGCTTCATGTTCCAGGAGTTCTGGCTGGATGGCTCCAAGGGTGAGACTCCCGAGAACGTCACCGGCTACAAGAAGGTCATGTCCAACATGTATGTTGCCACCGGCATCACCGTCATCCTGGGCGTGCTGCTGGGCCTGAATGGCTATGGCAAGATCTGGGCGCTGTTTGGCTCCGCCAACCAGCTGCTGGCCGCTCTGGGCCTGCTGGCTGTGGCTACCTGGCTGGGCAACATCGGCAAGAACAACAAGATGTTCCTGTTCCCCATGGCGTTCATGCTGGTTGTCACCATCTGCTCTCTGATCATCAACACTGTCCAGCAGGTTGGCAAGATCACCGCTGGCGGTGCTGACTGGGGCCCCTATGTCCAGGTCATCCTGGGCGTCCTGCTGGTGGTCCTGGCCATCGTTCTGGCCATCGAGGGTGTTTCCACCATCAGCAAGCAGCGGAAGGCTGCTGCGAAGTAAGCAGCTTTTCAAAAAGCAACGGCGCGGAGTTTTGCCAGTCTCCGCTGTATGAAAAAGGACTGCCGCATTGCGGCAGTCCTTTTTTGCGCGAAAAGCGCCGCAGCCTTTTGGCCGCGGCGCTTTTGTTCATTTCCGGTCACACAGCAGGCGCAGGGCCTCCAAATAGCCCGGCAGCCCGTGGCCCCGGATGGTGGCCACACAGGCGGCGCGGATATAGGAGACATGGCGGAACTCCTCCCGGCTGTCCGGATCGGAGACATGGACCTCCACAGTGGGGATGCCCACGGCCTTCACCGCGTCCAGCAGCGCCACGCTGGTGTGGGTGTAAGCGGCAGGGTTGATGATAATGCCGTCCACCTTGTCGAAGTAAGCCTGCTGGATGGCGTCCACCAGGGCGCCCTCATGGTTGGACTGGAAAAAACTCACTTCCACGCCCAGTTGGTCCGCTTCCTCCCGGATCATTTTTTGCAGGTCGGCGTAGGTGGCCCGGCCGTAGATCTCCGGCTGGCGGATGCCCAGCATATTCATATTGGGGCCGTTAATCACCAGAATGTGCACAAAAATCCCTCCAAATAGCGGCGGCGGCGTCCTCTACCGTGCCGTTGTTGTCAATGACCGTGTCCCGGAACCGGGCGTATAAGGGTTCCCGCTGGGCCCACATGGCCGCCAGGTCCGCCCCTTGGGACAGGGGGCGGCCGTCGGTGGGCAGACAGGAAAGGTCCCGGACCAGATGGCAGATGTAGCCGTTTTGGTGAAGGGAGGCGTAATTGCGGGGGTCCTTCACCACGCCGCCGCCGGTCAGAATGATCTTGCCGGAGAGCTTGCTGGCCTCGGCGGTCTCCCGGCGCTCCAGCTCCCGGAAGGCGGCTTCGCCCTCCCGGGCGAAGATGTCCGGAATGGAGCAGCCTGCTGTCTGGACGATGCGCTGGTCAATGTCGATGGCCTCCCGGCCGGTGAGGCGGGCCAGGGCTTCGCCCACGGTGGTCTTGCCGCAGCCGGGCATACCGATGAGGACGATATTGGCCGTTTCCTGCCGCAGCTGGGCCAGGATGCGCTCGTTTTCACTGTCGGGGATCAGGGTCTCGAAAAAATGCTCCTCGGCGGCCTTGGCCTGAGCCACCAGCATGGGGAGCCCGTCGGTGCAGGGGATGCCCAACTCCTCCGCCTGCAGCAGCAGGGCGGTGCGGCGAGGATTGTACACCACGTCCGCCACGCCCCGGCAGGCGGGGAAGGCGGCCAGGTCCACCGGCGCGGCGCCGTTGCCGGGAAACATGCCCACCGGCGTGGTGTTCACCACGATGTCCGCGTCGGCGTGACGGGAGAGGTTTTCGTAGTTGTTCTCACCGCTGCGGGAAATGACTACTACCTCCCGGACCCCCAAACGGCGGCACATGGCCTGGGCCGTCAAAGAGGCGCCGCCGCTGCCCAAAATGACCACCTTGCCGCCGGAAACGTCAATGCCGGCCCGGCGGAGCATATAGCAAAAGCCGGCGGCGTCGGTGTTCCAGGCGTACAGCCTGCCGTCCTTCCGGCGGACCAGGGTGTTGACGCTGCCGATGGCCCGGGCGGCGTCATCGATGACATCGCAGTAAGGCATCACATCCCGCTTGTAGGGGATGGTGACATTGCAGCCGCCGATGTCTGTTTCCCGCAGAAAGGCGGGCAGGGCCTCCGGCTCCAGTTCAATGAGGCGGTAACCCCGGCAGCCCAGGGCGGTATGGATGGGCACGGACCAGCTGTGGCCCAGCTTCCGGCCCAGCAGGCCGAATACTTGTTCCCGGGCCATGGGTCACACTTCCGCGTAGCTGCCCAAGAACTGGAAGTTGGCGCAGCTGCGCTCCAGCTCCTCCAGCATGGGCAGGACGCCGGGCTCATGGACGGAGGCCTCCAGCTCCAGGAAGAAGATGAACTCGAAGTTGCGGCCGGTGACGGGGCAGGATTCCAGCTTTGTCATGTTGATGCCCAGGGCCGCCAGCTTGGACAAGATCTCATACAGGGCGCCGGGCTTGTTGTCGCAGGCGATGATGAGGCTGATGCGGTTGGCACCGGCGTAGATGACGGGGTCCTTGGTAATGCAGATGAAGCGGGTGTAGTTGTTGTCGCTGTCCTGAATGGCGTCGTTGACGCACTGGAGACCGTACAGGGCGGCGCAGGGGTGGGAGGAGATGGCGGCGGCGTGGCGGCTGCCGCTGTCCGCCACCATTTTGGCGGCCATGGCGGTGTTATCACAGGGAATGACCCGGACGCCGCCCAGGCCGTTCAGGAACTTGCTGCACTGGCCGATGGCCTGCTCATGGGAGTAGATCTCTGTAATGTCATCCATCTTCACACCGGGCAGGGCCAGCAGCTCGTGGCGGATACACAGGCGGGTGGAGCGGACGATGGAGAACTTCTTCCGCTGAATGAGATCGTAAATGGCCCGGACGGAGCCGTTGGAGCTGTTTTCAATGGGCACCACGCCGAACTTGCACAGGCCGGACTCCACGGCGGAGAACACGGCCTCAAAGCTCTTGACGTACACGATGTTGCCTCGGGGCAGCAGGCGGTCGCAGGCCACCTGGGAGTTGGCGCCCTCCACACCCTGGCAGGCCACCAGGCCCGTCTGGGGGAACACCTCGCCGCCGGCGGCCAGGGAGGCCTTTACCTGGGCCTCCACCTTAGTGGGAGCGGTGATGAGCTCCGCCTGGCGGGAACGGGACAGCTCGAAGATGGTGGAGAACAGGTGATAGGAGAAGCGCTCCCGGTCGCCAGACTTCTCCGCCACCTTGGCCAGGATCTCCCGCTCCCGCTGCTTGTTCAAAATGGGCTGGTGGTGCTCGTTCTTATAGGCGGCCACCTCTTCGGACAGGTCCATCCGCTGCAAAAACAGGTCCAGCAGCTGGTCGTCCACAGCATTGATTTTTTCCCGAATCTCAGAAAGTTCCATGATTACCCTCCAACAATAAATCTAGTAATACCGTCGCGGTGACGGCTTCCACCACCGGGACGGCCCGGTGAGCAATACAGGGGTCGTGGCGGCCCCGGATGACCAGCTCCGCGTTTTCCATGGCGGAGAGGCTGACGGTCTGCTGGGGCCGGGAAATGGACGGCGTGGGCTTGATGGCCGTCCGCAGTGTCACGGGCATACCGGTGGTGATGCCGCCCAGAATGCCGCCGGCGCGGTTGCTGGCAGTGACCACCGTGCCGTTTTCCATGGTAAAGGGATCGTTATTTTCAGAGCCGTGGAGCCGGGCGGAGCCGAAGCCCAGGCCGAATTCCACGCCCTTGACGGCGGGGATGCCGAACAGAGCCGCCGCCAGACGGTTCTCCACACCGCCGAACATGGGGTCCCCCAGTCCCGCCGGAAGTCCGATGGCCGCGCATTCGATGATGCCGCCCACGGAGTCCAGGTCCTGCCGGGCCTCCAGGATGAGGGCCTGCATCCGATCTCCCGCCCCGTCGTCCACCACGGGGAAGGGCTTGGCGGCAATGGCGTCAAACAGCTCTGCCGTGGGGTGCAGGGGGAAGGGGGCGTCGTTTTCCGTGCCCACGGCGGCCAGGTGGGCGCCCACGAAGATACCGCGCCGGGCCAGGATCTGCTTGGCGATGCCGCCGGCGATGCACAGCGGCGCCGTCAGCCGGCCGGAGAAGTGGCCGCCGCCCCGCATATCCGCATGGCCGCCCCACTTCACCCGGGCGGTGTAGTCCGCATGGGAGGGGCGGGGCTTGTCGGCAAGCTCGCTGTAATCCGAGGAGTGCTGGTCGCTGTTTTCAATGACGGCGCACAGGGGGAAACCGCAGGTAACGCCATTTTCAAGGCCAGAGAGAAAAACGGGAGTATCGCTTTCTTTCCGGGCGGTGGAAAGGGGGCTTTTGCCGGGCTTGCGCCGGTCCAGGAAGGCGTTCAGCTCCTCCAGGTCAATGGGCTCCCCGGCAGGCAGGCCGTCGATGTTCACGCCGATGGCTTTCCCGTGGGACTGGCCAAAGACACTGACCCGCAGGATATTTCCGAATTCAGAGGACATGGACAACACCTCCCAGCATTTTGTAGTCCTCCCAGAAGGAGGGATAGGATTTTTTCACGGCTTCGGCCCCCAGAATGGTCACCGGAGCGGCGGAGCGGGTGGCGGCGATGGCCGCCGCCATGACAATGCGGTGGTCGTTGGCACCGTCCACCGTGCCGCCGGCAAAGGCGGAGATACCATGGACCGTAAGGCTGTCGGGTCCTTCCTCCGCCCGGCCGCCCAGGGCGTTCAGCGCTGCCGCGGTGGTGGCAAGGCGGTCGCTTTCCTTCATGCGGAGGCGGGCGGCGTTCACAAAGCGGGTGGTGCCCTGGTGGACGGCGGCCATCACCGCCAGAGGCGGCAGCAGGTCCGGGCAGCCGGAGACATCGATGTCCACGTTGCCAGGGCGGGAGAGCCGTTCACAGTGCTCCGCCACCACCCGGTCCCCCTGGGTGGAATGGGGGGCCAGACCCAGAATATCCACGGAGCTGCCCAGAGCCTTGGCAGCGTACCAAAAGCCCGCCTGGGACCAGTCGGATTCCACGGTGATGTTCCGGGCACGATAGACCTGGTTCCCGGGGACGCGGAAGGTCTCGTAGCCTTCCTGCTCCACGGCAATGCCGAATTTCTGCAGCATATCCAGGGTCATATCCACATATCCGCTGGACTCCAGAGGCGTGGTGATCTGGATGACGGAATCCCCCGGCAGCAGAGGCAGGGCGTACAGCAGACCCGTGACGAACTGGCTGGACACGTTGCCCGGCAGGCGGTAAGTACCCGGCGTCAGAGTGCCCCGCACAAGGAGGGCGCCGTCTTTGCGCTCATAGTGGATGCCCTTTTCCTCAAAGATATCGAAGTAGGGCTGCTGGGGCCGCTCCATGAGCCGGCCGCGGCCGGTGAACACGCCGCCTCCCGCTACCGCCAGGGCGATGGGAATGAGAAAGCGGAGAGTGGAGCCGGACTCGCCGCAGTCCAGCAGGGGCAGCGCCCCTGTTGGACGGGAGGTTTTCAGGGCCTCCACACACCGTTTGGTGGCCTGGATGTCTTGGGAGTCATCCACATTGAAAAGGTCGCCTTGGCCGTCCGATAAGGCCATGGCCAGCACCGCCCGGTGGGCCATGGACTTGCTGGGGGGCGGGGTCACGGCGCCGGACAGGCGGCGGGGCTGGATACAAACGTCCATCTCAGCCCTCCACGCCCGCGGCGATGATGGGCAGCAGCTCCGTCACCGGTACCTTTTTCAGTTCGCACAGGCCGATGCGCCGGGGGATGACCAGCGTGATGTCGCCGCCGGCCCGCTTCTTGTCCGCCAGAGCGGCGGCGGCCAGGGCTTCGGCGGTGTATTCCGTGCCGGTGGGCAGGTTGTTTTTGGCCAGGCAGGCGGAAATGCGCGCCGCGATGGGACCCTCCGTCCAGCCCAGGGCCTCCGCCGACCGGGCGATGATGGCCAGGCCCGCCGCCACAGCGTGGCCGTGGGGAATGGCATAGCCGCTGCACTTTTCAATGGCGTGGCCGACCGTGTGGCCCAGGTTCAAAAGACGGCGCTCATTCTGCTCTTTTTCGTCTCGCTCCACCACGCCGGCCTTGTACTGGACGCAGCGGGCGATGACCTCTGCCGGGGCGGTCTCCAGGTGCCCGGTCTCAAACAGGGAGAACAGGCTCTCGTCGCAGAGGACGCCGGTCTTGATGGCCTCGGCGGCACCGTCGGCGAACATGGCGGCGGGGAGGGAGGCGAGGCAGTCCGTGTCGCACAGGACAGCGGCGGGCTGAAGGAAGGCGCCCGCCAGGTTTTTCCCGGCCTTCAGGTCGATGGCCGTCTTGCCGCCCACGGAGGAGTCCACGGCGGAGAGAAGGGTGGTGGGCAGCTGGACACAGCGGATGCCCCGCAGGTAACAGGCGGCGGCAAAGCCCGCCATGTCTCCCGTGACGCCGCCGCCCAGAGCGGCCACGCAGTCTGTGCGGGTCAGGTGGGCCTCCGCCAGGAATTCCAGGATGCCGGAGAGGGTCTCAAGGTTTTTGTGGGCCTCTCCGGCGGGGAACACGTAGGCGCTGACGGTGAAGCCGGCGGCAAGAAGGCTTTGCTTCACTGTCTCCAGATAAAGCGGCGCCACGGTGCTGTCAGTGATGACGGCAACGTGGCACAGGGGCAGCACGTCCCGCAGCTGCTGTCCGCACTGGGACAGCAGCCCGCTGCCGATGGAGACAGTGTAGGCGGGACGGGTATGGACTTGAATGGTTCGGATGGAGTCAGACATAGGGAAATGCTCCTTCTACGTTGGATTGGGGCGGCACTCAGTTTCCGCCCGCGGTGGCCTTTTTCTCCCGGCCGTCCTTCAGCAGGGCCCGCAGGGTGTCCGGGTCCCCGGCTTTCAGGGCGTCGGCGAATTCCGTCAGGTTGGCGATGAGCACATCCAGCTCTTTGGACAGGTAGTCGGCGTCGTCCAGAAACAGCTCCGTCCACATATCCTCGTCCAGACGGGCCACACGGGTCATATCCCGGAAGCTGCCGGCGGAAAAGCCCCGGCGGCGCTGGGCCTCCGGCGACTTCACATAGGCGCTGGAGGCGATATGGGCCAGCTGGGAGGTATAGGCGATGATGCGGTCATGCTCCTCCGGGTCGGAGAAGGTGAGGCCGGCAAAGCCGATGTCCAGGAAAAAGGTCTTCAACGTCTCCAACAGCTGCATGTCCGTCCGCTTATCCGGCGTCAGGATCATGGAGGCCCCTACATACAGGTCGTCGGTGGCGGAGGTGAAGCCGCCCCGTTCCTTGCCGGCCATGGGATGGCCGCCGATGTAGGCGAAGCCGTACTGCTCCGCCACGGGGGCGATACCGGCCACCACCACCCGCTTCACGCCGCAAAGGTCCACCACGATGGCGCTTTTGGAGATGAGGGGCGCATGGCGCTTCACCCATTCAATGGCGGCGGCGGGACGGATGGCGATGAGCAGAATGTCGCACTGGGGGAGATTCTCCTCCGTCAGGGGGGCGTCAATGGCGCCGCACATCCGGGCCAGGGTCATGGTCTCGTGATTCAGGTCCACGCCCCACACGGTATGGGCGGTGCGGGCCTTGATGCTCTTTGCCATGGAGCCGCCGATGAGCCCCAGGCCAACGATTCCCACGTTCATGGTCAGTCCTCCAGCGTCTTCATCATCTCATGGAGCTTCAGCAGCTTCTTCGCCAGAGGATCGAACACCTCGGGCTTCAGGGACTGGGGGCCGTCGCACAGGGCATGGGAGGGGTCGTTGTGGACCTCGATCTGCAGTCCGTCGGCGCCGGTGGCCACGGCGCCCATGGCCAGGGGCTCCACCAGCCAGCTCTTGCCGGTGGCGTGGCTGGGGTCGATGATGATGGGCAGGTGGGTCAGCTTGCGCAGCACGGGGATAGCGGCCAGGTCCAGGGTGTTGCGGGTGTAGGACTCAAAGGTGCGGATGCCCCGTTCGCAGAGGATGACGTTTTCATTGCCGCCGGCCATGACGTACTCGGCGCTCATGAGCCACTCCTCGTAGGTGGCGGACATGCCCCGCTTGATCATGACGGGCTTGTCCTGATGGCCCACAGCCTTCAAAAGGTCGAAGTTCTGCATGTTGCGGGCGCCGATCTGAATGACGTCCACATCCTTGAACAAAGGCAGCTGGCTCAGGTCCATCAGCTCGGTGACGATGGGCAGTCCGGTCTCCTGACGGGCTACCTTCAGGTACTCCAGACCTGTGGCGCCCAGACCCTGGAAGGAGTAGGGGGAGGTGCGGGGCTTGAAGGCACCGCCGCGGAGCATGGTGGCGCCGCTGGCCTTCACGGCCTTGGCGATGGCCACTACCTGCTCCTCGGATTCCACGGAGCAGGGACCTGCCATGATGGTCAGGGTGCCGCCGCCGATCTGGGTATTGCCCACCTTCACCACAGTGTCCTCGGGGTGGAACTTCCGGTTTGCATTCTTGTAAGGCTCCTGGACGCGCTTCACATCCTCCACGATGTCCAGCGCGGCGATGAGGTCAATGTCCAGCTGAGAGGTGTCGCCCACCAGGCCCAGAATGGTGTGGGCTTCGCCGATGCTGGTGTGGATGATGATTCCCTTTTCCTGCAGCCAGGTGATGAGGCTGTCCAGCTGGTCACGGTTGGGATTACTTTTCAGAACGACGATCATATTGAATTCCTCCTAAAATCCGTACAAAAAAACCCGCAGCCGGTTGGCTGCGGGCAATCATGCACTGGTAGTTTTTGACACTGTCAAACTCGAGCGCACACGCTTTCAGCACAACCGAAATAAGCCTTACCATAAAAGTAGGTAAAGCTAAAGTAGCGGTATTCAGCTGCGCGTGCGATGTTGATCATGACGGTGTCCTTTCAGGCTCTTTAGATACTTAAAGAATAGCACGGTGTTTGCCAAAAGAAAAGTGACAATTCTGACAAACAACAAAAGAAATACTGGCTATTTTTCACAGATATGACAGGATGCCTTTACGCAGCGGCGCCTGGGCAGCAGCCTGCCATCAGCAGAGAAGTGGCCTGCAAAATATACTGCACGTCCCGCTGCATGGTGCTGCGGTTTTCCAGATACTGGCAGTGAAGCTCCTCCAGGGCGGCGGCCAGATCCTCCCGGAACTGCTGGTGGAGGAGGCTGCGCTGCTGGAGATATTCCGCAAGGTAGGTCCGCAGCTCATCCTCATACTGCCGGTGAGCCAGCAGGCTCTCCGGATACGTTTCGTTGTGTGGATAGGTGAAGGCGTCCGCCAGGTAGTGGGTCAGCTTGCCGAGGGTGTAGTACTGCCACATAGTCCAGTTTTGACGCCGGCGGAGTCTGGCAATATGGGCGGCAATATAGAGGCTGGAATTGGAGTAGTTGTGGCCGCGGAACTTATATGCCCGCAGGGAGCCCTTCAAATAGGTGAGGGGATTGCAGTCCGGCTGGAAGGAGCCGAACAGGAAGGCCAATTCAAAGCGGCGGGCCGCGAAACCGTGCTGGTTTTTCAGCAGCGTGGACGCCAGGAGTTTATGACTGCGCTTCTGCATGGGACAACACCTCCGGGGAGACGATTCAATAACGAGCAAAGTATAACATGGTCAAAGCAAAAAAAGCAATAGGCGCCGTTTAAAATAAATGTAAACAGCTGGCAAGGCCCTGCGGGGCGGCGCTTATGGCGAAACGCTGAAAATCGCGGCGCCGCGGCGCTTGGGTTTGACTTCCGGCAGGAAGGCTTCTAAAATAGGGAAGAATCTTTGCGAAAAGCAGGTGATGGTTTTGAAAATTTTAACACAGGTCGGGATCATTTTCGGCATCTGCTGGCTCAGCCAGTGCATTGAGCAGGCGCTGCCCTTCACCATGCCCGCCAGCATCATCGGTATGGTGCTGCTGCTGGCGCTGCTGGGGCTGCGGATCGTGAAAACGGAGCATATTCAGGAAAAATCGGATTTCCTGCTGGCGAATCTCCCCTTCTTTTTTGTGCCGGCGGTGGTGTCCATCATGAAATACGCGGACGTGCTGCGCAGCAATCTGCTGGCGCTGATCGCGGTGTGCGTGGTGTCCATGGTGGTCACCTTTGCCGCCACGGTCTTGGCGGTGCGCCTGACCATCCGGCTGATGAACGGAGGGAAGAAAAAATGAAGGAACTGCTCCAATCGCCCTTTTTCGGCATCACGCTGACGGTGGCGGCGTATGTACTGGGCATGAAGATCCAGAAAAAGAGCGGCCTTGTCATTTGCAACGGACTGGTGTTGGCGGCGCTGATGATCATTGCCCTGCTGACGGTGTTCCACATCTCCTATGAGGATTACTATGTGGGCGGCAGCATCATCAACATGTTTCTGTCTCCCGCCACCGTGTGCGTGGCCATGTCCATTTACGCCAAGCGGGATGTCCTGAAACGGAACCTGCTGCCGGTGCTGGTGGGCTGTACCGTAGGCGCGGTGACCTCTGTGCTCTCCGTGTGGGCGCTGTGCCGGGCATTTGGGCTGGATGCCGCCCTGACGGCTTCACTGCTGCCTAAGTCCGTCACCACGCCCATCGCCTCCGCCATTGCGGAGAGCCACGGCGGCATCGTGTCCATCACGGCGGTGGCGGTCATTTTCACCGGCATCGTGGGCAATCTCTGCGCGCCGCTGATGATCCGGTTGTTCCGGGTGAAGGACCCTGTGGAGGCCGGCCTTGGCATCGGGGCTTGTAGCCATGCCCTGGGCACTGCCAAGGCGCTGGAGCTGGGAGAGACCGAGGGGGCCATGAGCGGTATCGCCATCGGCCTTTGCGGCATCGTTACCACGGTGCTGGCGTTGTTTTTTGGGGCGCTGCTGTAAAATGAGCTGGATGGAAACACCCCCGGTCCAATGGGCCGGGGGTGTTTCCGCACTGTGAAAAAAGAAAAGAAAGAGGGGAACAATGGGGAAGCCGCACAAAAAGGGTGCTGTTTCCCGGTGTTTATAAAAAACGAGCGCAATGAAGATGTGGGAGGGGAACCACACGCTCCATTGCGCTCATTTTTTCAAAGGGGAGAAAAGAAATGGGAGATCCGGTCAGTCCTCTTACACGGAGAACAACAGATCGGCGTACACGGGGAAGGGCCAGTATTCCTTGGCGGTGATGGCCTCCAGCTTGTCGGCGGCGGCACGGGCGACGGTCATATCAGCCAGGATGGTGTCATGGCTGTACGCCATGGCTTCCTTGGCGTCCTCGGGCTTGGCGGCGATGTCGGCCTCCAGCTTGTCGCAGGCGTCCAGCAGCGCGTCGGTCAGCTCGGCCACGCTCTTGGCGGTAACGGTCTCGTACTTGCTGCTGACACCCAGGGCGCTCTTGCTGTCGGCCCGCTCGCACAGGTCGGTGGCGTAGGCGGAAACAGCGGGCAGGATGTCGTGACGGATCATATCCACCATGGTGTTGGCCTCGATGGCGATGACGGTGGAATAGTTCTCAATGTGGATCTCGGCACGGGCGTTGATCTCTTCCTCGGTGTAGATGCCGTGGTTGACGAACAGGTCCACGTTCTTCTTGGCGGTGTACATGGGCAGGGCGTCGGCGGTGGAGGTCAGGTTGCACAGGCCACGCTTCTCCGCCTCGGCGATCCAGGAATCGTCATAGCCGTTGCCGTTGAAGATGATGCGCTGATGCTCGGTGAACACCTTCTTGATGAGGGCGTGGAGGTCAGCCTGGAAGTCGGAGGAGCCCTCCAGCTGGTCGGCGAACTGCTTCAGCTCCTCGGCCATCATGGTGTTCAGGGCAATGTTGGGACCGGAAATGGACTGGGAGGAGCCCAGCATACGGAACTCAAACTTGTTGCCGGTAAAGGCCATGGGAGAGGTACGGTTGCGGTCGGTGTTGTCCTGGGGAATGGCGGGCAGCACATCCACGCCGATCTGCAGGTTGCGCTTGCCGGCCTCCTTGAACTCCGTGCCCTGGATGATGGACTGCACCACGCCGTTGAGCTCGTCGCCCAGGAAGATGGACAGAACCGCGGGGGGAGCCTCCTGGGCGCCCAGACGGTGGTCGTTGCCGGCGAAGGCGACGGTGGCCCGCAGGAAGTCCTGATACTCGTCAACGCCCTTGACGAAAGCGGCCAGGAACAGCAGGAACTGGGCGTTCTGGCTGGGGGTGGAGCCGGGCTTGAACAGGTTCTTGCCGGTATCGGTTCCCAGGGACCAGTTGTCGTGCTTGCCGGAGCCGTTGACGCCGGCGAAGGGCTTTTCATGGAGCAGGCAGACGAGGCCGTGCTTGTCGGCCACCTTCTTCATGACCTCCATGGCCAGCTGGTTGTGGTCGCAGGCGGTGTTGGCGTCGGAGAAAATGGGGGCCATCTCATGCTGAGAGGGGGCCACCTCGTTGTGCTTGGTCTTGGAGAGGACACCCAGGGACCACAAAGTCTCGTCCAGCTCCTTCATGTAAGCGGCGACCCGGGGCTTGATGGCGCCGAAGTAATGATCCTCCAGCTCCTGGCCGCGGGGGGGCTTGGCGCCGAACAGGGTCCGTCCGGTCATGCGCAGGTCCTCGCGCTTGTTATACAGCTCCTTGTCAATGAGGAAATACTCCTGCTCGGGGCCCACCTGGGCGGTGACCCGCTTGGTCTCGGTGTCGCCGAACAGCCGCAGAATGCGGATGGCCTGGCGGGAGACCTCGTCCATGGAGCGCAGCAGGGGGGTCTTCTTATCCAGCGCATGGCCGGAGTAAGAGCAGAAGATGGTGGGGATGCACAGGGAACCTTCCTTGATGAACGCGAAGGAGGTGGGGTCCCAGGCGGTGTAGCCGCGGGCCTCAAAGGTGGCGCGGAGGCCGCCGGAGGGGAAGGAGGAGGCGTCGGGCTCGCCCCGGACCAGCTCCTTGCCGGAGAACTCCATGATGATCTTGCCGCCGCCCACGGGAGAGATAAAGCTGTCGTGCTTCTCGGCGGTGACGCCGGTCATGGGCTGGAACCAATGGGTGAAATGGGTGGCGCCCTTTTCCACGGCCCACTGCTTCATGGCCTCGGCGATCTCATTGGCGGTGGAAATATCCAGAGAGGTGCCTTCCGTGACGCACTTTTTCCAGGCCTTGTAAGAGGCGGAAGAAAGGCGCTCCTTCATGGTCTCCTCGTTAAAGACCATGCTGCCGAACAGTTCGGGGAGTTTCAGGGTGGTACTCATACGTTTATCCTCCTATTTATCCTTAATAAGAATCCTATCATAAAATGAGGGAGATTCAATAGGTAATACCTATAAAAATGCAGGCGATTATTGGCCGCTGGCACCGTAGTTTGCCAAAACGCGGGCGGAGGGATCGTTGACATTGCAGCCTTCCCAGCTCTTGTTGGGCATCCAGAAGTCTCGGATCATGGGCGCCTGGCCGGGATAGTACTTCTCAAAGATCTCCCGGTACAGCAGGCTCTCCTTGGTGAAGGGGGGGCAGTAATCGTACTTGCGGCGCAGGGTCTCAAACTCCTCGTCGGTGTACTTCTCCTCGGCATAGGCCTTCAGGTCATCCACCATGGAGTGGCCCACGGCATCGGAGAAGGCGGCCTTCTGGCGCCAGAGGATATCGTCGGGCAGCAGGTGGTCGTTTTCAAAGGCATGGCGCAGCAGGTATTTGCCCATGTCGTAGGTGTTGAGCTTCAGCTTGGGGTCGATGCTCATAACGTACTTCACGAAATCCAGGTCACCGAAGGGGACCCGGGCCTCCAGAGAGTTGACGGAGATGCAGCGGTCCGCCCGCAGCACATCGTACATGTACAGCTCATCCACACGCTTTTTGGCCTCGTCCTGGAAGGCCTGGGCGCTGGGAGCGAAGTCCGTGTACTTGTAGCCGAACAGCTCGTCGGAGATCTCGCCGGTCAGCAGCACCCGGATGTCGGTCTGCTCATGGATGGCCTTGCAGCAAAGGTACATGCCCATGCTGGCCCGGATGGTGGTGATGTCCCAGGTGCCCAGCATGGCGATGACCTCCTCCAGGGAGTCCAGCACCTGCTGGCGGGTCATGAAGACCTCCGTGTGGTCGGCGCCGATGTAATCGGCCACCTCCCGGGCATATTTCAGGTCGATGGCGTCTTTGTCCATACCGATGGCAAAGGTGCGGATCTTCTTGCCCAGGATGAGGGAGGAGATGGCGCATACCAAAGAGGAGTCCAGGCCGCCGGAGAGCAGGAAGCCCAGAGGGGCGTCGGCGTCCAGCCGCTTATCCACACCGGCGATGAGCTTGTTGCGGATGTTGTGGCAGACGGCCTCCAGGTCATCGGTGGTGTACTTTTTCACGGTGGTCAGGTCCGCGTAGCGGATGAACTTGCCGTAGGCGTAATAATGGCCGGGAGGGAAGGGGCACACCTCGTCGCACAGGCCCACCAGGTTCTTGGCCTCGCTGGCGAACATGATGGCGCCGTCCTTGTCATAGCCGTAAAACAGGGGCCGGATGCCGATGGGGTCCCGGGCGGCCACCAGGGAATCGGTCATGGAATCGTAAATGATAAGGGCGAACTCGGCGTCCAGACGGGAGAACATGGACAGGCCGTATTCATGGAACAGGGGGAGCAGGATCTCGCAGTCGCTGCCGCTCTTGAATTCATATTTTTCGGACAGCTGCCGCTTCAGGGGGCGGAAGCCGTAGATCTCGCCGTTGCAGACCACATAGTCGCCGTCCAGCTCAAAGGGCTGCATGCCGGCCTCCGTCAGGCCCATGATGGCCAGGCGGTGGAAACACAGGTAGCCGGAAGGGGTCTCGATGATGCGGCTCATGTCGGGGCCGCGGGACTTTGTACGGTCAAAATAGGGCTGGATCTCTTCTTTGGTGTAGGTCTTCTTGGAAAAACCCATGATGGAACACATAACAAGCACCTCCAGAATTTTGTGCCGCCGGCTGCCCGGAAGGGGCAAAAACGGCACATAACAAAAAAACGCAGCTATCTCCTAAAAATTTTAGGACGAATAGCTGCTATCCGCGGTGCCACCTAATTTACCTTCCCTTTGGGGGAACGGTCACCTTCAAGGCTCCAACAAGCCCGTGTGATGTAACGATCACAACTCGTCGCACTTACTAGCGGAAACCGCGTTCAGATTGCAGCTACGGAGTGTTCTTCGCGCAGACTCTTTGTACGGGGTTTCCACTGTCTCCCGCTCACTGAAACGGAACTTCTGCGGTACTTTTCTCCATCAACGCCGTTGTCGATGTTTTAATTGATGTTTGGAGTTTACCACCGTGGACGGACAGTTGTCAACGTCAAAACAGACAAAATCAAAAGAATTTTACAGGGCCTTTTTTTGCAGGGACAGGATATTTTCTACAAAAAAGAAAGGAGCCACCTGTTTTCCCCGCAAAAACAGATGGCTTTGAGAGAAGGAAAAACGCCGGATTCAGGAGTTGAGAACCTGGCGAATACCCACGATGATCAAAATGGCTCCCGCCAAAGAGGCCAGCGCCAGCGGCTCGTGGAGGAAGAGCACGCCGGAAAACGTGGAGCAGACCGTGGTGATGGTGCCGAAGGAGGAGTAAGTCGCCACGGGCATATTCCCGGCGGCATAATTCACCAGGAGATTTGCCGCCACGGAGCAGAACACGCTCAAAACGATGATGGCCAGCAGGAAAAGCGGGTGGGACAGGGGTTCCGTAAAGGCCTGGGGCTGATCACGGAACCGGACCAGAGCGATGACGAAAAAGACGGCGGCGCCGGAGAGCATAATGAAATACGTGCGTTCAAAGGAGGTGTAGGACTGGGAGGACAGGCGGTTGAGCGTCCGCATGGACGCCGATACCAGACAGGTGGCCGCCAGGAAAAAAGCGCCTTTGGGCGTCACGATGCCCAAAGAGCTGCCGGACAGCGTGATGAGGATGACGCCGGTGATGGGCAGCAGGCAGAACAGCAGCTGCCGCTTGGAGGGAAATTCCCGCAGCAAAAGAGCTGCCAGAGCGATGGAGCCGATGGGCGACACCGCCAGCATCACGCCGGTGTAGGTGGAGTTGGTGTAAAGGACGGCGTAGCTCTCCGCCAGGAAGTACAGCGGCTCCGTGATGGCAAACAGCACCAGCGGCTTCAGGGGTTTCCCCTTCAGGGAGATCTTCTGCCGCCCCGTCAGGAGGGGAATGTTGATGAGCAGAAAAGCCAAAACGAACCGCATGGCCAGCATGACGTCCGGCTGCGCATAGCGCAGGGCAACGCGGATAAACAGATAACTGAAGCCCCAGATGGTCTGACCGGCACAGGCGGCCAGGACCGGCAGGCTCGGACGGCGAAGCATGTGCGGCGTTCCTCCTTTTGGAAGTGGTCCTGCCCCCAGTATATCCGGTGGGGCGGACCTTGTAAAATATCAAAAAAACTTGTATAATATTGAATAAACTCTATATTTTGGAAGAAGGGACCGCTATGACAACGGAGGAGATCGAGGCCTTTGTGGCCATCTGTGAGGCGAAAAGCATTTCCAAAGCCGCCGAACAGCTGTTTATCAGCCAGCCGTCCCTGAGTACAAAGCTGAAGACGCTGGAGCAGGAGACCGGCTGCACGCTGCTGGCCCGGGGAAAGGGACAGCGGGAGCTTTCCCTGACCGAGGCCGGACGGCGGTTTTATGACCTGGCCCTGCAATACCGGAGCATCATCCGCCAGATGCGGGAGGTGGGGACCCAGGCGTCACCGGAAAAGCTGCGGGTGTCTTCCCTGAACAGCGTGGGCACCTACTTGATGGCGCCTGTCTATGAGCGGTTCATGCAGCAAAACCGGGATACCATTCTGGAGGTCCAGGACCTGCCGACGCTGCCGGTCTGTGCCAGTCTGGAGCGGCGGGAAACGGATCTGGCCTTTGCCTTTTCACCGGAGCTGCCCCGGGGCGTATTGAGCAGCCCTGTGTTTTCAGAGCCCATGGTATTGGTGTGCGCCGGGGACGCGGCGGAGCCCCGCTGTGTGTCCATACAGGAGCTGGACCCCCGGCGGGAGATCTACACCGGATGGTTCAAAAGCTATATCCAATGGCATGAGGCCGTCTTTGGGAAAAACAGCGTGCCGCAGGTCCGGGTGGAGATCATGAGCCAGCTATTGTACTTTGTCCGCCGGGGCGGATGGTCCATCGTGCCTGCCAGCGTGGGCAGGGGGCTGGCGGAGGATGGCGATGTGGTATGCCACTGCCTGGATATGGAGGTGCCGCGGCGGGTGACCTGCTGCCTGTACACAGCGGACAGCATCCGCAGGCCCGCATCGGCCCGGTTTTTGGCCTGCCTGCGGAGCGTTTTGACAGAGCTGCGGGAGCATGGGGACTGCATTGAGCTGTATGAGGAATTTTTCCGGCAGTTTGCCGGAATGTAAAGTAAAACCACGTGCCGCCACGTAAGTGTGGCGGCACGTGGTTCTCTTTTACAGGTTGATCTCCGGCTTTTCCCCGCTGGCCTGGCTCAGCAGGGGCCGTACCTGGCGGAGGAAGGCGTCCACTTGGTCCGGGCAGCGGCCGATGTAGGCGCTGGGGGTCAGGACGGCTTCCATCTCCGCCTCGGTCATGCCGAAGGCGGGCTCCGCGGCCAGACGGCTGAGGAGGTCGCACTTCTCGCCCTCCTTCATTTTGGCGGTGGCGGCCATGGAGCAGGTGCGGATGATCTCGTGGAGCTCCTGGCGGTTGCCGCCCCGCTTCACGGCCTCCATCATCAGGTTCTCCGTGGCGATAAAGGGCAGGTACTCCCGCACCGTGGCGTCCACGACTTTTTCGTTGACATGGAGGCCGTCGGTGACGTTCTGGGCCAGACGCAAAATGGCGTCGGCGCACAGGAAGCCCTCCGGCATGGAGATGCGGCGGTTGGCAGAGTCGTCCAAGGTCCGTTCCAGCCACTGGACGGAGGCGGTCATGGGGGCGTTCATGGCGTCGGCCATGAGATAGCGGCTCAAAGAGCAGATGCGCTCGGACCGCATGGGATTGCGCTTGTAGGCCATGGCGCTGGAGCCGATCTGGTTCTTTTCAAAGGGCTCCTCCACCTGCCGGTCGTGCTGGAGCAGGCGGATGTCGTTTGCCATGCGGTAGCAGCTCTGGGCAATGGAGGAAAGGCAGTTCAGGATGCGGCTGTCCACCTTGCGGGGATAGGTCTGGCCGCAGACGGGGAAGCACTTGTCAAAGCCGAACTCGGCGCTGATCTGGCGGTTCATCTCGTCGATCTTTTCGCCGTCGCCCTCAAACAGGTCCATGAAGCTGGCCTCGGTGCCGGTGGTGCCCCGGCAGCCCAGGAACTTCATGTTCTCCAGCACGAAGTCCAGCTCCTCCAGGTCGGCCAGCAGGTCCTGCATCCAGAGGGTGGCCCGCTTGCCCACCGTCACCAGCTGGGCGGGCTGATAGTGGGTGTAGCCCAGGGTGGGCGTGGCCTTGTAGGTGTCGGCGAACTTGGAGAGGTTGGCCAGCACGGCGATGAGCTCGCCCCGGAGATACCGCAGGCTCTCCCGGTAAATGATGAGGTCGGCGTTGTCGGTGACGTAGCAGCTGGTGGCGCCCAGGTGAATGATGCCGGCGGCGGAGGGAGCCGCTTTGCCGTAGGTGTACACATGGGCCATGACGTCGTGGCGGACTTCCTTTTCCCGCGCCGCGGCCATCTCGTAGTCAATGTCGGTGATGTGGGCCTCCAGCTCCGCCACCTGCTCGCTGGTGACGGGGAGCCCCAGGTTGTGCTCCGCCCGGGCCAGGGCCACCCACAGCCGGCGCCAGGTCTGGATGCGCATATCGGCGGAGAACAGGTGCAGCATGAAGGGGGAGGCGTACCGGGACGCCAGGGGAGATTCATAACGGTCTTTGGACATATGAGGTCAACCTTTCTTCCTGTAAAAAGTTAGGAGGCATCCAAACCGGATGCCTCCTGCTTGTTTCCGTGGTTTTCGCCGGAGGCGAAACAATGACTGGGGTCAGTCCTGCTCGTCCTTTCCCTTGCCGCGCCGGCGGCGCACCAGCTGGATGCTGGAAAACACGAAGAAGAAAATGCCGAAAACAGCCATATCCCATGTTTCCAGGAAAATAAACAGAGCGGTGAGAATGATGGATACGATCCACAACAGAATCATAACACGATCTCCTGTGTCCGCCGGTCAGCGGATGATGATGGAATCCCGTTCGGGACCCACGGACACGTAGGTGATGCGGCAGCCGATCTGCTGCTCCACATACTCCACGTAGTTCCGGGCGGCCTCCGGCAGGTCCTCCCACTTGCGGACGCCGGAGATGTCGCACTTCCAGCCGGGCATGGAGGTCATGACGGGCTTGGCGTCGGGCAAAACGGCGGGGAAGGGGAAATAGTCGATCTGCTCGCCGTTCAGCTCATAACGGGCGCAGATGGGGATCTCGTCCAGATAGCTCAGCACGTCCAGCTTGGTCAGGGCGATGTCCGTGGCACCCTGGCACTGGATGCCGTAGCGGGTGGCCACGATGTCGATGGGACCGACGCGGCGGGGCCGTCCGGTCTTGGCGCCGTACTCGCCGCCGGCCTCACGGAGCTTCTCAGCCTCCTCGCCGAACCACTCGCAGGTAAAGGGACCCTCGCCCACACAGGAGGAATAGGCCTTCACCACACCCACGACCTTATCGATCTTGGCCTCGGGATAGCCGGAGCCCACGGGGGCGTAAGCGGCGATGGGATTGGAGGAGGTGGTCATGGGATAAATGCCGTAGTCCAGGTCCCGGAGGGAGCCCAGCTGGGCCTCAAATAGGATGCTCTTGCCCTCCTTGTTGGCCTGGCGCAGGAAAGCGCCGGTGTCGCAGATGAAGGGCTTGATCTTTTCGCCGTATTCAGCCACCCAGGCTCTCAGATCGTCCATGGTGTAGGGCTTGGCACCGTAGACCTTTTCCAGGGTCAGGTTCTTCCACTCCAGAATGCCCTCCAGATGCTCCCACAGCTTGTCCGGATACAGCAGCTCGCCGGCCATGACCGTCTTTTTCTGATACTTGTCAGAGTAGAAGGGGGCGATGCCCTGCTTGGTGGAGCCGTACTTCTTGTCGGCCAGACGGGCTTCCTCCAGACCGTCCAGGTCCCGGTGCCAGGGCAGCAGCAGGGAAGCGCGGTCGCTGATCTTCAGGTTCTCAGGGGTGATGGAAACGCCTTTGGAGATCACATCCTGCATCTCCGTCCACAGGTTTTCGCAGTCCAGAGCCACGCCGTTGCCCAGAATGTTCACGACGCCCTTGCGGAAAATGCCGGAGGGCAGCAGATGCAGGGCGAACTTGCCCAACTCGTTAACCACGGTGTGGCCGGCGTTGCCGCCGCCCTGATAGCGGACGACCACGTCATAATCGCTGGTGAGCAGGTCCACCATGCGGCCCTTGCCCTCGTCGCCCCAGTTGATACCTACGATGGCGCAATTTGACATACTTGAAAAACCTCCCGGTTTTATTTTGCTTTTGACAGGTTGGGCCATAATACCCCAACCTAAGTTATTATATCGGGAGAGACTGTATAAGTAAAGAACAAAGTGATAATAATCAAGATAAATTTTCCTAATACACCGGTCCATAAACAGCAAAATTTGCCGCGGCGGACCGGGACCGCTCTTCCCAAAGCAGGAAAGTTATGATATACTTTCCTGCGGAAAAAACACGAAGAGGGGTCGTGCACATATGACAGCCATTGGATTTGACAATCAAAAATACCTGACTACCCAGTCGGAGCAGATCAAGCGCCGTATCGCCCAGTTCGGCGGCAAGCTGTATCTGGAATTCGGCGGCAAGCTGTTTGACGATTACCATGCCTCCCGGGTGCTGCCGGGCTTTGAGCCGGACAGCAAGATCCGGATGCTCCAGCAGCTGCAGGACGATGTGGAGATCGTCATCGCCATCAACGCGGCGGATATCGAGAAAAATAAGATCCGGGGAGACCTGGGTATCACCTATGATGACGATGTGCTGCGGCTCATTGACATTTTCCGCGGACTCGGCCTGTTTGTGGGCAGCGTGGTCATGACCCGGTACAGCGGCCAGTCCGCGGCGGACGCCTTTTTAAAGCGCCTGACGGCCCTGGGCATCCGGTGCTACCGCCACTATCCCATCGCCGGCTACCCTTCCGATGTGCCCCACATCGTCAGCGACGAGGGCCTGGGCAAAAACGACTATATCGAGACCAGCCGTTCCCTGGTGGTGGTGACGGCCCCCGGCCCCGGCAGCGGCAAAATGGCCACCTGTCTCAGCCAGCTGTACCACGACTACAAGCGGGGCATCACCGCCGGCTACGCCAAGTTTGAGACCTTCCCCATCTGGAACCTGCCCTTGAAGCATCCGGTGAACCTGGCCTATGAGGCCGCCACGGCGGACCTGGACGATGTGAACATGATCGACCCCTTCCACCTGGAGGCCTACGGCAAGACCGCCGTCAACTACAACCGGGATGTGGAGATCTTCCCGGTGCTCAACGCCATTTTCAAAAAGATCCAAGGCAGCTCCCCCTACCAGTCCCCCACGGACATGGGCGTCAACATGGCGGGCTACTGCATCGTGGACGACGATGCCTGCTGCGCCGCCTCCCGGCAGGAGATCCTGCGCCGGTACTATACCGCCTGCGCGGAAAAGCTCCAGGGCAAGTGCGGCGACGAGCCGGTGCGGAAGCTGGAGCTGGTCATGCAGCAGGCCGGCGTGACGCCGGACATCTGCCCGGCGGTGTCCGCCGCATTGCTGAAGGCGGAGACCACCGGCGGCCCCGCCGGCGCCATGATCCTGCCGGATGGGCGGGTGGTCACCGGCAAGACCTCCGATACGCTGGGCGCCGCCTCGGCGCTGCTGCTGAACGCCCTGAAAGCCGTGGGCGGCATCGGCGACCAGTTCGAGCTCATCTCCGCTCAGGTGCTGGAGCCGGTGTGCGACCTGAAGACCAAATACCTGGGCCATAAAAACCCCCGCCTCCACACAGACGAGGTCCTCATGGCTCTGACCATCTCCGCCCTCACCAATCCTCTGGCGGAGCACGCCCAGCAGCAGCTGCCCAAGCTCCGGGGCTGCGACGCCCATTTCAGCGTTATTTTGAGCGAGGTGGACGAAAAACTCTTAAAGCGACTGGGCATCAACGTCAGCTGCGAGCCGAGGTACGAGACAAAAAAGCTGTATCACAAGTGAGAAACGGGACAAAACGGCGGTAGGTTTCCGGCTGGAAAGCATACCGCCGTTTTCTCTGCGGACGCCGCGGGCGTCTGGAAAGGAACGGTTATGGAACCTATCATTGCACAACTGGCAAAAGAACTGGACAAGCTCCCCCAGCACGTGGAAAACGTGGTGCGGCTGTTGGACGAGGGCAACACCATCCCCTTTATCGCCCGCTACCGCAAGGAGCTCCACGGCGCCATGGACGATACGTCCCTGCGGACCCTGGAGGAGCGGCTCCAATACCTCCGGGGCCTCCAGGAGCGGCGGGAGGCGGTGAAAAATGCCATCGACCAGCAGGGCAAGCTGACGGAGGAACTGTCCGCCGCCATCGACAAGGCCCAGACCCTGGCGGAAGTGGAGGACCTTTACAGGCCTTATAAGCAAAAGCGCCGCACCCGGGCCACCGTGGCAAGGGAAAAGGGCCTGGCGCCTCTGGCGGAAGTACTGTTCGCCCAGGGGCCGGACTGCCCGGAGCCTCTGGCGGAGGCGGCAAAGTATGTGGACGCCGAAAAGGGCGTGGAGACGGCGGAGGATGCCCTGGCGGGCGCCGGCGATATCGTGGCCGAGCAGATCTCCGACGACGCGGAGCTGCGGAAGAAGCTCCGGGAGCTGCTGATGAAAAACGGTGTCCTGCACAGCGCCGCCGCCACGGAGGAGGACAGCGTCTACCGCCTGTACTATGAGTTTTCCCAGGCCCTCTCCCGGCTCCAGGGCCACCAGGTCCTGGCCATCAACCGGGGCGAAAAGGAGGAAAAGCTGAAAGTGTCGGTGGAGCTGGACCGGGACCTTGCCCTGCGGACCGTGCGGCGGGCGGTGGTGGTCCCCGGCAGCGCCGCCATGGAATTTGTGAAAGCGGCGGTGGAGGACGCCTATGACCGCCTGATTTTCCCCGCCCTGGAGCGGGAGGCCCGCTCCACCTTGACAGATGCCGCCAATGAGGGGGCCATCGGCCAGTTTGCCCTGAACCTGAAGCCCCTGCTCATGCAGCCGCCCGTGAAGGGAAAGGTCACCATGGGCCTGGACCCCGGCTACCGCATGGGCTGTAAAGTGGCGGTGGTGGACGGCACCGGCAAGGTGCTGGACACCGCGGTGGCCTATCCCACCTATGGCCAGCGGCAAAAGCAGGAAGCCATTCATTTGCTGGATAAAATGATCAAAAAGCACAATATAGAGCACATTGCTATCGGCAACGGCACCGCCAGCCGGGAGACAGAGCAGATGGCGGTGGAGTTGATCCGAAAGGAAAAGGAGGAAGGACGGACCGTCAGCTATATGATCGTGTCCGAGGCGGGCGCCTCCGTGTACTCTGCCAGCAAGCTGGCGGCGGAGGAATTTCCCCAGTATGATGTGAACCTCCGTTCCGCCGTGTCCATCGCCCGGCGGCTCCAGGACCCTCTGGCGGAGCTGGTGAAAATCGACCCCAAGGCCATCGGCGTGGGCCAGTACCAGCATGATATGCCTCCCAAGCGGCTGGATGAGGCCCTTGCCGGCGTGGTGGAGGACTGCGTCAACGCCGTGGGCGTGGATGTGAACACGGCGTCGCCGTCCCTGTTGCAGCGGGTGTCCGGCCTGAATGGCACCACGGCCAAAAACGTGGTGGCCTACCGGGAGGAGAACGGCCCCTTCACCTCCCGGGCACAGCTGAAGAAGGTGCCCAAGCTGGGGCCCAAGGCGTTCCAGCAGTGCGCGGGCTTTTTGCGGGTGCCGGAGAGCAAAAGCGTGCTGGACAATACCGCCGTCCATCCGGAGAGCTATGACGCCGCCAAGCAGCTTTTGGACTTGACGGGTCACAGTATGGCGGATGTGAAGGCCGGAAAGCTGACAGGTCTTGCCGCCCAGGTGCAGGCCTATGGCGAGGAGCAGGCGGCGGAGGCCATCGGCGTGGGCGTGCCCACGCTGCGGGATGTGGTGGCGGAGCTGATGAAGCCCGGCCGGGACATCCGGGACGACCTGCCGGCGCCTATCCTCCGCACGGATGTGCTGGAGATAAAGGACCTGAAGCCCGGTATGGTCCTCACCGGCACGGTGCGCAATGTCATCGACTTCGGCGTGTTTGTGGACATCGGCGTCCATCAGGATGGCCTGGTCCATATCTCCCAGGTGGCGGATAAATTCATCAAGCACCCTTCGGAGGTGGTCTCCGTGGGCGATGTGGTGAACGTGGTGGTCCTGGAGGTGGACGAGAAGAAAAAGCGCATCTCGCTGTCCATGCGCCAGGCACAGAAATGAGGCGCCTATGGTACTGTCCATCGACGAAGTGAACGACCTGCTGGATACCATGGCGGAGGAGTTCCCGGAGGCGCTGTTCGACGGTCTCAACGGCGGCGTGAACCTGCTGGAGGAGGCGGTGCCGGACACGGAGTTCCCGGCGGGGGAGATGTATATCCTGGGGGAATACTGTCAGGACCTGCTGGGCAACTACATCAACCTGTACTACGGCTCCTTCGCCGCCCTGGCGGAAAAGGAAGACTGGGGCCGCCAGGATTGGGAGGACGAGCTGTACACCACCTTTTCCCATGAGCTGACCCACCACATGGAAAGCTGCGGCGGCCTCCACGCCCTGGATGACAGGGACGCCGAGGAGCTGGCCCGGTGGCGGGAGGAATACCGAACATCATGAAAAAGACAGCCGCCCACCGGGCGGCTGTCTTTTTGTCAGGATTGTTTGCGGTCCTCCCGGATCAGGCGGCGCAGGGCTTCGATAGCCACCTGGATGGGCTTTTGGATGCTGTTGGTGGGATAGACATCGGCGCTGCTGCGGCGGGAGACCGTGCCGTCGAAATTGGTGGCGGAGACCAGCACGGAGGCGGTGCGGACGCCCAGACTGGTGCCGGCCAGGAACAAGACGGCTTCTTCCATGGAGGTGCACACGGCGCCGCCCCGGACATAGCTTTTCCAGCGGCTGAGAAGCTCATCGGACACGGGCTTGGTCTCCGGCTCCGTCTGGGTGTAGAAGGAATCCTTGGTGATGCTGACGCCCACAGCTGTGTGATAGCCTAAGGCGGCGGAGCTTTCCTCCAGGTACTTCAGAAGCTGATAGGTAGGGACGGCGGGGTATTCCATGGGCAGGTAATGACAGCCGGTGCCCTCCATGCGGACGCTGCCGTTGGGGACCACAATGTCGCCGCACTGCACATCCGCGCAGGTGGAAGCGCAGGTCCCCACCCGAATGAACGTATCCGCGCCGCATTTATGCAGCTCCTCAATGCAGATGGCGGTGGAGGGGCCGCCGATGCCGGTGGAGGTGACGGTGACCTTCTCTCCGTCCAGGGTCCCTTCCCAGGTGGTAAATTCCCGCTTTCGGGTCACCAGGCGGGGGTTGTCCAGGTGGGCGGCGATGAGTTCGCAGCGGTCCGGGTCGCCGGGGACGATGGCGTAGCGGCCCACCTCGCCCCGGCTCAGGTTGATATGCAGCATTTTCTGGGTTTCGTCCATGATGATCAGTGCTCCTTCTCCTGATATTTCCTCTATGGTACGAAAGAAAAATGAGACTGTCAATCCCTTGAAAAGGACAAAGTGCCTGCTGTCTCAATGGAGCAGCAACCTGTCAACTGCGCGAAAGCGCAGGCAAAACTGCCCGGAGCTTTCTTTTGAAACCCATGGGTTTCCCATTGGGGCCGGGCATAACAAAACCTCCTCATTTTTCTGAAAATACGGTGGCTACCTTGGCTTGAAAAATGAGGAGGTTTGTCAATTTTTCACTTTTTCTTTCTGCAACTTTTTCAATAGAAAAACGGAGCTTTTCTCTGATTTTATCGGAAAATCAGAACAATTTTACTCCCATTCGCTCCTGCCAGAAGTATTCTAAACAGTTTTGCTTATGGGATTTAGCTCAGAGTATTGGTATTCTTTTCATTATTCAGATGGCAGACGCTATCTGATTTTTTGTTGCCATTGTGTTGCCACTGACATT
>SFDT01000023.1 GCA_004558115.1 Clostridiales bacterium | reverse complement strand
CTCGGCGATGGCGTTGCGCTCCTTGCGGGTGTCCACGATGAACAGGGCGCCGGGCAGCTTCTTCATTTCCTTCACGCCGCCCAGGTACTTCTCCAGCTTGGCGATCTCGCCCATGTGCTTCATGACTTCCTTCTTGGGCAGCATGTCGAAGGTGCCGTCCTCCTGCATGGTCTTCAGCTGGTTCAGACGGTCCACGCGGGTGCGCATGGTCTTGAAGTTGGTCATCATGCCGCCCAGCCAACGGGCGTTGACATAGTACTGGCCGCAGCGGGTAGCCTCCTCGCGGATAGCCTCCTGGGCCTGCTTCTTGGTGCCCACGAACAGCAGGGTCTGGCCGTTCTCGGACAGCTGACGGACGAAGTTGTAAGCCTCCTCCAGCTTGCGGACGGTCTTCTGCAGGTCAACGATATAGATGCCGTTGCGCTCGGTGTAGATGTAGGGAGCCATCTTGGGGTTCCAGCGGCGGGTCTGGTGACCGAAGTGGACGCCTGCCTCCAGCAGGGCCTTCATGGATACGACGTTAGAATTTGCCATAGTGTTGAGTTCCTCCAAATCAATTTCGTTTTTACCTCCGGCGGCTTCATCCCCCCTGCTGACCCGCCTTTTTGCAGGCCGGGCACGAACAGGAAGTCGACGCACCGTGCGGAATGCTGAAATATAATACCACAGACGGTTCGGCAATGCAAGTATGATTTCCAAAAAATATGCAAATATTCCCCGGTTTTCCGGACTTCAGAACTTCCGGCGCCGCTTTCGCTCCTGCGGCTCCCGGCGCTGGAAGGGCTTGTCGATGAGAATGATGTCATCCCCGATCCGCTGGATGCACTCCCAGGGGATGTAGAACTCCTCCCCCCTGCCGAACAGGCCGAAAAAGCGGCAGGGACCGTTGACCACGATGGCGATCACCTGCCCCTCCGGTATCCGGATATCCACGTCCGACACGAAGCCCAGGCGGCACCCGTCCGAAATATTGATGACCTCCTTGCAGCGGAGATCCCGCATCCTGCACTGCATGGCACTCCCTCCTTGTCGGTATCAGCCTATGCGGCGCAATGGCCGTCCCATGCCCACAAAGCGACAAAAGCTCCCAGTATAGGAAAACCGGACGGGGGCCATACTTTTTCCAGCAGCTTTTTCAAACAAGGAGGGACGGCTCTCATATGCAGGGAAAAGTGGAGATCGCCGGCGTGAACACCGCCAAGCTGAAGGTCCTGAAAAACGAGGAGACCATGGCGCTGCTGCGGCGGACGAAGGAGGGCGACCAGGCGGCCCGGCAGGAGCTGATTGAAGGGAATCTGCGGCTGGTGCTGTCGGTGATCCAGCGGTTTTCCAGCCGGGGCGAGAACGCCGACGACCTGTTTCAGGTGGGCTGCGTGGGGCTCATCAAGGCCATCGACAATTTTGACATCAACCAGCCTGTGCGCTTTTCCACCTACGGCGTGCCCATGATCATCGGCGAGATCCGCCGCTATCTCCGGGACAACAGCGCCATCCGGGTCTCACGCTCCATGCGGGACACCGCTTACCGGGTACTGCAGGTCCGGGACCGGTATCTGGCGGAGCACCAGAAGGAGCCCACCGTGGAGCAGATCGCCCAGGATCTGGAGATCCCCCGGGAGGAGGTGGTGTTCGCCATGGACGCCATCGTGGACCCGGTCTCCCTGTACGAACCGGTATACTCCGACGGCGGCGACGCCATCTGCGTCATGGACCAGGTGCGGGACACAAAAAACACCGACGAGGACTGGACGGACCGTATCGCCTTGAAAGAGGCCATGAAGCGGCTGGACCCCCGGGAGCGGCGCATTTTGTCCCTGCGGTTCTACGAGGGTAAGACTCAGATGGAGGTCTCCGCTGAGGTGGGCATCTCCCAGGCCCAGGTGTCCCGGCTGGAAAAGGGTGCCATCAACACCATCAAAAAGAATATCTGACGAAAAAGAGGCCCAAAAGGGCCTCTTTTCTTTTAAAATAGGGGCTTGCATTTCATTTTAGTTCATGATACTTCTTTCTCAAAGGAGATGAAGCAATATGAACATAACCGTCTTGACCTTGCCGGAGACCGCCGTTGTCCGCCTGCGCCGCACCGGCCCTTATGGGGAAAGCAACCGGAGTATGATGGAGCGTTTGAAAAGCTGGGCCCGGGAGCAGGGTCTTCTGGAAGCAGGCGTGATCCTGGGTGCCGCTTGGGATGACCCGGCGTGTACGCCGCCGGAGCAGTGCCGGTACGACGTATGTCTGACCCTGGAGGGTCGCCTTCCCGAGCCTGCGGCGGACATGACCCTGGGGCGGATACCCGGAGGGACTTATGCCTGTTTCCAGGGTGCCCACACGCCCTCCGGCGTCCAGGCACTTTGGGGCACCGGCTTTGCCGCCCTGGCGAAGGAAGGGCTCTCCCCGGACTCCGGCCGGCCGGTGCTGGAACGCTACCGGCCGGAACTGCTGGAGCGGGGGCTCTTTGAGCTTTGCATCCCGATTTGAGAGCCTTTAGTTCTCCGCTTCCGCCGGGGCGACCTGCGTGATGAAATTGCCGCCCTCCGCGATGGTAAACACTGTGACCCGCTCACCGTCCGCCTGCATGGTGCCCGGCATCCCGCCGAAGCCCTCGGGCCGCTGGGGCCGGGTTCCGTCCTCCGGGCGCTCCTGATTAGGCGGGTCAATGCCGTCCTTGCCGGGCTGCGGACGCTCCTGGCCGGGCTCGCCTTCCGGCGGCCTTCCTTCTCCGTCAGGCCGTGGGCCGCCGCCCATGCCGCCTCTGCCCATTTCTCCGGCGGAGACAATGCCGGAAAGCGGGGTCTCCCCTTGCAGGAGCCGGTAATTGGCGGCGGACATGTTCTCGTCGGAGATCACCAGATAGGTGAAATCATTGGCGGGCGTGTAGTTTCCGACGGGCATGCTCCCCACATCATCCAGTGTATAAGTCGTTCCGCCCTGCTGGCGCTCCGCGAAGGAAAACACCACATAGTTCTGACCGCCGTCCTCAATGCGGTCATACATGTTGCCGGAGGCCGCCACAGTGCCGCCGTTGATAGAAATGCCCATGTCGGAGTCGATGCCGGCATCCCCGCTGATGGCGCAGGCTGCGGCGGTGACAGTGCCGCCGTTGATGACCAGCCAGCCGTTGGAATCGATGCCGTCGCCCTCGCCGGTACTGCCGTCCACCCGGATATCCAGGCAGCCGCCGTTGATGGTGGTGACGGACACGCCATCCTCGTTGGTGTTGATGCCGTCGTTTCCGGAGAGGATATTGATATTGCCGCCGTTGATGGTCAGGTGCAGCTCACTGTCCAGGCCCTCGTTCTCCGCGAAGATGTTCAGAACGCCGGTACCTTCCGCTCCCCCGTCCACATTCATGGACATTTTGGAGTAAAAGGCGCCGTCATATTTGTGGAGCTTTTTGCTGTCCGCCACGGCTGTCCCATTCTCGTTGAGCACCACGCTGTCCGGCTTGTAGATGCGGGCCACATAGGAGCCGGTAATGTTATTCGCCGTGCCGTCGGCGATGACGACATTGGCGCCGGCGCCGGAGGTATCCACATCCTTCACAGCGGTCTCCGCGTCGGCGGAGCCGCACTCATAGACGTTGTAGAAGATGACGGCGGGCGCCACGGTGCAGGTGATGTCCGCGCCGTTTAAAATCAGCGTCACCACGGCGCCGGGGTCCTCCTCCGCGTCCTCCCCCAGGTCCACGGCCACCTGTCCGGCGGACAGCGTGCCGCTGAGGGCATAGGTGCCCGGCTGGGTGATGTGGATAACTGTATGGGCGTCGGCCTCCTCCTGGGCGTGTTCGTCGGCCGCGGTGCCCTCGCCGTAGGCAAAACCCTGTCCCGCCTGGTAGAACACAATGTCGTGGGCGGTGTAGACCGCCGCCGTATCATCGGAGGATGCTTTTTCGCCGTCTACTGTGATACCGCTGTCGGATAGGCGGATGGAAACCGTGCCCTCCGGCAGGGTTTCTTCCGCCGGGGCGCTCTGTGCTCCGCAGCCACTCAGCAGCCCTGCGCTCAGGCACCCTGTCAAAACAAGCGCCGCAATCTGTTTCATGCTCGTTATCCTCCTTTTGGATGATGGGCCGTATCCTAACAGCATTTGCTGAAAATTTCCTGAAAAATTTGACGGCCGTATTTTTTTCGGGTAAACTGAATGAGATTACACTTCCTGTAAGGAAAGGATGGATCGGGATGGATTTTCAAAAGCTGGTGGAATTTCGCAATACCCATAACCCCTACGCGAAAAAAGAGGGCATCGTGGTGGAGGAGATCCGCCTTGGCTACGCCCGGGTCACCAAGACGGTGCTGCCCGATGACATCAATCCGGCGGGTCTGGCCCACGGCGGCATCTATTTCGCCTTGGCGGACACGGCCGCCGGCGCCGCTTCCGCCTCCCACGGTTACTTTGCCGTGACGGTGAACGCCAACTATAACTACCTCCGCGCCGCCAAGCCGGGAGACACCCTCATTGCCGAGGGCACGGAGTGCAAGACCGGCAAAACCATCTGTGTGTACGATGTGCGTGTCACCAACCTGGACGGCGCCCTCATCGGCACAGGCTCCTTCACCTATTATCTTCTGGACCGGAAAATCGAGCTTTAAGAGAGACCGGGCCGCCAAACTGGCGGCCCGGCCTTGTTTTACTTCTTGAAGCTGTCCTTCAGGCTGACGCTGCGGTTGAACACCAGGTGCTCCGGGTCGGAGTCCCGGCTGTCCAGGCAGAAGTAGCCCAGGCGCATGAACTGAAAGGACGGAGCGGTCTTGCCCTGCTTTTCCGTCTTGTCGTAGCTCTCCGCCGCGGCGCGCAGGCCGGCCTCCACCTTGCAGCCAGTGAGGACCTCCAGGGAGTTGGGGTTCAGGCACTCGATGAAATCCTTGTCGGCGCCGTCGGGGTCGGGGTCGGTGAACAGGTAGTCGTACAGCCGCACCTCGGCGTCCACGGCGGTGGCAGCGTCCACCCAGTGGATGGTGGCGCCCTTCACCTTCCGGCCGTCGGCGGGGTCGCCGCCACGGCTCTCCGGGTCGTACTCGCACAGCACCTCGGTGACATTGCCGCTTTCATCCTTCACACAGCCGGTGCAGGTGATGAGGTAAGCACCCTTCAGGCGGCACTCGGGACCGCCGGGGAACAGGCGCTTGTACTTGGGCACCGGGGTCTCCAGGAAATCATCCGCCTCGATCCAGAGGTTTCGTGAGAAGCTGACCTCCCGGGTACCGGCGTTGGGGTCCAGGGGGTTGTTCTCCACGGTGACGGTCTCCGTCTTGCCATCGGGATAGTTGGTGATGGTCAGCTTGATGGGCCGCAGGACGCCCATGACACGCTCCGCCGTCTCATTGAGGTCTTCCCGCAGGCAGTGCTCCAGGAAACCATAGTCCACGGTGGAATCCGCCTTGGAAACGCCGATACGGTCACAGAAGTTCCGGATGGACTTGGCGGTGTAGCCCCGGCGGCGCAGGCCGCACAGAGTGGGCATCCGGGGGTCGTCCCAGCCGGAGACCCGGCCCTCCTCCACCAGGCGGCGGAGCTTGCGCTTGCTCATGACGGTATAGTTGATGCCCAGGCGGGCGAACTCGATCTGCCGGGGCTTGCTGGGCACATCCGTATGCTCGATGACCCAGTTGTACAAGGGCCGGTGGGCCTCATACTCCAGGGAGCACAGGGAGTGGGTGATGCCCTCCAAAGCGTCCTGGATGGGGTGGGCGAAATCGTACATGGGGAAGATGCACCACTTGGTGCCCTGGCGGTGGTGCTCAATGTAGCGGATGCGGTAGATGACGGGGTCCCGCATGTTGAAGTTGCCGCTGGCCATGTCGATCTTGGCCCGCAGGGTATACTTGCCCTCGGGGAATTCGCCGTTGCGCATCCGCTGGAACAGGTCCAGGCTCTCCTCAATGGGGCGGTCCCGCCAGGGGGACTTGCCGGGCACGCCGATGCTGCCCCGGTATTCCTTGAACTGCTCGGGCGTCAGCTCGCACACGTAGGCCAGGCCCTTCTTGATGAGGCCCACGGCCAGCTCATACGTCTTTTCAAAATAGTCGGAGCCATAGAACATCCGGTCGCCCCAGTCGAAGCCCAGCCAGTGGATATCGTCCTGGATGGCGTCCACGAATTCCGTGTCCTCTTTCGCAGGGTTCGTATCGTCAAAGCGCAGGTTGCAAAGGCCCCCGAACTTTTCGGCGGTGCCAAAATCGATGGTCAGGGCCTTGCAGTGGCCGATGTGCAGATAGCCGTTAGGCTCCGGGGGGAAACGGGTGTGGACGGTCATGCCCTCGTACTGTCCGCCGGGGGCGATGTCCTCCTCAATGAAAGCATGGATGAAGTTCCGGCTCTCCGGCGCTTCTCCCTGTGTGGTCTTGATCTCCTCAGCCATGGGCGTCAGTCCTTCCTGTGCAAGTTTTTCGAGTTTCCAAGGTAGTATACAAAATATTCCCGAAAATTGCAAGGGGACAAACCGCTTTTCAGTGCAGAAGCCAGTCCTCCACCACATCCCGGGCGGTGACAGCCGTCACATTTCCCGCCATCAGCAGCCCCAGCAGCGCCTGGATGCGCCGCTGGGAGACCGTGATGCCCCGCAAAAGCAGCCGTTCTCCCCCGCTCTCCACCAAAACGCCGTAATTTTCCCCCGCGTTTTCCAGGTTTTCCGCCACCAGGGAATAGCGGACCGGCAGCTTTCCGCACATGCCCGTTCTTTCGTACAGTATCCGCAAAGCGAACCACTTCCTCTCACACAGTATCCGGTGCGAGGCAAGCCTATCACTTCCCGCTGGCGAAATTTGTCGAATTTTGTCGAATTTTTCCGCTTAATACAAATCTTTTTTTACCAGCTCGGAGAGCTCCTCCGGGCTGTACAGGAGGTTCAGGGCCTCCAGCAGGCCATTGGCGGTGAGGTGCTCCGGCAGATCCAGCTTTTTCAGCAGCGCCTGGCGCTTGGCGGCGCTGTCCTGCCCGCCGGAAAGGCCCAGCAGGACCAGGTCCGCCTTGGTGATGGCCGTTTTGTTCTCCGCGGGGCCTGCATCTTCTTCAAAGGTGGCGCCGGCTTTGCGCAGCGCCTCCAGCAGCACATCGGGCCGCATGCCCTCCACCCCCAGCTTTCCCTCTTTCCCGGCGCGGCGCTTGCGGCGCTCCTTGCCTTGGATATCCGGGATGTAGGCCTGCTTCACCTTTCCGGCGGGCAGGGCGCCCTTGAGGTAATTGCGGATGACGAAGCCGGCGCCGTCGCTGTCCGTCAGGACGATGAGTCCCTGCTTGTCCGCCAGGCGCCGCAAAAAGGCCAGCTTCTCCCGGTCGTTGAACACGGAAAAGCCTCCCAGGGTGACGATGGTGGCATCCACCACCTGGGAAAGGGCGTTTTTGTCGTACCGCCCCTCCACCACAATGACTTCTTTGACCTTTTTCATTTCCGCCGCGCCCCCAGACGCACCAGCAGCAGCTTCAGCTCTCCGGCGGCATCAATGCCCTTTTCGCTTTTCATCCGCCGGTCCAGCACCTGGCACATTTTCACGGCGTCGCCGCACCAGTCGGCGGTGGTGCGCTTGGCGGCGTTCAACAGGAGCTTGGCCGGGTAGTCGCTTTTCATGTCCCACAGCTCCATGAGCCAGTACTTATCCTTGCCGCTGTCAATGGCCAGACGGGCGGTGTAGATGCGCCGCAGCTGGCTGCCCAGGGCCGCCAGGATCATGATGGGCTCCGTCTGCATTTTCAGAAGGTCCCCCAGAATGCGGGCCGCCTCGTCGTAATTGCCCTGGAGCACCGCGTCGCTGAGCTTGAACACCTCCGCCGACAGCACCGGGTCCGCCACTGCGTCGATGTCCTTCTGGGTGATGGTCTTGCCCTTGGCGTAGGTGCCGATCTTCGTGATCTCCGGCACCAGCCCTGTCATAAGGCCGCCGCAGGTGAAGATGAGGTACTCCGCCGTCTGGCGGTCGATGTCCTTTCCCAGGGCCCGGAACCGGCGGGCGATCCAGGTGATGAGGTCGCTGTTCTCCGCCGCCCGGAACTCCACCGCCCGCACATGCTCTCCCATGGCCTTGCAGAGCTTTTTCAGGGTCTTGTTGGGCTTGTAGGGAATGGTGTCGTACACAAACACCACGCAGCAGTAGGGCGGGATGTCCTCCAAAAAGGCGATCATCTTCTCCCGCTGCTCCTCGTTCAGCTTGAAAATGTCCCAGTCCGTCACCACGATGAGGGTCCGCTCCGCCATCATGGGCATGGCCTCCGCCATTTCGGAAAGGCTCTGGACCGTCAGGTCCTTCCCCTCCAGGCGGTGGTAGTTGAATTCCTCAAAGCCAGACGGCACCAGGACCTTGCGCAGCTCTCCCAGATAATATTCCCGCAGGTAGCTCTCCTCGCCGTAAAAAATGTAGGCGCAGCCGGGGGTGCCGGCGGCGATGTCGCTTTTCAATTGTTGAAAGGCCTCGTTGGCCTTGGGGGCTTTTTTCGCGTATGCCATGGTCGAATTTCCTCAATTCACTGTGAGATGGATGGTGCCCTGCTTGTCCGTGCGGCAGATGGCCGCGCCGCTCTCCGCCAGACGCCGCAGGGTCTCGTCCGCCGGGTGGCCGTAACTGTTGGAGCCCACGCTGATGATGGCTGTCTCCGGCGTCAGGGCCTCCAGCAGGGCGTTGGATGTAGAGTATTTGGAGCCGTGGTGGCCCGCCACCAGCACCTCCGTGTCCGGCAGGTCATACCGCTCCAGCAGCAGCCGCTCCGTGGCGGTGCTCATGTCGCCGGTGATAAGCAGGTCGAAGTCCCCGGCGGTGCACAGCACCGCAAGGCCCCGCTCGTTGTCCCCCGCCGTGCCTAGAGGCGGATAGACGGTGAGGCCCGCCGCACCGAGGGAAAGGGCCGTTTCCGCCTGAATATACCGAATCTGTACGCCGTGGGCCTTTGCGGAGGCCAGGACGGCATTTTCCGCTTCCCCGGGGTCCTCTCCGTCAGGCAGGAGCAGCGTCTTTACCGGCAGCCGCTCCAAAAGAGTCGTGACGCCGTTGATATGGTCCTGGTCGTAATGGGTCAGCACCAGGTAGTCCAGCTCCCGGCAGCCCATGGAGGCAAGCTGGTCCGCCGCGGTCTGGCCGGGGTCGCGCCAGGCGGAGCCGCCGCAGTCCACCAATGCCCGCTGACCGCCGGAGGATAGCAGAATGCTCTGCCCCTGCCCTACATCCAGCGCCAGCACCTGGAGCGTTCCCCGCCCGTAATACGCCTCCTCCGCCAGCACCGAAGCCCACAGCGCCGCACCTGCCAGTACCGCCGCCAGGGCGCAGGTGCGCCGCCGTCTTCCACACAGCAGCGCCAGGGCGCATATACTCCAGGCAAAGGGCAGCCAGCAGCGGAGATAGGGCCCCGAAAAGGAGACCGCGTGGTACGGCAGGCCCGCCATAAGCTCCGCCACATGGAGAATATACCAGATGAAAAGCCTTGGCGCCAGCCCCAAAAGCGTGCCCAAGGGCAGCCACACAAAGCTCGCCAGCACCGCCGCCATCCCCGTGACAAAGGCCGCGCCCGCCGCCCACAGGCACAGCAGGTTGACAAGGGGCCCCACCAGGGAAAGGGTGTTAAAGTAATAGGCCGCCAAGGGCGCGGTGAAGGCCAGAGCGCCGATAGAGGCTGAAAAGTTAGAAGCTATCAATCGAAATAGCTTCCCATGCTTTCCATCCCCGGACAGCAGCCCCAGCAGCCGGGGCGTCACGATCAGGATGCCCGCCATGGCGGCAAAGGACAGCTGCAGGCTGACCGAAGCGGCGGCAAAGGGATTTTTCAAGAGAATGAGCGCCAAAGCGGCGGCCAGGGCCGTGGGCCCGTCGCTGTCCCGGCGGAACAAGGGCGCCGCCACGTAAAGCGCCAGCATGACGCAGGCCCGTACCACGGAGGGGCTGCACCCGGTCAAAAGGGCGTAGAAAGCCAGCAAGGGCAGCCCACAGGCGGCCACCAGCCGGCGGCGGTGCCGCCCCGCCAGGGCCACCACGGCGGAGAGCAGGAACATACAGTGCATCCCGGACACCGCCAAAATATGGTAGATGCCCGCCTGGGTCATGGCGATGGTCACAGCCTCCGAAAGGCCCGATTTATCCCCGGTGAGCATGGCGGTGAGAACATCCGCCGTGTCCCCGGAAAAAAGCGCGCCGATTTTCTGCCGCATGGCCCGGCCCAAACGAACAGGCCACCAGCGGGGGCTTGCCCGGCTGCCGTCGCCGGTCTGAACCGCTCCCCGGCCGTAGGCCAGCAGAAACACGCCCCGGGAGGTGAAGGTGGTCACGTCGTCCTCCCGGATGCGGGCGGCGCTTTTCAAATACACATCCGCGGTGACGGTCTGTCCGGGCTCCAGGCCCAAAAGCTCCTCCCCGCCGTAGTACATCAGCCGCCCCGGCAGGCCCTCCGCCTTTACGGTGGCCTTGGTGCCGTCGGCATAGTCCGTCAGGGTCATGACCAGACGCCCCTCTGTCTCCGCCAGGGCCTCCATGGGCCGCTGGACCTGGCGGAGGTACAGCCAGTCATAGCCAAAGGCCAGGGACAGGCCCACGCCCACCAGCAGCACCCGCTTGCGCCACTGCCGGGGCAGCAGCAAAGCACTCCAGGCCAGCACCAGGGCTGCCGCCCCGCAGGCCAGCAGCCAGTCGGGCGGCAGCAGGTATTGCGCCAGGAAAATGCCTGCCGCGAAGGCGTAGGCCCATACCGCCAGCCGTCTCATTTCATCATTTGCCGCCAGGTGGTGTGGGGTCGTCGGTGCGGCCCAGGAGATAGTCTGTGCTGACATGGTAATAGTCAGCCAGCTTCAAAACTGCCCAGGCCGGTATTTCTCTGATTCCTTTTTCATAGCGCCAGTAAACATTGCGGTTCATATTCAAATAGGCCGCGATTTCGATTTGAGTTTTGTCATGGTCCTCGCGCAAATCTTCCAAACGCCGGAAATACATGATATCACCTCAAGAAGATGCTACCAAGTGGTTGCATCCCCTTGAGGTTTTTCACCCATTCGGCTTCAATTATACAAAGAAGCAGACAAAAAAGCAATAAAACTCTTTTGCTTGACAGCATCCTGCACAAGGACTACAATGATAGAAACGGATGGTTCCGTCATTTTAGAAAGGAGCAACATTATGAAGCGTTTTCTGACTGTGTTTTTCACAGCTCTGCTGCTGACGGCCGCCCTGTGCGTCACCGCCTCCGCGTCGGACTATGACGCCGTGGCGGGGGACCTGTCCGCCATCGGCATGTTCCGGGGCACCGCCAACGGCTTTGAGCTGGACCGGGCGCCCAAGCGCTCCGAGGCCGCCATCATGCTGGTGCGGCTGTACGGCGCCGAGGAGGAGGCCAAGGCTGCCTATGACGCCGGGGAGATCAGCCATCCCTTCACCGATGTCAGCGAGTTCACCTCTCCCTATGTGGCCTGGCTGTACAACAAGGGCATCACCAAGGGCGCCACCGCCACCACTTTCGGCTCCGCCGGCACGTGCAGCGCCAAAATGTACTGCGCGTTTTTGCTGCGGGCCCTGGGCTATGAGGACGGCGTGGACTTCCAGTATGCCGACACGCTGGCTTTCGCCCAGCAGAAGGGTTTCTATGATCCCACCATCTTCGCCGGCGATTTCCTGCGGGATGACCTGGCCGCCCTCACCTACCAGGGCCTGGCCGCCGACCTGAAGGACGGCAGCACCTATCTGCTGGACAGCCTGGTGCGCTCCGGCGCCGTGGACGCCGAAGCCGCCAAGCCCATGACAGAGAAGATCGAGGCCTACCGGGCCATGACCGCCGCCATGAACACCGTGGACAGCAGCGCCATGGATGTGGACATCGACATGCGGATGGACATGACCGTCACCGCCGAGGGTGAGACCATGCAGGTCCCCTCCACCATGCAGGGCAACATGAAGCTGATCGTGGCGGAGGATAACAGCATCCAGATGGCCTATACCATGAAGACCACCTCTGAGGGCACCAGCGTGGACATGGACGTGTGGATGAAGGACGGCTGGGTCTACCTGTCCACCGAGGCAGACGGTACGGCCATGAAGCTGAAATACTCCGTGGAGGACCAGCTGGCAGCCGTGGAGAGCCTGGGCGCCGTGAACACGGACGCCATGAGCGTCAGTGGTCTTGCCATGCTGGAGTCCGTCACCGCCAAGACCTCCGGCGGCAACACGGAGTACACCATTGTCATCGGCGAGGGCGTGAACGGTCTGCTTGAAAACGTTCTGGGCATGATGGGCCAGGATGCCGGCAGCATGGATATGCGCCTTGGCAAAATGACCGCCACCTACACCGTGGATAGCAAGGGCAACATGAAAAAGGTGGATATGACCTTTACCGCCTCCGTGAAAATGGACGTTCCCCTGGAGGACGGCCAGTCCTATTCCATGGCGGCGGATTATGACTATGACATGTCCATGACCGTGAACGCCACGGGCAAGGATGTGAAGGTCACCTTCCCCGACTTCTCCGATTTCCAGGAGCTCGACCCCAGCCAGATGGCGGCGTAAATCCAGCACTTTCCAGACAGCGGCACCGGAAACGGTGCCGCTGTCTGTTTTCCTGTCAAAACACTATTTGACATAACGCCATTCATATGTTATAATATACACAAATTTACTTCATGTTCGCCCGATTTGATTGGAGAAAATAACGAAACGCGGAAGATGTGATGCAAACACCACACCTCCCTCTCATTTCCGCCGTCCGTGAAAAACGGACGGCATTGCTTTATTTTCGGGCGAATACGGGGAATCTGACTGGGAAAGGACGATGATTTGAATGATGGAAGTAACCACCCTGGACCTGCTGGTGATCGGTGCGTACCTGCTGGTGATGCTGGGCGTGGGCGTCTGGTTCGTCCGGCGCATCAAAAACACCGACGACTACTATGTGGCCGGCCGGACCCTGGGCCCCGTGGTGCTGGCGGCCACCGTGTGCGCCACCATCATCGGCGGCAGCGCCATGATGGGTCGGGCGGGCATCGCCTACACCACCGGCTTCAAGGCCATCGCCACCGCGATCCCCTACATGCTGGGCATGTTCATCTTCTCCGGCTACGCGGGGCGCATCCAGCAGGTGGGCGAAACATACGGCATTGAATCCATCCCCGGCCTGTTTGGCTACCGCTTTGGTCCTGTGGCCAAATGCATCCTCTCCGCCATGGTGGCGTTTTCCATGATGGGCACCGTGGCCGCCCAGGTCACCGCCACCGCCACCATCATCAAGCTGCTGGGCGGCCAGGTGGGCATCAGCTACGAGATGGGCGCCCTGATCGCCACGATGATCTTCATCCTCTACACCGCCGCCTCCGGCCTGTTCGGCGTGGTGTACACGGATGTGGTGCAGTTTTTTATGCTCATCATCTTCGTATACCTGCTCATCCCCTTCTCCAGCATGAATTACCTGGGTGGCTTCTCCAGCTTCGCCGCCAATGTGGACACCAAGTATATCACGCCTTACCTGGACGGTCAGATCCTGGGCGACATCGTCACGTACCTGGTGTTCACCATGGCAGGCGCGGAAATGTGGCAGCGGGCCTTCGCCGCTAAAAATAAAAAGGCCGCCAAACGCGGCATGTTCTGGGGCACCGCCGTTTATGCCGTCACCATCGCGCTGCTGTTTTTGATGGGCCTGGCCGCCCAGCAGATTTTGCCGGATGTGGTGGCGGAGTACGGCACCGCCGACGCCGTCATCCCGGCGCTCGCCATCAAGATCCTGCCGGCGGGCGTCACGGGCCTGGCCCTGTCCGGTATCCTCTCCGTCATGATGAGCACCGCCGACAGCTATCTGCTGGTCTCTGTACAGACCATCGTGGACGATTTGGGCAAAACGGCGGCGCCGCACATGTCCCAGAAAACGGAGCTGCTGCTCTCCCGTATCGCCTCCGCCCTGCTGGCGCTGGGCGCCCTGGCCATCGCGCTGTATATCAAGAGCGCCTATGACGTGCTCATGTTCGCCTGGGCCTTCTACGCCGCGGCCGCGGGCCTGCCTGCTCTGGCGGCCCTGTACTGGAAGAAAGCCACCTCCGCAGGCGTCATTGCCGGAATGGTAGGCGGCTTCGCGGTGACCGTGGGCTGGAAGCTGGCGGGCCAGCCCTTCGGCCTGGGCGCCACGGTCCCCGGCGCCATCACCTGCGGCGTGCTGCTGGTGGCCGTGAGCCTTGCGACTTACAAAAAGCACCCCTCCGTCATGGTGGAGGTATAAAATCCAACCGACGCCAAGCAGGCCGTCCGCTTTTCAGCGGACGGCCTGCTGATTCTTTTTGCAGCTTCCTAAGCCTCCGCCGGGAAACCAGCGCAGCGTTTCCCGGTGGAAAGCGCAGAAACCGCTGAAAGAGATAAGAACCGCCCCTCCTTACGCAGGGGCGGTTCGTTCGAAAAGGCGGTTTCTGCGCTCAGCCCGGAGGCCACGTCATGTCCCGGCCGGACAGCACATGGAAGTGCAGGTGGAACACGCTCTGGCCGGCCTGCTCGCCGATATTGGACACCACCCGGTAGCTGTCCATTCCCTTTTCCTTGGCCAGCTTGGCGATGACCTCGAAAATATGGGCCACCACGGCGCTGTTGCCGCTGTCCACCTCGGACACGGAGCCGATATGGGCCTTGGGGACCACCAGGAAATGGGTGGGCGCCTGGGGCGCGATATCGTTGAAGGCGTAGCAGACGTCATCCTCATAGACCTTGCTGCTGGGGATCTCCCCGGCCACGATCTTGCAGAACAAACAATCAGACATTTGGATACCCTCCTTTGCTTCAGATAAACTGATGATACGCCGGATCGTACCGATAGTCAAGGGCTGCCAGCGTATCGGAGACGGCCTGCGGGTCCGCGTCCAGGGCGGCGCACAGGTCCTCCAGTGTCTCAAATTCATCCCGGAGCTTCGTATTGACAAAGCTCAGCAGAATGTAAGGGTCTTTGGGAAGCATCGGCTCAGCCCAGCTTAGCCGCCACGAAATCGTCCACGGAGGCCAGGGCGTCATCCAGCTTCAGAAGGTCGCTGCCGCCGCCCATGGCGCTGTCGGGCTTGCCGCCGCCCTTGCCGCCGCAGATGGCGCACACGCTCTTCACCAGGTCGCCGGCCTCGATGCCCTGCTTCACGGCCTCCTTGCCGCAGACGGCCAGGAACGTGATCTTCTCGCCGTTGACAGAGGCCAGCACGCCCACCACGGTGGGCTCCTTGTCCCGCAGGAAATCGCCCATCTGGCGCAGGGCATTGGCATCCATGCCGTTCCGGATAGCAGTCAGGACCTTCAGGCCCTTCACGTCCTTGGCGGAGGTCAGGAACTGGCGGGCCTCGCCCAGAGAGGCCTCGGCCTGGAACTTCTCCAGGGTGTGGCGCATCTCACGCATCTCACTGAGCTGCTGGTCGATCTTGTTCTCCAGCTCACCGGGATTGGTCTTGAGCATCTGGGCAGCGTGGAACAGGACCTGCTGGTTGCGGTTGATGGTCTCCTGAGTCAGCTTGCCCACGGTAGCTTCGATCCGGCGGACACCGGAGGCGATGGACGCCTCGCTCTTAATGCGGAACATACCGGCCTTGGCGGTATTATCCAGATGGGTGCCGCCGCAGAATTCCATGGAGAAGTCGCCCATCTCCACCACGCGGACAGTCTCGCCGTACTTCTCGCCGAAAATGGCCACGGCACCCTTCTTCTTGGCCTCCTCGATGGGCAGGACCTCCGTCACCACGGAGTAGCCCTCCAAAATGGCGTCGTTCACCATGCGGTCGATCTCAGAGAGCTGGTCAGGGGTGATGGCCTCAAAGTGGGTGAAGTCAAAGCGCAGGCGGTCGGGCTCCACCAGAGAGCCGGCCTGGTGCACATGATCGCCCAGGACCTTCTTCAGCGCGGCATCCAGCAGATGGGTGGCGCTGTGGGCGCGCATGATGGCCTTGCGGCGGTCCACGTTGATGGAGGCGGTGACGGTGTCGCCCACCTGGAACTCGCCGGAGACCACCTTGCCGTAATGCATGAACTTGCCGCCCTTGTTCTTCTGAACGTTGGAGACCTCAAACTTGGCGCCGCCGCAGGTGATGACGCCCTGGTCGGCCACCTGGCCGCCCATCTCGGCGTAGAAGGGCGTCTGGTCCAGCACCAGGATGGCGTCAGCACCGGCCACCACGCCGTCCCGGAGTTCCTCCTCCGCCACGATGGCCAGGATCTTGCCCTGTGCCTCGGTGTGGTCATAGCCCACGAATTCCGTGGCGGGCATCTCGGAGCCGAACTCAATGCCGGCCCAGCCCAGGTCGCCCAGGGCCTCCCGGGCCTTCCGGGCACGGACGCGCTGCTCCTCCATCTCCTTGTCGAAGCCGGCGCGGTCCAGGGTCATGCCCTCGTCCGCCACCATCTCCGCCGTCAGGTCGATGGGGAAGCCATAGGTGTCGTACAGCTTGAAGGCGTCGGCGCCGGAGAACTCCGTCTCGCCCTTGGCCTTGTGGGCCGCCAGCAGGTCGGCGAAGATCTTCATGCCGCCGTCGATGGTCTTGGCGAAGTTCTCCTCCTCGGTGCGGATGACCTTGGTGATATAGGCCTGCTTCTCCCGCAGGTCGGGATAAGCGCACTCGTTTTCATGGACAACGGTGTCCACCACCTCGTACAGGAACGGCTTCTCCACGCCAAGGAGCTTGCCGTGGCGGGCGGCCCGGCGCAGCAGGCGGCGCAGCACGTAGCCCCGGCCCTCGTTGGAGGGCAGGATGCCGTCGCAGATCATCATGGTGGAGGAGCGGATATGGTCGGTGATGACACGGAGGGACACGTCGGTCTTGTGGCTCTCGCCGTAGTGGGCGCCGGTGATCTCGCTGACCTTGTTGGTGATGTTCATGACGGTGTCCACGTCGAACAGGGAGTTCACGTTCTGGCACACGCAGGCCAGACGCTCCAGGCCCATGCCGGTGTCGATGTTCTTGTTCTTCATCTCGGTGTAGTGGTTCTCGCCGTCGTTGACGAACTGGGAGAACACGTTGTTCCACACCTCGATGTAGCGGTCGCAGTCGCAGCCCACGGTGCAGCCGGGCTTGCCGCAGCCGTGCTCAGGGCCGCGGTCATAATACACCTCGGAGCAGGGGCCGCAGGGGCCGGCGCCGTGCTCCCAGAAGTTATCCGCCTTGCCGAAGCGGAAAATGCGCTCGGCGGGGATGCCGATGTCCTTGTTCCAGATCTCAAAGGCCTCGTCATCGTCCAGGTAGATGGAGGGATACAGGCGGTCCTTCTCCAGGCCCACCACCTCGGTCAGGAATTCCCAGCAGAAGGGAATGGCTTCCTTCTTGAAGTAGTCGCCGAAGGAGAAGTTGCCCAGCATCTCAAAATAGGTGCCGTGGCGGTCGGTCTTGCCGATGTTCTCAATGTCGCCGGTGCGGATGCACTTCTGGCAGGTGGTGACGCGGTTGCGGGGAGGCTCCTCCTCCCGGGTGAACCAGGTCTTCATGGGGGCCATGCCGGAGTTGATCAGCAACAGGGACTTGTCATTGGCGGGAGGGATCAGGGAAAAGCTGGGCAGACGCAGGTGGCCCTTGCTCTCAAAGTAGCTGAGGAACATCTCCCGGAGTTCGTTCAGCCCGTGATAGGGATGTGCCATAGTGTTGTTTCCTCCTAAAATATATTTTTTGTGTTTCTGTCATTCATGTGCCGCCGGGCAATCAAAAAAGCCTCCGCCCCGGTTTAGGGGCGAAGACTTGCTTCACGGTACCACCCTAATTATCCCCCTAACGGGGGCATCTTAGCCATCCGGTAACGGGGATGAACCGTTCCGCTCGTCGCGGACTGCTCCAAAGTGGCTGCTTCGCGGCGTGGGCAAGGGGCTTTCACCGTCTCCCCTCTCGCTTCGGCCGGTTTCGCAAAGCTGGCTTTGTCATGGCGTTTTTCTTGTCGAACGAAAACATTATATCCTGTTTGCGGGATTTGTCAAGCAGGGTCCCGCTGTTTTTTGACCGCTTTCTTCCCTTTTACCATCACGCACTCGCCGGTGCGGGCGCACTGGCCGCAGCCGCAGCAGGAGACCGCTCCGCTTTTGTGGTTGTTGACCTTGTACCATGCCCAGGCTGCTCCGCCCAGTGCCAGCCCCAGCAATAACCATGTGATCCACATCATCGGCGTTCCCCTCCTTTTGGAGAGAGTGTACCATGGGAAAGCGCATTCGTCAGCGGCATCTGCAACAGCCAAAGTCCCAGCAGCGGCAGCAGCCCTTCCGCCGGCGCCGGCAGCGGCGGCAAAGGGACCTCCTGGGGTTCCAGAATAGAGCCATCCAGGCGGGGCAGGGCCCGCTGGATGCAAAGCACCGGCTCCGCCAGACTGGACAGGGTCAGGCTGTCCCGCGGCGAAAGGCCGCAGGTGACCACCGTGCCGGCTCCCTCCGGTATCCGGCAGCCGCCGGGCGCCAGCAAAACACGGCACCGCAGGCGCCGCGCCGCCAAATCCGCGCATCCCTCCGGCGTCAGGACCAGCAGGTCCCAGACGGTCCTCTCCGCTTCTTCCCCACCGGGGCAAACTGTGCCCGGCGGCAGCCAGGTCCTCCACCGGTCCGGGCAGGGAAACACCCCACAGCGCACTTGCACCACCTCACGGATAGTGTGGCTTTTCGGCGGTGTTCCATGCGAAAAATTTCCCTCGTCTTTTTGAAAAGCATGTGCTATACTAAGCCACAGGAACTTAAATTTTGAGGTGACAGCCTTGCATTTCTGGGCTCATTTAAAAACCGTCCACCGCCACCGGGCGCTGGTGCGGAAATACTGCTTCCGGCTGGGACTGTACTGGCAGGGGCTGACCCACGACCTGTCCAAATACTCCCCCGTGGAGTTTTTTGCCGGGGTCAAATACTTTCAGGGGGACCACAGCCCCAATGACGCCCAGCGCAAGCAGTACGGGTACAGTGCCTCCTGGATGCACCACAAGGGACGTAACCGCCACCACTTCGAGTACTGGACGGATTACGCCCCGGACGGCTCCGGCATCGCCGGTGTGGAGATGCCGAAAAAATACGTGGCGGAGATGTTCTGCGACCGCCTGGCCGCCAGCAAGGTCTACCGGGGCGAGGCGTTTGACCCCGGCGACCCGTACAAGTTCTTCCTCCGGGGCAAGCAGCGCCGCCTGCTGCTCCACCCCAACACGGAGGCATTGCTGGAGCACATTCTGTTGACGCTGAAGGACGAGGGCGAGGACGCCGCGTTTGACTACGTGCGGCGGGAGGTTTTGGGAAAATAACAGCAGCGCCGGGGGTATGCTCCCGGCGCTGTTTTTTCCGTTTTAAAGCAATTTGCTGACCGCCATGCCGGCGGCGTGGACGCCCACCACACTGACGCCCGCAGCAGCCCAACCGATGGACACCATGCCCAACGCCATGGCTCCGGCGGCGATCATACCCAAGGAAAAGACGCCTGCCGAGATCAGGCCGATGCTCACCACGCCCACGGAGAAATTGCCGATGGCGATGATACCCACCGCCAGGTTGTTTTGGGATGGATGCCGGTCCCGTCCAAAGCGGATGGAAACCAGCGGCAGGCCCAAGAGGCGGGTTTTGCTGGTGTAGCGGTAATAGGGACCCCAGCTGCCCCGGTAATCGCTGGCCAGCGCGTCCAGCTTTTGTTCCAGCCGGGCGGTGTCCGAGCTGTTCCCTGACGCCTGCTCCTGTTCCGCCATGTGATCCTTTACCAGATAATCCACGCTGACGCCGAACAGCTCTGACAAGGCGATCAGCTTCACAAGCTCCGGCATGGCGGCGCCGCTTTCCCATTTGCTGACGGACTGCCGGGTGACGCCCAGCCGGTCCGCCAGCTGTTCCTGGGAAAGGCCCGCCTTTTTACGGAGGTCTGACAGCTTTTCTGAAAATTCCATGTTGGTACACTCGCTTTCTGTTTGAATGGACTGATCATAAAACTCCCGCCGCGTTTTAGCAAGAACGGGCCGGGTGGAAGTTTGTCAACCGCAGGTTGCATTCCTTGTGCCGCAATAAAAAACCGCCGGGAATATCCGGCGGTTTTTTATTCCTTTGGCTCAGCCCTCTTCCGCGATCTTACGGCCCATGAGGGTGCCCATGACGGAGGCCATCATGAGGCCACGGGTCCAGCCGGAGCTGTCGCCCAGGCAATGGAGGCCCTTCAGGCTGGTATTGAAATCGGTGTCCATCTTCACCCGGTTGGAGTAGAACTTCAGCTCGGGAGAATACAGCAGCGTCTCATAAGCGGCAAAGCCCGGCACCACGTAGTCCATGGCCTGGATGAAGTTGATGATGTTGATCATGGCCCGGTAAGGCATGGCGGCGGTGATATCGCCGGCTACGGCGTCCGGCAGCGTGGGCCGGATATTGGACTGGGCCAGCTCCTTCTGCCAGGTGCGCTTGCCGTCCAGGATATCGCCGAAGCGCTGGACCAGAATCTGGCCGTTGGCCAGCATGTTGGTCAGCTCGCCCACCTTCTGGGCGTAGGCAATGGGCTGGTTGAAGGGCACGGAGAAGTTGTGGGAGCACAGGATGGAGAGGTTCGTATTGTCGCTCTTCAGGTCCTTGTAGGAGTGGCCGTTGACCACCGCCAGGTTGTTGTCGTAATTCTCCTGGCTGACAAAGCCGCCGGGGTTCTGGCAGAAGGTGCGGACCTTGTTCTTGAAGGGGCGGGGATAGCCCACCAGCTTGGACTCGTACAGCACCCGGTTCACGGTCTCCATGACCTCGTTGCGGACCTCCACCCGAACGCCGATGTCCACGGTGCCGGGGGCATGGGCGATGTTGTGCTCGGCGCAGAGCTTTTCCAGCCAATCGGCGCCCCGGCGGCCGGTGGCCACCACGGTGTGCTTGGCGTAGATCTCCAAGTCCGTCTTGCCGTTGGAGATGGAAACGCCCTTGCAGATATCATGTTCCAGGATCAGGTTGCTGCACTCGTAGCCGAAGTACATCTCCACGCCGTTTTCCTGAAGGTATCGCTCAATGGCCAGGTAAATGGCCTGGGCCTTTTCCGTGCCCATGTGGCGGATGGGGCAGTCCACCAGCTTCAGTCCCGCCTGGATGGCCCGCTTGCGGATCTCCTTGCGCTCCTCCTCATGCTCCAGACCCTCGATATGGGTGTCCGCGCCGAAATCCAGGTAGATCTGGTCGGCGTAGTGGATGGTCTCCTGGGCCAGGTCCGCGCCGATGAGGGTGGGCAGGTCGCCGCCCACCTCGTAGCTGAGGGACAGCTTGCCGTCGGAGAAGGCGCCGGCGCCGGAAAAGCCGGTGGTGATGTGGCAGTAGGGCTTGCAGTTCACACACTTGCGGGTCTTGTCCTTGGGGCAGTGGCGCTTTTCCACCGGCTGTCCCTTTTCCACCATGATGATCTTCTGCTTGCTGCCCTTTTTGATCATCTCCAGAGCGGTGAAGATACCGGCGGGGCCGGCGCCGACGATGACAACATCTGCGTTCATAATTGCCTCTTTCTCCTCATTTGGCTGATAGTTCCACCGCGTGGCGCACCAGGGTAAAGGGCGGCACCGGGCGCGGCAATTTCATATGGAAAATCATCTGCGGGGTCCGGGGCTCGTTCAAAGGCGCTCCCTCCCCGTCCGTCATTTCCGGGACGGTCATGGCAAAGGGCCGCAGGTCCGGACCCACCAGCTCCACGGTGTCTCCGGTGCGGAATTTGTTCCGCAGAGACAGCGTGGCGTTGCCTGCTTCGTCGCAATCAGTGACAAGTGCAACTACTTGCCACTCCCTGATATACCTGGAATTGTCGTAATATTGTCCCGGCGGGCCATAGTAAAAGCCCGTGGAATAGGGCCGGTGGCTCACGTGCTCCACCTCGTCCCGCCAGACGCTGTCCGCGGGCCTTCCGGCCGCCGCGTCATCCAGACAGTGGCGGTACGCCCCGGTGACGATGGCGGCGTAATAGGCGGACTTGGCCCGACCCTCGATCTTCAGGCTGTCCAATCCCGCGTCCATTAGGTCCGCCAGGTGGTCGATCATGCACATATCCCGGGAGTTGAGAATGTACGTGCCCTTGGCGTCCTCCTCGACGGGGAAATACTCCCCGGGGCGCTTTTCCTCCATGAGGGCGTACTGATAGCGGCAGGGCTGGGCACAGGCGCCCCGGTTGGAGTCCCGGCCCGTCATGTAATTGGAGAGCAGACAGCGGCCAGAATAGCTGACGCACATGGCGCCGTGGACAAAGGCCTCGATCTCCAGGTCCGCCGGGGTCTTTTCCCGAATGGTGCGGATCTCCTCCAGCCCCACCTCCCGGGCCAGGATCACCCGGGAGGCACCCAGGTCATACCAGGCCCGGGCAGTCTCATAATTGCTGATGCTGACCTGAGTGGAGACATGCCGCTGGCAGCGGGGCGCGTACTTCCCCGCCAGCGTAAAAGCCCCCAGGTCCGCCACGATAAGGGCGTCCACTCCGGCATCGTTCAAACGCTCCAGATGCTCCGGCAGGCGGGCGATCTCGTCGTTGCGGGGCATGGTGTTGATGGTGCAGTGGACCCGGACGCCATGGCGGTGGGCAAAGTCCACCGCCTGGGGCAGCTCCTCCGGAGAGAAATTACCCGCAAAGGCCCGCATCCCGAAGTCCGTGCCCGCCAGGTACACCGCGTCAGCACCGTACAGCACCGCCAGCTTCAGCCGTTCCATGTCCCCCGCCGGAGCCAGCAGCTCCGGCTTTTTTCTCGTGTCAGTTCCCAACATAATCGCCGCTGTTCAGGAAGGCGTTATGCTCCTGCAAGTTGGCGGAGAAGTGGTGCTTTCCGTCCTTGCCCAGGGCATAGTAATAATAATTGGTCTCGGCGGGCTCCAGGGCCGCTTCAATGGACGCCAGGCCCGGATTGGCGATGGGCGTGGGCGGCAGGCCCGCGTACTTGTAGAGGTTATACTTGGAATCCGTCTGCTTGTCGGCGTTGGTAATGGCGCCCTCGTGGTCCGGCAGCGCGTACAGCAGCGAGGCGTCGATCTGCAGCATGCCGTAGGTGCCGCCCTTGTCGCCGGGGCCCTCCAGGCGGTTGTAGATAACGGAGGCGATCTTCACCTGGTCCGTACCGTCAGTTTCCTTTTCAATGAGGGAGGCGATGGTGATGATCTTCTTCAGGTCATAGCCCCGGGCCTCCGCCTGGGCCAGCAGGTCATCATCCAGCTTGCTGTCAAAGTTCTTGATGAGCCGGTTCAAGGCGTTGGCGGGCTTCTCGTTCAGATAAAAATCATAGGTGTCCGGGAACAGGTAGCCCTCCAGGCGGCTGATATCCTCGGAGCTGTTGTCGATATATTCATAGTCGAACGCAGCGGTCTTGGCGGCCTCCAAGAGATTTTCCTCCGTATTGACGCCCTTTTCCGCCATCAGATGGATGATCTGGGCAACGGTGTAGCCCTCCGGGATGGTGATGCGGACGGTATCCGAATTCAGGTTGCCGGAGGAGTTGTGCATACCGACGATGAGGGCCCGGTAATCCATGTCCGTGTTCAGCTCATAAGTGCCGGTGCCGATCTTGTCCTTGGCGTCCGCCACCGTGGCGAACAGCTTGAAAAACCATTTGTACTCAATGAGGCCGGCATCCTCCAGCTTGTCCGCGATGGTGGAGACAGTATCATCCGCGGTCACCTCAATGGTGGCGGTGACATCCTCCTTGTTGAAGGCGCACAGATCGTTGATGAGCAGCCAGCCCACACCCGCCAGGATGGCAGAGGTGATGAGCACGAACAGCAGATACGTGAAAATATTGAAGCGGCGCTTTTTCCGCTTTCTGGGACGGCGGGAGGGTGCCGTCTGTCCGCTCTGGCTCCGGCGCACCTGCTCCGTGTCCCAGCTGGCGGTATCTCCCCTTTTGTAATCAGCCATATGAACCTCCAAACCTGCCTTTCCGGCCGAAATGCCGGAAAGGACTTGCTCTGTTTCTGATTTTCTGCGTTGGATGCAAAATTTTCCTTTGGCCAGGCTCCCAATGGGGCGCCCGCGCATAGAATGTCTCAAAGTGAGGTGACAATATCATGTGCTTCAACAACGGAAATAATGACTGTTCCTGCCTGTGGATCATTCTCATCATCATTCTGTTGGTGTGCTGCTGCGGCGGTTCCTGGGGCGGCAACTGGGGCGGCTGCAACTGCGGCAATAACTGCAACGACAACTGCGGCTCCAGCTGCTGCTGACACCCCGGCGATCAGGGACGCACCGCGTCCCTTTTCGCGGCACTTTTCCGGGACAGGCCTTATAAAAGTCCCTTCACAACGTCCCAGACCTCCCGGTGGATCTCCTCCACGGACCGGGGATTGTCCCCCTCCGCGCAGCGGATCACATGCCAGCCGCACTGACGGACCACCTCCCGGGCGTTGTCCCGGCAGCTTTTCAAATACGCCTCGTCCTGCTCGTGGATGTCCGCATGGGTGCCGGTGGCGCTCTCGCGGCCGCGCATCATACGCTCCGTGATCTCCGTGGGCATATCCAGATAGAGGACCAGGTCCGGTTCCGGCAGGCCCAGGCGGCCGTATTCCAGCCCAAAGAGCCAGTCCAGATACTCTCTCCGCTCCCCTTCCGGCAACTTGGAGGCCTGGTGAACGGCATTGGACGTGGTGTAGCGGTCCGCCACGATGAGGCCGCCATCTTCATAAAAGCCACCCCAGTCCTGCTTATAAGAGGCGTAGCGGTCCATGGAAAAAAACATGGATGCCGCGTAGGCGTTCACGTCGCCGGGGTTCTTCCCCAGATTGCCGTTCAGATACTCCTGCACCATGACGGCGGAGGGCTGGCCGTACCGGGGAAAGTCGATGTTTTTAAACGGGATGCCCTCCCGGGTCAGATGCTGGCACAGCAGGCGGGACTGGGTGGCCTTGCCGGAGCCGTCCGTCCCCTCGAACACGATGAGTTTTCCCTTCATTTTTTCCGCTTCTCCTGCTTTACATGCACCAAAAACAGCGGCAGCTTCATCATGCGGCCGATGCGCCGGGGCTCCTTGCACAGGCGGTAGAACCACTCCAATCCGTGGTCGGACCAGAACTTGGGAGCACGCTCCACCACGCCGGCAAACACGTCCAGGCTGCCGCCCAGGCCGCACAGCAGATGAGCGCCGGTCTCCGGGCCGTGCTTTTTCATCCACAGCTCCTGCTTGGGGGCCCCCAGGCACACGAACACCGCGTCCGCGCCGCTGCGGCGGATCTCCTCCACCACGGGGGCATCCTCCTTGAAATAGCCGTTATGGGTGCCGGCGATGACCAGGCCGGGATACTTCCGCTCCAGATTGCGGGCGGCCATGTCCGCCACGCCGGGCTTCGCTCCCAGCAAAAACAGGGACTTGCCCTCTTTGGCCATGCCCTCCATCAGTCCGGCGGCAAACTCGATGCCGGGGGTCTTTTCCTTCAGGGGCGTGCCCAGCATGGCGGCGCCCTTTACCACGCCGATGCCGTCCGGCAGGACCAGGTCCGCTTCGTTGACGGCGATCTTCGCCGCCAGGTTCTCCCGGCAGACCTCCACGATCTCCGGGTTGGGCGTGACCACATAGTGGCAGCCGGGGCTGTTCACCAGCCGGAGCCCCTCCGCCACGGCCTCCGCCATGGTCAAATTATCGAAACCGACGCCAAGAACGTCGATGCGCATACGATCACCTCGTTACATACTCATACAGTTTAAGAGTATACCATAAGGTCGACCCTTTGTCCAACAAAAAATCCACAAGGAAAACACCCATGCGGAATGCCGCATGGGTGTCTGGGCTCTATATCAGTTGGAAGCCGCCGCTTTCTTCCCCTTTGGCTCCGGCAGCTGGGCCAGGACCACCGCAGCCAGCATGAGCACACAGCCGAAATACTCCTTCATGCTCATCTGGTCGTGGAGGATGACGGCTCCCGCCAGGGTGGCGAACACGGACTCCAGGCTCAAAAGCAGGGACACCACCGTGGGGTCGGAATCCTTCTGGGCCAGGATCTGTAAGGTGTAGGCCACGCCGCTGGAGAAGATGCCCACATACAAAATGGGAAAGGCGCAGGCTTGCAGCGCCGCGAGAGAGGGGCTCTCCGTGGCAAGCATACCGATGGAGGACAGAATGGTCACCACCAAAAACTGCACGCAGGACAGCTCCACACCGTCCACCTTCTGGGTGAAATGGTCAATGACCAGGATGTGAGCCGTGAAGCAGAAGGCGCACAGGAGGATGTAAAAGTCCCCCATGGTGATGGAAAAGTCCTCAGTGATGCACAGGCAGTACAGTCCCGCCACCGCCATGGCCACGCTGAGCCAGATGGTCTTGGGGGGATGCTTTTTCAGGAAAATGCCGGCGATGGGCACCAGGACGATATACAGTGCCGTGATGAATCCTGCTTTGCCGGAGGTGGTGGTCTCCAGTCCCTTTTGCTGGAGAAAACTGGCCACCGTCAGCGCCACGCCGCAGCAGATGCCGCCGATAGCCAGGTCCCGGCGGGAACCGGGCGCCGCCTTGGCCTCGCCGGCGAAGTCCCGCTCCCGGCGCCTGCGCAGCACGGCGCACAGCACCAGCAAAAACAAAAACGCAATGCCGGACCGGGCGGCGTTGAAGGTGAAGGGTTCCACATAGTCGGCACCCACGCTCTGGGCCACAAAGGCGGTGCCCCAGATAAAGGCCGCCAGAACGGGGAACACGTTTTGACGAATACGGTTGACTTTCATATCTCTTGCTCCATCTGCTGTTTCATGGTATACTTTTGCCGCAGCGAATTTGTATTTTAACATCGGGGTGACAAAATGGCAAGGCTTTCCCGCGATTTTTACAACGGAGACACCGTGGAGACGGCCCGGGCGCTGCTGGGCAAGTGCCTGGTGCGGGTGCGGGACGGCGAAGTGCTGGCCTGCCGCATCACGGAGACGGAGGCGTATATCGGCCGGTGCGACAAGGCCTGCCATGCCTACAACTACCGAAAAACGGAGCGGACCTCCACCCTCTTTCTGGCGCCGGGCCACGCCTATATCTACTTCATTTACGGCATGTACCACTGCCTGAATTTCGTAACGGAGCCGGAGGGCGAGCCTGCCGCCGTTCTCATCCGGGGCGGTGAGCCTCTGGCCGGAACGGACACCATGTGGCGCCTGCGGTATGGGGACAAGCCCGCCACCGCCTACCGGAAAAAGCATTTTCTCGACGGGCCGGGCAAGCTGTGCATGGCCCTGGACCTGACCATCCGGGAAAACCGCCTGGACCTGGTGACGGGGGACACCCTGTATGTCTGCGACACGCCTGGGGACGCGGGCCTTCCCTGCCCGCCACCGGTGCGGGAGCGGGTCTGCGCCGGGCCCCGCATCGGCGTGGACTACGCCCAGGAGGCCAAGGACTTTCCCTGGCGCTTCTGGCTGGAAAAGGAGGCCAAAACATGAGCATGTTTTTCTTTGACCTGGACGGTACCCTCATCGACTCCAACGGCGTTTGGAAGGAAGTGGACCGGAAGTTTCTTGCCAAGCGGGGCCTGCCTTACACCCACGCCTATTACGAGGGGGTGGCCCACACCATTCTCCCCCTGGCGGCGGAATTCACCAAGGGCTTCTGCCATCTGGATGAGTCCTGCGAGGACATCATCGCCGAATGGATGGACATGGCCAAGGACGCCTATTCCCACGTGGAGCTGAAGCCCGGCGTCCGGGCCTATTTAAAGCAGTGCAAGGCCGAGGGCCGGAAGCTGGCCATCGTCACCAGCTGCGTGCCGGAGCACTGTCATACCGCCCTGCGGCGGCTGGACCTGGAAAAATACTTCGACCGCATCACCTTCGCCCAGCAGCTGGGACTGGAAAAGAAAAAGGCGGATATCTGGCACTTTGCGGCATCAGAGGCCGGAGAGCGGCCGGAGGACTGCACCGTGTTCGATGACAGCATCGCCGCCTGCCGGGGCGCCCGGTCCGCGAAAATGCGGGTGGTGGGCGTGTACGACAGCTTTTTTGCCCAGGACGAGCGGCAGATGCGGGAATTCTGTGATGTGTATATCAGGAGCTTTGAGGAACTTCTCTGGCTGCCGGAGCAGAAGCTCCGCAAGCGGTGAGCGGGGTGCCCATGGAAGCCTATTATTATCAGCACATGACCAAGCCTCGCCAGGCGGCCTACCACGCCATGAAGGCGGGCTTCACCGCCCTGTCCCCCGCCTTTTCCGTGCCCCGGCTGGAGGCCGGGGAGCTGAGCGACATCTTCTTCCAGCTGCGGCTGGACTGCCCGGACATCTTCTATGTCACCGGCTTTTCTTACCGCTTCGCCCAGGGGGCGGAAAACGTGGAGCTGCTGCCGGAGTACCTGTTTGACAAAAGCAAGGTCAAGGACCACCAAAAGGCCCTTGCCGCCCGGGTAGCCAAGCTGGCCCGCCCCGCCCAGGCCATGACCGCCTGGGAAAAGGAGCGGTACATCCACGACTTCATCTGCGAAAATGTCCGCTATGACAAGCTGAAAAAGCCCTATTCCCACGAGATCATCGGCCCCCTGGGCCAGGGTGTGGGTGTGTGCGAGGGCATCGCCAAGTCCGTGAAGGTCCTCTGCGACGCTCTGGGGCTGTGGTGCGTCATCGCCGTTTCCGAGGCAAATCCGGAGGCCGGCGTCAAATACCGCCACGCCTGGAACATTTTGAAGCTGGACGGCCAGTATTACCATCTGGACGCCACCTTTGACGGCTCTTTGAGCCACAACGGCGTCATCCGCCGGGACTATTTCAACCTGGATGACAGCCGCCTGTTCCGGGACCACCAGCGCCTCCTCTACCCCGTCCCGGCCTGCGTCAAGGGGGACCGCTTTTATTACCGGGAGGAAAAGCTGTCCTTCACCAAGGTGGAGGACGTGGTGAAGCGGGCCCAGATGTCCATCCGCAAGGACCTGCCCTTTGTGTTCCACTGGCGGGGCGGACCTCTTACCCGGGAGGTGCTGGCGGAGCTGGTGAAGGCCCTGGAGGAAGCCGCCCAAAAGCGCGGCCGCCACGCCGCCGTGTCTTTCAACCGCCCCCAGGCGGTGCTCCAGGTCCGCTTCCCGGCGGAGCTGCCCCGAGAGGCCGCCACCGAGGAGGAGGCCAACGAGGGAGAAGCCTGTCCGGAGACATAAAGAGAGCCGAAGCAAACGCTTCGGCTCTCTTTTTACAGCTGGTGAATTATACTATCAAGTGCAACAGTAGAGGAAAATAAAGAAGTTCATACAGAACCCTGGTAGAATAGAGTTACCACACAACTAAACCACAGGGAG
>SFDT01000060.1 GCA_004558115.1 Clostridiales bacterium | reverse complement strand
GGTAGGAAGCCCTAACCTTAATGTAGTATAGCTTTGTTGCTAATATACAATATTATACTCTGTCAGGATGGAAAAATCGTTCAAACGGTTGTAAAGGAGGACGCTATGCCGAGAGGAGCACAGCCCAAGGTCGCCGAAAGAGAGAATCGGATGACCTATGCAGCCATCAGGCTGTTTTTGGAAAACGGATATGAACGGACCACCACCGCCGCCATTGCGCAGGCGGCCGGGATGTCCTCATCCGCATTTTTCGCAGTATTCGCCAACAAAGAGGCGCTGCTGCTGAAGCTGACCAAGTGGATGTACGAAAAGCAGTTCGCCGTTACGCACGAGCTACTGGGGAAGGACTATGACCCGGTGATGTTCTACGCCGTGGAGCCTGCCATCCAGCTGTATATTGCCGAAAAGACCGAGGGGCTGCGGGAGCTGTATGTCTCCTCGTACTCCTATGCGGCCACCGCCAACTATATACACCAGGTGGTGACGGACAAGCTGGTGGATCTGTTCGGGAAGGATCATCCCGGCTATACCCGGCAGGATTTCTATGAACTGGAGCTGGCTACCTCCGGCATGCTGCGCAGCTTCATGGCCCGCAAGTGCGACCGGAGCTTCACCATGGAGCAGAAGCTGCGGCGGTTCCTGACCTGCGGCATGACCATATACGGCGTGGCCCCGGAAAAGCAGCAGGAGGTCATCGACCGGGTGCTGAAAATGGACCTGAAGTCCGTGGCCGATCAGCTGATGGCCCAGGCCATGGCCCAGGCCCAGGAGGAGTTCCAGGAGGCCGAGCGCAAGGGCAAGGCCCTGGAAGCTGCCAGACGTGGCTGATTTTTCCTATATCGTTCTGGACCTGGAGTGGAACCAGCCTCTGAATCCGGACAGCGCCATACGGGAGCCGTTTTTCTTCGACTCGGAGATCATCGAGATCGGGGCCCTGCGGCTGGATGAGCGGTTCCGGGAGACCGGCAGCTTCAAGACCTTCATCCGCCCCCGGTTTTATCCCCACATGAACGGTGATGTGGTGCAGCTGACGAAGATCCGGGCCCAGGACCTGGAAAAAGCCCCGGAATTTCCCCGGGCCTATGCCGAGTTCATGGAGTGGTGCGGGGAGGACTGCTGCCTGTGCACCTGGGGGCCGGACGACATTCCGGTGCTGATGGACAACCTGCTGATGCACGGAATGGACGCGGAGATGCCCTGCTGCTATGATCTGCAGCGGATCTTCGGCCACGAGATCATGCGGGACGACCGGCAGTGCTCCCTGGAGCGGGCGATGGAATTGCTGAAGCTGACCCCGGACCGTGCCCACGACGCCCTGAACGATGCGCGGAATACCGTGCAGATCTGCGGGCGGATGGACCTGGACGGGTGCATGGACGAATACGGCCTGCGGTATGTGCAGTATCCCCAGGACCGGGCGGCCGGACTGGTGCAGGGGCGGGTGTATGCCTCCCTGGCCCAGGGCCAGGGGGACCCGGCCATGACGGAGGTGTGCTGCCCCTACTGCGGGGAGACGGTGACCCTGGGCCAGTGGGCCAGGAAGGACCCCCGGACCCTGCTGGCCTATGGCCGGTGCAGTCAGGAGGATGAGCTGTGCGGCATTTATCGCCACACCCGGACGGCGGCGGGCCTGCGCCTGGGCCGCATGGTGCTGGAGATGAACGACGACCTGTGGGACACCTATCAGACCTGCCTGGAGCGGCAGGGATAATTGTTGGAATGTGAAAAGAGGCTCCGGCGCGACGCGCCGGAGCCTCTTTTGTCTGGATTCGTTATTTCGTGCGGATGAACAGCACGCCCAGGGTGCCGGGGCCGCAGTGGGAGGTCACAGTGGAACCGGCGGTGGTTTCGATGATCTCCTCAAAATCCGGGGCCAGCTCCAGGATCTTCTGCCGCACGGCCTCCACCGCCTCCGGGGCGCAGCGGGTGTGGGTGATGAACACCCGGTGCTTGTTGATGTCGTCCCGGCCGCGCAGGCGATCGTCGGCATACTGCAGCATCACCTTGTCGATGGGGCCGCGATATTTCTTGCCGGGGGTCATTTTGCCGTCCTTCACTTCGATGCAGGGCTTCAGCTTCAGCAGGTTTCCGCCGAAGGCGCTGAGGGCCGAGCAGCGGCCGCCCTTGTACAGATAGTCCAGCCGGTCGATGACGAAGCTGGCCTCCACCTGGGGGGCCAGGTCCGTGCAGGCCTTCTGGATCTCCTCCGCCGTCTGTCCGGCGGCGGCCAGCTCCGCCCCGTGGAGCACCAGCAGGCCCTGGCCAGTGGAGAGGTTCCGGGAATCCACCACATACACCTGGCCGATGTCCGCCGCCGCGATGCAGGCGTTCTGGTAGGAGCTGGAAAAGTCGCTGCTGATGCAGAAGTGCACGATGCTGTACCCCTGCTGGCGCCAGTGGCGGAACTCCCGGACATAGTCAAACACGTTGACGGCGCTGGTCCGGGGCAGCTGCCCGCTGGCGTCCACATAGTCATAGATGGTTTCCGGCGTGATCTCCACGCCGTCGCGGCCCACCTGGTCGCCGCAGTGCACCGACAGGGGGGTGATGGCAATGTTGTACTTTTCGATCAGCTCCGGCGATAAGTCGCAGGTGCTGTCCGAGGTGATCTTTACCTTCATTTGCTGCCTTTCTCCTTACATTAAGGCCCCGGGCCGGGCCCGGCGGCGATTTGAGCAAGAGTTTTTCCCAATTCTTCCTTTCGCGGCGCTTCCAAAACCGCCGTACATGATATTATATCGAAAAAGCCCCCGGGATGCAAGGAAAACTTGCCGTTTGCCCGGGAAAAAGTGCGGCAGTTCTCGTGAACTGCCGCACTTTTGTGATTTTATTCCTCAAAGAGACTGGCCTGGTAGGGCAGGCCCGCCTGGCCGATATTCCGGCGCTGGGCGGCGTTTTCCTCCGTCAGCGCGTCGGTGATAGCCATTTTGCGGATGATGTTCCGCACGGTGGCGTCCAGGGCCGTCCCCTCCCGATAGTCGGCAGGGAAGATGAAGTCCACCCGCCCCTTGGCCAGCAGGTCTTCCACCCCCTGGCGGTTCTCCTGCTGATACACGGCGATGGCCTGGCCGCCATAGGCCCGCATCATCTTCATGCACGGCACGTCGGACAGTCCGTCACCGATGTAGATCATGTTGGTAAAGGGCACCCGCTTGCTGTCGTCGGGCATGGAGTCATTCAGGCTCTTGTCGTCGGACACGTCCAGAACGCCCTTGTTGATGCGATAGACGAACTGGGTCTTGTTGGTGAAGTTCACGTCCAGCTTGGGCCAGGAGGCCAGCCCGTCCCGGTCATAGAAGAACTCACAGGCGTAGATCTCCCGGAACTCCCGGGCGATGCCGCTGCCCTCGATGATCTCCCGCAGGCCGGAGGAGATGACATAGTGCTCCACCTGCACCCCCTGGCTGCG
>SFDT01000022.1 GCA_004558115.1 Clostridiales bacterium | reverse complement strand
ATATAAATCCTTTTTTTGCTTCATGTCATCACAACCTTTCTCTACAGCTGTAGTCACAATAAACATATTCTCACTTTTACTTGATTTTGTGCAATATTGAAAAATATTTTGTAGTAAATTTGATTTTAATTTGTAAATATTATATATAATGAATTGAACTTTGTCAAGATAAAACCGGATTGAAATTACAATAAATTCCATGCGTTCGTTTGCTTTTGAAAAGTTATTCACAAAAAATTTATGCAGGATATAATGTATATTCAGTTGTATATTCAAATAAACCGTGCTATACTGTATCATGCTAACCGGCGGCGCAGTATTCTAGTCAGATCTGCCGTTTCCTAGGGAGGGCCTAAAAATCCTCTGAAGGGCATACCGATGAAACCCGTGGTGCCTGCTTGATACGCCCAGTTTCGGGTGGGTGCTGGGGGGAAGCGTGCGGCGCACGCTTGCGGACTCAGGGCGCTTTCCAATGGCATGGTTATCCCGACCCTGTTTCCGTGGAGACCTGTTCTTGTGCACAGACGTACTCCCACAGTGGTATTTCCGGCCTGTGTACGAAACAGAATATGAACCTGCAATGCGGTGCATCGGCCCTCTTAGGGGCCGTAACGCTGTGTGCAGATGTAGCCTGCCTTGCGTGGGGCAGGTGGATGGGGGAACAACGCGGTGTTTCGCTCTGGCCAGAGCAGCCGGCCGCGATCGCCCCCTGAAACCTGGTCTGCAAAAGAGGCTAAAGAAACGGACAGACTGTGGTGGAAATCACCTAGGCTGTCATCCCGGGCGAAAAAAGGATTGCAGTGCGGACTAAGTGGCAGTCGGGTCGCATGGCCGGCGACGCCGTGCCGCGGCGCTGAAAGGGGAACCGCCTCCATCGGCAACGAGAGGTGTGCCGCGGGGAAATCCAACCCGTACCTAAGCCGTAAGATTTACTTTTTTCGCCGCCGTCGTGTTAGCGGATTTTACGATCAGCCTTCTTCTGGAGGGAATTTTTTGAAACAGACACAACCGAAAAAGACGGAAAAAAAGAAAGGCGGCACATCCGGCCAGTGGGTACTGACGGTATTCTGCATGGCGGTGGGCCTGTCCGCCGTTTTGAGCCTGGCGTCGGAGTTTGTGATGGACGGCGCCGGCGTTGCGGTGTCCCTTTTGATCCTGACGCTTTTCATTGGCCTTGGCATTGTGTTCGACGTGATCGGCGTGGCCGTCACGGCGGCGGACGCCAGGCCTTTTCACTCGATGGCGGCCCACAAGGAAAAGGGCGCCAAGGAGGCCCTGGGGCTTTTGAAAAACGCCAGCCATGTCTCCAGCGTCTGCAATGATGTGGTGGGCGACATCTGCGGTATCGTCAGCGGCGCCACCGGCGCGGTCATCGTCACCCAGCTCCAGCGGGCGCTGGATACCCGCAGCGTGCTCATTTCCGCGGGCATCACCGCCTTGGTCTCCGGTTTGACCATCGGCGGAAAGGCGCTTGGCAAGACGTTCGCCATCAACCAAAGCACCAAGGTGGTCTACTGGGCCGGCCGCTTCCTGCACCTGTTCCACCGCTCCTGAGCATCGGGAGCCTTGAGAGGAGATAGAAAATCCATGATATTGGAAACCATCCATTCCCCGGAGGATGTGAAGGCTCTGGATAAGAGCCAGCTGCCCCAGCTGTGTGGGGAGCTCCGGGAATTTCTGGTGGAAAACGTGTCCCGCACCGGCGGGCATCTGGCCTCCAACCTGGGGGCCGTGGAGCTGACGGTGGCCATCCACCGGGTGTTCGACACCTCCCGGGACCGGCTGGTGTTCGACGTAGGCCACCAGTGCTATGTGCATAAAGCCCTGACGGGCCGCAAAGAGCTGTTTTCCACCCTCCGCCAGTTCGGGGGGCTTTCCGGCTTTCCGAAGCCTTACGAGAGCGTCCATGACGCCTTCATCGCCGGCCACGCCTCCAACTCCGTGTCCGTGGCCCTGGGCATGGCCCGGGCCAGAACGCTGAAGGGGGAGGATTACAGCGTGCTGGCCCTCATCGGCGACGGCGCCCTCACCGGCGGCCTGGCCTATGAGGGACTGAACAACGCCGGCGCCTCCGGCGAGCCCCTCATCGTCATCCTCAACGACAACGGCATGTCCATCAATCCCAACGTGGGCGCCATGCCGGGCCACCTGAGCCGCCTGCGGTCCAAGCCCGCCTACTACCATTTCAAAAAGTGGTACCGGGGCCTGTTCGGCAGGCACCCGGAGAAAAACCGGATCTACCGCTTCAACCACCGGGTGAAATCCTTCCTGAAAAAGAGCATCTGGCCCCGCAGCACATTGTTTGAGGACATGGGCTTCACGTACCTGGGGCCCATTGACGGCCATGACCTGCCCCGGCTGTGCGACATGCTCCAGTGGGCCAAGGAACTGAAGGGTCCCGTGCTGGTCCATGTCCACACCGTCAAGGGCAAGGGCTATTCCTTTGCCGAGCAGAACCCCGGCAAGTTCCACGGCGTCGCGCCCTTTGACCCCGCCACCGGCCTTTTGAAAAAGCCCGGCGGAGAGAGCTTTTCCTCCGTGTTCGGCAAGACGCTGGCGGACTGTGCCGCCCAGGACAGCCGGGTGTGCGCCATCACCGCCGCCATGGCGGACGGCACGGGCCTGGGGCCCTTCGCCAAGGAATTCCCGGAGCGGTTTTTCGATGTGGCCATCGCCGAGGGGCACGGGGTCTCCATGGCGGCGGGCCTTGCCAGCCAGGGCATGATCCCGGTGTTTGCCGTGTACTCCACGTTTTTGCAGCGGGGCTATGATATGCTGGTCCACGATGTATCCCTGCAACACCTCCATGTGGTGCTGGGAGTGGACCGGGCCGGCCTGGTGGGCGCCGACGGCGAGACCCACCACGGCTGCTTTGATTCGCTGTTTCTGTGCGCCATTCCGGGCTTTACGGTGCTTTGTCCCGCCAGCTTCGCGGAGCTGCGGACCATGCTCCGTCAGGCTTTGTTTGATATTCCCGGCCCCGTGGCCGTCCGCTATCCCCGGGGTGGGGAGGGGGCCTTCCGGGCAGATACGGCGGGAAAGGCCGCCGTCTGCCTGCGGCCGGGCACCGACGTGACCATTGCCGCCTACGGCGTCCTCATCAACCACGCCCTGGCGGCGGCGGAGCTGCTGGAGAAAAAGGGCATCAGCGCGGAAGTGGTGAAGCTCAACCGCATCTCTCCCCTGGAGATCGGGGACATGGAAGGGTGCTTCGGACATACGGACACGCTGCTGGTGGTGGAGGATTCCTTCGGCGCCGGTTGCGTGGGCCAGCGCCTGGCCGCCAAGCTGGCGGAGCGGGGCATGGCGCCCAAAAAACTCATTTTGCGCAATCTCGGCAAGACCTATGCCCCCGAGGGCAGCGTGGCGGAGCTGGAGCACAGCTTCGGCCTGGACGCGGAGGGCATTGCCAAAGCCGTGGAGGAGGAACGACATGAGCAATAAAACACGGCTGGATGTGCTGCTGGTGGAGCGGGGGCTCCAGGAAAGCCGCCAGAAGGCCCAGGCCACCATCATGAGCGGCCTGGTGTTCGTCAAGGGCCAGCGGGTGGACAAGCCCGGCACCGCCGTCCCCAATGACGCGGAGATCGAGGTCCGGGGCAACGCCCTGAAATACGTCAGCCGGGGCGGGCTGAAGCTGGAAAAGGCCATGGCCTCCTTTCCCATCGACCTCCGTGACGCCGTCTGCGGCGATATCGGCGCTTCCACCGGCGGCTTTACCGACTGTATGCTGCAAAACGGCGCCCGGAAGGTGTACGCCGTGGATGTGGGCTACGGCCAGCTGGCCTGGAGCCTCCGCAGCGACGAGCGGGTGGTGTGCATGGAGCGTACCAACGCCCGCTACCTGACCCATGAGCAAATTCCGGAGGAGCTGGATTTCGCCTCCGTGGATGTGAGCTTCATCTCGTTGAAGCTCATCCTGCCGCCTCTTTGCGGCCTGCTGCGGCAGGGGGGCCATGTGGCCTGCCTGGTGAAGCCCCAGTTTGAGGCCGGCAAGGAAAAGGTGGGCAAAAAAGGTGTGGTCCGGGACCCGGCCGTCCACCTGGAGGTGCTGGAGCACTTCCTGGAACATGCAAAGGAATCCGGCTTTACAGTCCTTGGCCTGACGTATTCGCCCATCCGGGGACCCGAGGGCAACATCGAGTACCTGGGGTATCTGGAGAAGGGAGACTGGCAGCAGCGCGCCTTTGACCTGAAGGCCCTGGTGGCAGAGTCTCATGAGACGCTGAAAGAACACGGAGAGGGGAGCGGCCTATGAATCCGAAGAAGATCATCCTCTGTCCCAACCCCAGCCGGGACCGGGGGATGGCGGCCACGAAGGCAGCCCAGAAGCTCCTCCACGAGATCGGCTTCCGCACCGTGGTGTGCTCTCCCTTCCGGGACCAGCGGGACGGGGCCTTCGCGGACTTTGACGTGCGGCCTTTGCAGGCGGAGCTGCGGTCCGCGGACCTGCTGCTGACCTTCGGCGGGGACGGCACCATTTTGCACCTGGCCAAGCTGGCGGCCCTGAACAAGATCCCCGTGCTGGGAGTCAACATGGGGGGCCTGGGCTTCATCGCGGAGCTGGAGGCCGGGGAACTGGAGCTGCTGCGGAAGCTGGAGAGCTGGGACTTTGAGCTGGAGCAGCGGATGATGCTGGACGTGTCCGTCATCCGGGAGGGCAGGCAGGTCTACACAAACCTGGGCCTCAACGAGGCCGTCATCCGGGAGGGTCCCATCTCCCATGTCATCCACCTGAAGATTGACTCCGATGGCCGGCACCTGGCGGACATTGCCGGTGACGGCGTCATCATCGCCACCCCCACAGGCTCCACGGCTTACTCTCTCTCCGCCGGCGGCCCCGTGGTGGAGCCGGTGGCCCAGACCATGGTGGTGTGCCCCATCTGCATCCACAACATGCGCTTTTCCTCTTATGTGCTCTCGCCGGAGCACACCCTCACCATCGGACTGGAGCGCAACGGCCGGAAACCGGTGTACCTGTTCGTGGACGAGAGCCGTGGCTTTGCCCTGAGATCTGATGACCAGGTGCTGGTCCGCAAATCCAAATACACCACGAAGCTGGTCCGCCTGTCGGAGAAGAGCTTCTGCGAGATATTCGCCCAAAAAATGCTGCCGGGAGGGTTCCATGATGAAAAATGACCGTCAAAACATGATCCTGGAGATCATTTCCCAGGAGAATATCGAGACACAGGAGCAGCTGCTCTCCCGGCTCCAGGCGCGGGGCATCAGCAGCACCCAGGCCACCATTTCCCGGGACATCAAGCAGATGCACCTGGTGAAGGAGCCGGTGGGGCAGGGCGTGTACAAGTACGCCGTGTCCGGCAACCGGACAAAGCTGAATTTCGCCGAAAAGCTGCGGACCATCTTCCGGGAGAGCATCACCAGCATCGACTACGCCCAGAACATCGTGGTCATCAAGACCATGCCGGGCTTGGCCAGCGCCGCCTGCGCGGCGTTGGACAACATGGAGTTCAACTTCCTGGTAGGCTCCCTGGCGGGAGACGACACCGCGTTTTTGGTGATGCGGGATACGGATTCCGCCGCAGAGTTCTGCGAGGAGATCAAAGAAATGCTGTGAGGTTTCAAGGGGGAGCGGGCTCCCCCTTGAGGATCCCCCACCACCAGTGACCGATGTCACTGGTGAACGCCGCCCAAGGCGGCTGAGTCAAAGTATTTTCACCAGGTACACGCCCTGGCGAAAATGATTGAAATTTTTTCTTCCGCTCTGAGCGGAAGAATCAGGGGAAACCCAGGTTTCCCCTGAACCCTTTCCGAAGGGAGCGTTAAAGTATGCTGGAATTGCTGCATATTGAGAATATCGCCGTCATTGAGGAGGCGGACATCCGCTTTCTCCCGGGCTTCAACGCCCTGACCGGTGAGACCGGCGCCGGCAAATCCATCGTCATCGACGCCATGGGCGCCGTCCTGGGGGGACGGACCTCCCGGGAACTCATCCGCACCGGCGCCGACAAGGCCTTCGTCAGCGCGGAGTTTTCCGCCGTTCCGGCGGACTTGCCCGGGCTTTCCGCCGCCGGCGTGGCTCCGGACGAGGAAGGGACTCTCATTTTGCAGCGGGAGATCAGCGCCGACGGCAAGAATGCCTGCCGGGCCAACGGCCGGCCCATCACCGTCAGCCAGCTGCGGCAGATCGGCGCGGACCTGCTGAACATCCACGGCCAGCACGACGGCGCGGCCCTTCTGGACGAGGAGCAGCACCAGACCTATCTGGACCGCTTTGGCCGGACAGAGGAGGTCCTGGCGGCTTACCGGGAAACATACGACGCCCTGGCGGAGCTGCTGGGCCGCATCCGGGCGCTGAAAATGGACGAGGCGGAAAAGGCCCGGCGGATGGACAGCCTGCGCTTCCAGATCGGGGAGCTGGAGCGGGCGGAGCTGGTGCCCGGCGAGGAGGAGGAGCTCCTTGCCAGGCGCACGCTGCTGCGCAGCGGCGAGAAGTACATTGCCGCCCTGGACGGGGCGGATTACAGCCTCTCCGGCGGCGAGGACTCCGGCGGCGCCCTGTCGGCCATCCGGGACGCGGAGGAGGCCATCTCCGGCGTCCGCACCTTGAGCGACGATCTGGGAGAACTGTACAAACGATTGGAAGCACTGCGGTGTGAAGCCTATGACCTTGCCGAGATCGTCCGGGACAAGCGGGCGGAATTCGACTTTTCTCCGGCGGAGCTGGACGCGGTGGAGGGCCGGGCGGACCAGCTGTACCGGCTAAAAAAGAAGTACGGCGCCACCGTGGAGGACATGCTGGACTATCTGGACAAGTGCCGGGCGGAGCTGGACGCCATAGAAACCGCTGACGACACCCTGGCCCGGCTGGAAAAAAAGCTGGGGAAGGTCCGGCGGGCCGTGGAGGACGCCGGCGCGGCGCTGACCGAGGCCCGGAAGGTGGCCGCCCTCGTTCTGGAGCAGCGCATCCAGGCGGAGCTGCGGGACCTGGACATGCACAAGGTCCGCTTTGCCATTGATTTCGCAGAAAAGGAGCCCGGCCCTGACGGCTGTGACACCATCCGCTTCCTCATGTCCGCCAACGTGGGCGAGGACCTGCGGCCCATCGCGAAGATCGCCTCCGGCGGCGAGCTGGCCCGCATTATGCTGGCGCTGAAAAACGTTCTGGCGGAGCAGGAGGCTGTGGCCACCCTGGTGTTTGACGAGGTGGATACCGGCGTCTCCGGCCGGGCGGCCCAGAAGGTGGCGGAGAAGCTGGCCCAGGTGAGCCGGCGCAAGCAGGTGCTGTGCGTCACCCATCTGCCCCAGCTGGCCGCCATGGCGGACACCCACTTCTCCGTGGAAAAGGGAGAGCGGGGCGGCCGGACGTACACGAAGGTGGTCCGGCTGGACCGGGAGCAGCGCAAGGCGGAGCTGGCCCGTATCACCGGCGGCAGCCATGTGACGGAGGCGCTGCTGGAAAGCGCCGGAGAGCTGCTGGACCAGGCGGAAGCGTACCGGGAGACGTTGTGACCGCATCCCCGGCATCTTGGCGAAAAAGACGCCGGGGATGATCGCCCTTTCCGGAGGATGAAATCCCGGAATTTGTGTTGACAAATGCCTGTTTATCGGATAAAATAACCCCTGCATACAGCGAGGAAGCGGAGAAGTAACCGCAAGCGCCCTGCCAAGAGAGCCCCTGGACGGTGGAAAGGGGAGAGGGACGGGTGGCGAATACACCGCGGAGCTGGCACCCAAACGGCCCTTGAAGGCCCAGTAGGCGTGCTCCGGGTGCGCCCGTTACCGCGCTGCCGTGTGTTGGCACGGCCTGAGGCCGCTTTCGCGAGGAGGCGGCGAACCAGAGGTGGTACCGCGAAGAAGTTCGCCCTCTGTCCCTGCCGGGACGGAGGATTTTTTTGTTCTGTTCCGCAAAATTTATTTTGAACAGGAGAGACTACTATGCAGATCTATGAAGAACTGAAGGCCCGTGGCCTCATCGCCCAGGTCACCGACGAGGAGGAGATCCGGAACCTGGTGAACAACGGCAAGGCCGTGTTTTATATCGGCTTCGACCCCACCGCCGACTCCCTCCACGTGGGCCACTTCATGGCGCTGTGCCTCATGAAGCGGCTGCAGATGGCCGGCAACCGTCCTATCGCCCTCATCGGCGGCGGCACCGGCATGATCGGCGACCCCTCCGGCCGCACGGACATGCGCCAGATGCTGACCCCCGAGACCATCCAGCACAACTGCGATTGCTTCAAAAAGCAGATGGAGCGGTTCATCGAGTTCGGCGAGGGCAAGGCCATGATGCTGAACAACGCCGACTGGCTCATGAAGCTGAACTACGTGGATGTGCTCCGCGAGGTGGGCGCCTGCTTCTCCGTCAACAACATGCTGCGGGCCGAGTGCTACAAGCAGCGGATGGAAAAGGGCCTTTCCTTCCTGGAGTTCAACTATATGATCATGCAGTCCTACGACTTCTACCACATGTTCCAGACCGTGGGCTGCAACATGCAGTTCGGCGGCGACGACCAGTGGAGCAACATGCTGGGCGGCACGGAGCTCATCCGCAAGAAGCTGGGTAAGGACGCCTACGCCATGACCATCACCCTGCTGCTGAACTCCGAGGGCAAGAAGATGGGCAAGACCGCCAGCGGTGCCGTATGGCTGGACCCCAACAAGACCTCTCCCTTCGAGTTCTACCAGTACTGGCGGAACGTGGGCGACGCGGATGTGCTCAAGTGCATCCGGATGCTGACCTTCCTGCCCCTGGAGCAGATCGACGAGATGGACAAGTGGGAGGGCAGCCAGCTGAACACCGCCAAGGAGATCCTGGCCTACGAGCTGACGAAGCTGGTCCACGGCGAGGAGGAGGCCGAAAAGGCCCAGACCGCCGCCCGGGCCCTGTTCGGCGGCAGCGGAGACAGCGAGCATATGCCCTCCACCACCCTCAGCGAGGCGGATTTTACCGACGGCCAGATGGATGTTCTGACCCTGCTGGTAAAGTGCGGCCTGTGCGTCTCCCGGGGCGAGGCCCGGCGGCTGGTGCAGCAGGGCGGCGTCAGCGTCGGCGGCCAGAAGGTGGGCGACATCGAAGCCAAGTGGTCCTGCAAGGACTGCGCCGGCGACGGCATCATCATCAAAAAGGGCAAGAAGGTCTACCATAAGGCCGTCCTGGAACAGTAAACATCACACGCCATACAGACGCGGGGCGCTCGCTCCGCGCCTGTTTGCGCGTATAGAAAGGAATCGCCATGATCACAGTCAACGACATCAGCATGAATTTCAGCGGCCAGACGCTGTTCAAGCACGTGGACCTGAAATTCGTTCCCGGCAACTGCTACGGCATCATCGGCGCCAACGGCGCCGGTAAGTCCACCTTCCTGCGCATCCTCTCCGGCGATTTGGAGCCCACCACCGGCGAGGTCATCATCCCCAAGGAAGAGCGCATGTCCATCCTGAAGCAGGACCACTTCCAGTATGACGCCTACTCCGTGCTGGACACCGTCATCATGGGCAACCAGCACCTGTATGACGTGATGAAGGAAAAGGACGCCCTGTATGAAAAGGAGGACTTCACCGACGAGGACGGCGTGAAGGCCAGCGAGCTGGAGGCGGAATTCGCCGAGATGGGCGGATGGGAGGCCGAGAGCGACGTGAGCCGCCTGCTCCAGGGCCTGGGCCTGTCCAACGACATTTTGTACAGCGAGATGAGCAGCCTCACCGCCAAGGAAAAGGTGAAGGTGCTGCTGGCCCAGGCGCTGTTCGGAAAGCCGGACATCATCCTGCTGGACGAGCCCACCAACCACCTGGATATCCAGGCCATCGAGTGGCTGGAGGATTTCCTCATGGACTGCGAGGCCCTGACCCTGGTGGTCAGCCACGACCGCCACTTCCTGAACACCGTGTGCACCAGCATCGTGGATGTGGACTACGGCCAGATCAAGATGTACGTGGGCAACTACGAGTTCTGGTATGAGTCCAGCCAGATGGTCCAGCGGATGATCCGGGACCAGAACCGGAAGAACGAGGAAAAGATCAAGGAATTGCAGATGTTCATCCAGCGATTCTCCGCCAACAAGTCCAAGAGCAAGCAGGCCACCGCCCGCCGTAAGCTCCTGGACAAGCTGACGGTGGAGGAGATGCCCGCCTCCTCCCGGCGGTATCCCTTCGTGGGCTTCAACATGGACCGGGAGCCGGGCAAGGAGATATTGACGGTGGAGAACCTCTCCAAGACCGTGGATGGCCGGAAGGTGCTGGACAACGTCAGCTTCCGGGTGAACAAGGGAGACAAGATCGCCTTCGTGGGCGAGGACGAGATCGCCAAGACCACCCTGTTCAAGATCGTCATGGGCGAGCTGGAGCCGGACGAGGGCAGCTACAAGTGGGGCACCACCATCACCACCAGCTACTTCCCCCTGGACAACTCCGCCTTTTTCAACGACTGCGATCTGAACCTGCTGGACTGGCTGGCCCAGTACACGGGCAATACGGCGGAGGAGAGCACGGAATCCTTCAAACGCTCCTTCCTGGGCCGGATGCTGTTCTCCGGCGACGATGTGTTCAAGCCGGTGAAGGTCCTCTCCGGCGGCGAGAAGGTCCGGTGCATGCTGTCGCGGATGATGCTGTTCGGCTCCAACGTGCTGGTGCTGGACCAGCCCACCAACCACCTGGACCTGGAGTCCATCACCGCCGTCAACAACGGCCTCATCGACTTCAAGGGCGTGGTGCTGTTTGCCTCCCACGACCACGAGTTCGTCCAGACCGTGGCCAACCGCATCATGGAGTTTGAGAACGGCAGGCTCATTGACAAAATGGGCACTTACGAGGACTATATCGAATTCCGCCGGGCGGCAAACGCCGGCTGATACAGCGCGGTTTTGTAACCGGATTGTAGTTGACATAAAAAATAACCATCCCTATACTGTTCCTATAACAGTGTAGGGATGGTATTTTTATGGAAAAACGGCAAATTTTCGGAGTGTTTGCCCTGTTGGCGGTGACGGCGGCAGTGGTCTGCGGGGCGGGTCCGGGACCTGGGAAGAAGCAAAGCACGCCGCCGGAGGGAGAGGCGGTGCTTGCCGCCGCGCCGGTGGCCCGGGTAGAGGGGGAGACCCTGCCGGGAACATACGATTTTGACCACGACGGCGCGCCGGAGACCGTGGAGCTGGCGCACTGTCAATACCCGGATTCACCTGCCGTGGAAGTAACGGACCTGCATATCGTGAACAAAGCAGGGGAGACGCTCTGGACGGCCTTCGCCGCCAGTGCCCATGCCGGGTGGAACAGCCTGTTTGCCTGTACCCTGGAGGGAGAGGATTATCTGTTGGAGTACCATCCCACCATGTATCAGGGATGGTGCGACTACACGTACCGGCTGTTCTCTCTGGGTGCGGATGGTGAGGAGTTGGTACTGCGGGAAAGTGCTGTGAGCTTTGACATCAACTGGGGAAGCCCGCTGGGACACAGCTTCGACCCAGAGGCTATTGCCGCCTTTATGGAGGAGGTCAACGGCCTGCTGGCGCAGAGCCGCCTGCTGCTGACCACCGACGAGGCCCTGGAGGACATGGACCCGGAGCATCCCAGGGATACGCTCTGGTGGCTGCTGGAAGACGGCAGCGGGTATCCCACAGGGTATACGTATGAGGAGACCGCATCCATGGAGGCAAACCTCCGCGCCTATGCCGCGGCCATGGAACAGCCATAAACGGCGCCGCCCGGGAGAACCCGGGCGGCGTTTCTCACGGATTTATCAGCTCGTATTGCACCAGCGTTTTCCGGATGCGCTCCCGGTTTGCGGGGGAGGGCTCACACAGGGGCAGCCGCAGGTCTCCCGCCTCCATACCCATGAGGTTCAGGGCGGTCTTCACCGGGATGGGGTTCACCTCGCAGAACAGGGCGTCGCACAGCTCCTTCAGCTCCAATTGCAGCGTGCCGGCGGCGGCAAAGTCGTTAGACAGGCACAGGGCCACTAGCCGGTGCATGGCCTCCGGCACCACGTTGGCCGCCACGGAGATGACGCCCACGCCCCCCAGGACGCAGATGGGCACAGTCTGGTCATCGTTGCCGGACCAGATGGAAAAATCCGCCGGGCAGAGGTTCCGGGTCCGCTGGATGGCGCCCAGGTCGCCGCCGGCCTCCTTGACGCCGTTGATGTTGGGGTGCTTCGCCAGGGCGGCGTAGGTCTCCGGCGCAATGGTGACGCCGGTGCGGGAGGGCACATTGTACAGGATGATGGGCACCGTCACCGCGTCGGCGATGACGCCGAAGTGGCGGATGAGCCCCGTCTGGCTGGCCTTGTTGTAGTAGGGCGTCACCAGCAGCAAGCCGTCCGCCCCGGCCCGCTCCGCGTCCCGGCTGAGGGCCAGGGCGCTTTCCGTGGAGTTGGAACCGCTGCCGGCGATGACCGGCACCCGGCCGTCCACATGCTCCACGCAGTACTCAATGGTCCGCATCCGCTCCCGGTAAGTCATGGTGGCGGCCTCGCCGGTGGTGCCGCAGACGATGACGGCGTCGGTGCCGCCGGCAAGCTGGAAGTCCAGCAGCCGCCCCAGGGCCTCCAGGTCCACGGTCTCCCGGTCAAAGGGCGTGACGATCGCCACACCAGAGCCTGTAAAGATAGGTTGCTTCACAGAAAAACACACTCCCTTTCCAAAAAACGGCGGTTTGTACGCAAGAGAAAAGCAGATGCCCGGCTTGGGCATCTGCTTTCTTTCGTAACAAAGGAATGTTATTTGGCCTCGATGTAGCCCTTGGCGCACAGCAGCTCCGCCAGAAGCACGGCGCCGCCGGCGGCGCCCCGGAGGGTGTTGTGGCTGAGGCAGACGAACTTGTAATCGTACTGGGTATCGGGCCGCAGGCGGCCGATGGACACGGCCATGCCGTGCTCCAGCATCCGGTCCAGCTTCGTCTGGGGACGGTTCTCCTCCTCAAAATAGTGGAGGAACTGCTTGGGGGCGGAGGGGAGGTCCAGCTCCTGGGCGGGGCCACGGAAGGCGGCCCAGTCGGCCTTGATCTGTTCCATGGAGGGCTTACAGCCATCCTGGAACTTCATGAACACAGCGGCCATGTGGCCGTCCTGGCAGGCCACCCGGAAGCACTGGGCGGTGATGGAGGGGCCGTCGGCCTTGACGATCTTGCCGTCCTCAATATGGCCCCACAGCTTCAAGGGCTCCTGCTCGCTCTTTTCCTCCTCACCGCCGATGAAGGGGATGCAGTTATCCACCATTTCCGGCCAGCGGGCAAAGGTCTTGCCGGCACCGGAGATGGCCTGGTACGTGCACACCAGCGCCTGCTCCAGACCGTACTTCTTCAGGGGGTGCAGGGCGGGGACATAGCTCTGGAGGGAGCAGTTGGACTTCACGGCGATGAAGCCCCGCTTCGTGCCCAGGCGCTTGCGCTGGGCATCGATGACAGCGATGTGGTCGGCGTTGATCTCCGGCACCACCATGGGCACGTCATCCGTCCAGCGGTGGGCGGAGTTGTTGGAGACGATGGGGCATTCCAGCTTGGCGTATTTCTCCTCCAGGGCCCGGATGTCCTCTTTCTTCATATCCACGGCGCAGAAGCAGAAATCCACCAAAGCGGCCATTTTTTCGGCGTCGGCCTCGGCGTCCAGGACCACCAGCTTCTTGGCCTCCTCGGGCAGGGGAATGTCCAGGGCCCAGCGGCCCTCCACGGCCTCCTCGTAGGTCTTTCCGGCGCTGCGGGCGCTGGCGGCCAGGGCGGTCAGCTGGAACCAGGGGTGGTTTTCCATCAGGGTGATGAAGCGCTGGCCCACCATACCGGTGCAGCCGATGATACCGACTTTGTATTGTTTCATGATTGTTTCCTCCTGGGAGGGGGCGCCGCGGGGAGCCTCCGTCGATTTTGGTTGAATGTACCGCGAAATTGTACTATAATGTCTTCTATTAGGGAAAAACCTTCTTTGTACATCTGGGACGGACATTTGTATGTATGATAGCACACTTTCGCGTGACCGTCAACGCCGGGACCATAGGGAGGATGCATGAAAAAAGGGCTGATGGCGCTGCTGGGCGTTGTGACATTTTTTACATTGACGGCTGTTTCCGCCGCCGCGGCGGAGCGGGACACCCTGCGGGTGGGTCTGCGGTATGGGTCCACCGCCCTGTTTTCCGCCAATCTGGAGAACGCGGTGGGAGAGGGCTACGAGTTCGGTTACTTTGAGGACGGACGGGAGTTTGTGGCCCTGGGCTGGACGGAGGAGACATGTATTTCCATGACCGCCGCAGGCACAATATATGTGGATGACGACGGCAATTATTCCTCTGTTGGCGGAAGAAGGATCATGGGCCCCTGGCATGTGCAGCTGGACGGGACGTATGATGACTATGACCAGTGCGCCGAGGACGCCTGGGACCTGGGAGGCTGGCCCGCCTATATCGACGGGGAGTTCGTGGTCCGCTTCGGCTGCTACGAATCCCGGGGAGAGGCGGAGGACGCCCTGGAGGACCTGGGAATGGACGGTTCGGCGGTAAAATCCTCCTCCGCCGGCGTGCTGGTGACCCGCACCCGCACCACCGATGTGCTGTTTGAGTTCCAAAACGGCTGGGACCTGTCCCTGGGCGTCATGCCCCAGGCGGGGCGGCGGGAGGAGCCCGTCACCTGGTTCAAGGGCTACAAGTACAAGGGCGGCTTTGAGTATGTCCGCCCCAGCGGCGGCGATCTGCGGGTCATCAACGTGGTGGACCTGGAGGACTATGTGAAGGGCGTGGTGCCCTACGAGATGAACGGCGACTGGCCCCTGGCCGCCCTGGAGGCCCAGGCGGTGTGCGCCCGGACTTTTGCCTGCCGCAATACCAAGCACCAGAGCTACGATTTTGATGTGTGCAGCACCACCTGCTGCCAGGTGTACAACGGCACCAACACCGCCACCGGCCTCTCCGATGAGGCGGTGGACAACACGGAGGGGGAGTGCCTGTACTACGAGGGGGAGCTCATTGAGGCGGTGTACCACTCCTCCAACGGCGGTGCCACCGAGGACGCGGAAAACGTCTGGGGCGGCCGGGTGCCGTATCTGGTGGGGAAAGAGGACCCCTATGAGGAGCTGATCTCCATCCCCAATTACAACTGGTCCGTCACCTACACGGCGGACCAGCTGACGTGGATCTTGCAGCAGAAAAACTACGACATCGGCCAGGTGGAGAACGTCTATGTCTCCGCCGTCACCGGCATGGGCAATGTGGCCGCTGTCACGTTTGTGGACACCAGGGGAAAGACCCTGACGGTGAAGGGTGACGCCGCCCGTACCGTGTTTTACAGCAGCACTTATCAAAAGTCCGTTCCCAGTATGCGCTTCACCATCAGCGGCGGCGAGGGCGGTGAGACCGTGGTGGTGGGCAGCGGCAGTTTTTACGTGAACGGCTCCCAAAAGCTCTCCACCCTGGAGGGGGCTGTGGCCATTGCCACCGGCGGGAAAAAGACCACCTTGCCTGGCGGGGATTGGTATGTCATCACCGCCGACGGCGTTGAAAAGCTCTCCGCCGGCACCGTTACCCGCCGGGTGGGCGTCACCTCCGGCAGCGGCGACACCTTCACCATCACCGGCACCGGCAGCGGCCACAACGTGGGCCTCAGCCAATACGGCGCCCGGGCCATGGCGGAGGATGGGTACAGCTATGACGAGATCTTGGAATTTTACTATACGGATATCACCATCAAGTGAGGGACCTGACCACTATGAAAACCAGCGATTTTTACTATGACCTGCCCCAGGAGCTCATTGCCCAGACGCCTTTGGACAAGCGGGATACCTCCCGCCTCATGACCCTGGACCGGGCAAGCGGTGCCGTGGAGCACCACCATTTTTATGAACTGCCGGACTTTTTGAACCCCGGCGACTGTTTGATCCTCAACAACTCCCGGGTGCTGCCGGCCCGCCTGCTGGGCCAGCGGCTGCCCGGCGGCGGAGCCTGCGAGGTGCTGCTGCTCATTGACCGGGGAGACAAGACCTGGGAGTGCCTGGTGCGGCCGGGCCGGAAAATGCGCACCGGCGCCAAGCTCAGCTTCGGCGAGGGAGAGCTGACCGCCCAGGTGGTGGAGGAGCTGCCGGACGGCAACCGCCTGGTCCGCTTCGATTACGAGGGCATTTTCCTGGAGGTGCTGGAGCGGCTGGGCAAAATGCCTCTGCCGCCTTATATCAAGGAGGAGCTCCAGGACCAGGAGCGGTATCAGACCGTGTACTCCAAGGTCCTGGGCAGCGCCGCGGCCCCCACGGCGGGGCTCCACTTCACGCCGGAGCTATTGGAGAAGATCGAAGCCCGCGGCGTGGGCATCGGATATGTGACGCTCCATGTGGGCCTCGGCACCTTCCGCCCCGTGAAGGAGGAGGAGATCACCGAACACGAGATGCACAGCGAGTTCTGCACCATCCCCCAGGAGACGGCGGACCTCATCAACCGGACGAAAGCCAACGGCGGCCGCTGCATCTGCGTGGGCACCACCTCCTGCCGTACCCTGGAGAGCTGGGCGGCGGAGGACGGCCACATGGAGGCCAAGGCCGGGTGGACCAATATCTATATCTACCCCGGCTACAAATTCAAGGTCATGGACGGCCTGGTGACCAACTTCCACCTGCCGGAGAGCACCCTCATCATGCTGGTATCCGCCTTTGCCGGAAGGGAACACATCCTGGCGGCGTATCAGGAAGCGGTCAAAGAGCGATACCGCTTTTTCTCCTTCGGCGACGCCATGTTCCTGCGGTAAAAACAGAAAATCGATTACGGACGCCCCGGGCGAAGGCCTGGGGCGTTTTTTGCCAAAAAAGTTCACAGTTTGTCAAAACAAACGTTTGCAAAACACCTTGACGGCGGCTAAAACGTATGATATTCTGACAATAACCTCTTTGCACTGCATCACGCTTTTCAAAGCGCCGGACAACAGTACAAACTGAGCAGGCGGTGGACCGTGTCCATACGCCGGGCCGCTTTCGCGGCAGCGGATGACGCCCATCCGCGGGACAGTGCGACCTGTGCCGCGGGTGTTTTTTTGCACCCTTTTTTCGTGAAGCAGGGGAGAGCTATCTGCCAAAATTCATTTTTCGGGAGGTAACTGATGGACCCTAAACAGCATGAAAAGGTGGCAGTCGGCGTATCCGCCGTGACCATTGCCATCAACCTGGCCCTGGCGGCCTTCAAATTCCTGGCGGGCTTTCTGGCCCATTCCGGCGCCATGATCTCCGATGCCGTTCATTCGGCGTCGGATGTCCTGGCCACATTGATCGTCATCCTGGGCGTGAAGCTGGCGGGCCGGGATGCCGACCGGGACCATCCCTACGGCCATGAGCGGCTGGAGTGCATCGCCGCGCTGGTCCTGGGCGTCATTCTGGCGGCCACGGGCCTTGGCATTGGCGCTTCCGGCATCCGTAAGATCGCCGGAGAGGGGGCGCTGGTGGTGCCCGGCGCCCTGGCCCTTGCCGCCGCGGTGGTCTCCATCGTGGTGAAGGAAAGTATGTTCTGGTACACCTGGCTGGCGGCGAAAAAAATCAATTCCAGCGCCCTGAAGGCGGAGGCCTGGCACCACCGGTCCGACGCCCTGTCCTCCGTGGGCAGCTTCGCCGGCATCCTGGGCGCCCGGCTGGGCTTTCCGGTGCTGGACAGCGTGGCCAGTGTGGTCATCTGCCTGTTTATCCTGAAAGCGGCGTGGGATATTTTGCGGGATGCCCTTTCCAAAATGACGGACCACGCCTGCTCTCCGGAGCTGACGGAGGAAATGAAGGAATCCATTTTGTCCCAACCGGGCGTATTGGGACTGGATGCCCTGAATACCCGCCTGTTCGGTGACCGGGTCTACGTGGATGTGGAGATCCAGGCGGACGGAGAGCTGCCGCTGAAGGTGACCCACGCCACCGCCCAGGCGGTCCATGACGTTTTGGAAAAGCAGTTTCCCCAGGTGAAGCACTGCATGGTCCACGTGAACCCGGCGGAGGAGACCGCCGTGTAAAAGACAGCCGCCGCGGCAGAAGCCGCGGCGGCTGTTTTTCCGTCTTGCGCCTGGGAGGCGGGTGTACTATAATAAACGAGAAAGTCTGAAAAGGGAGGGAGTGCCTGTGGAACTGACCGAACTGCCCAATATCGGCCCCGTTCTGGCGGAGAATCTGCGCCGGGTGAACATCAACTCGGCGGAGGAGCTGCGCGCTGCCGGCGCCTGCGAGGCCTGGCTCCGCATTCGCACCCAGGTGGACCCCGGCGCCTGCTTTCACCAGCTGACGGCCCTGGCCGGCGCGGAGTTGGGCGTCCGCAAGACCGCTTTGACAGCGGAGCGGAAAGCGGAGCTGCGGGCCTTTTTTGACCGCGTAAAATAAACAGAAACGAGAAGGAATATGTTCAAAGTACTCAAAACCGAAGGCCGCGCCCGCCGCGGCGAATTCTCCTGCGCCCACGGCGGCACCGTGCAGACGCCGGTGTTTATGAACGTGGGCACCCAGGCCGCCATCAAGGGCGGCGTCTCCGCCCACGACCTGAAGGAAGTGGGCTGCCAGATCGAGCTGTCCAATACCTACCACCTGCACCTGCGTCCCGGCGACCAGCTGGTGCGGCAGATGGGCGGCCTCCACAAGTTCATGAACTGGGACGGCCCCATCCTGACGGACTCCGGCGGCTTCCAGGTGTTTTCCCTGGCTTCTCTGCGGAAGATCAAGGAGGAGGGCGTCTATTTCTCCTCCCACATCGACGGCCGGAAGATCTTCATGGGACCGGAAGAGTCCATGCGCATCCAGTCCAACCTGGGCAGCGACATCGCCATGGCCTTTGACGAGTGCGTGGAGAACCCGGCGGCCTATGAATACGCCAAGGCCAGCTGCGAGCGGACGCTGCGGTGGCTGGAGCGGTGCAAGGCGGAGCATGACCGGCTGAACAGCCTGCCGGAGACCGTGAACCCAAAGCAGATGCTCTTTGGCATCAACCAGGGCGCCACCTATGCGGACCTGCGGGCCTGGCATATGCGTGAGATCGCCAAGATCGACTGCGACGGCTTTGCCATCGGCGGTCTGGCGGTGGGAGAGCCGGCGGAGGTCATGTACGAGATGATCGACGTGGTGGAGCCCTTCATGCCGGCGGAAAAGCCCCGCTACCTCATGGGCGTGGGCACCCCCAGCAACATCATCGAGGCCGTCAGCCGGGGCGTGGACTTTTTCGACTGCGTCATGCCCTCCCGCAACGGCCGCCACGGAAAGCTCTTTACCTGGGAGGGCACCGTGAATATCCTCAACGAAAAGTACGCCGCCGATGAGCGGCCCATCAGCGAAAGCTGCGGCTGCCCGGTGTGCCGCAGCTTCTCCCGGGCGTATCTGCGGCACCTGTTCAAGGCGGATGAGGTGCTGGCCCTGCGGCTGGCGGTGCTTCACAACCTGTATTTTTACAACGACCTGATGGCGAAGATCCGCCAGGCGCTGGACGAGGGGACTTTCGCCGAATTCCGGGCCCGGTACAGCGGCAATCTGGAAAAGCGGGGGTGAAGTGCTCCTGACCCTCAAATTATTTGAGGAGTATCAGAAAGTTCTTGCAAAACTTTCTGATTTTGGTATAATGATGCTGTTCTGAATACACAAAGGAAAAAGGAGTTTTCTAAACATGGATGGTAATACCTACTCTATCGTAATGCTGGTGGTCATGCTGGCGATTTTCTACTTCCTGCTGATCCGTCCCGAGAACAAGCGGAAGAAGAAGGCCGAGGCCATGCGTGAGGGCATCAAGAAGGGCGACACCGTCACCACCATCGGCGGCATCGTCGGCCGTGTGGTCCATGCCAATAAGGATACGCTGATCATCGAGACCAGCGAGGACCGCGTCCGCGTGGAGGTCACCCGCTGGGCCATCTCTACCACCGGCGTCCAGACCACTGACCAGCCTGTGGAGGAGAAGACCGATAAGAAGAAAAAGAAGGAAGAGCCCGCCGCCATCGAGGAGAAGGCTGCTCCCGCCGAGGAAAAGAAAGACTGATCCATTCATAAATGGGACCTCCCCAGTCATATGCTCCAACAAGAGCGTATGACCGGGGAGGTATTTTTTATGTCGAAAAGTCGGAAACAGGCGCCGCCCTGGCGGGCCTTTGCGTGGGGGCTGCTGGTGTCGGTGGGGCTGTACCTGGGCTTGCTGGTGCTGCTGGCGCTGCTGGTGGTGCGGGGCGTCCTGGGGGAGGAGGGGGCGTATCCCGCCATCGCGGTGGCCTGCGGCGTGTCGGCGCTGAGCGGCGGCCTGGTGTGTGTCCGGAATGCGCCCATGAGCCGCCTGCCGGCGGCCATGCTGTGCGCCGGCGGCTTTGCGGCTGTGCTGGCGGCGGTGGGCCTGCTGTGCTGGGAGGAAGGCATCACGGTCCGGGGGCTGGTCCTGCTGGGGTGTGTGCTGGCCGGAGGGCTGCTGGTCGGCGCGGTGGGCCACAGGCGCGGGCGGCGGGTAAAGAGCCGCGCCCGGCGGCGGTAAAAGGCTGCTTGTCATTTTTACCAAAAATGTCCGGTGGGCGGCAACACCGCCCCCGGCCCGGTCCCTCCCGGTAAAAGTGGGGGAGGGGAGTGGCCTGATGCACAAATATAGATATTTTGTGGGATATCACTACAAGATATTGTCTTTCCTGACAGCTGACAGCGGCTGGCTTCGCCTTCGGTTTGATAGGTTAACATAATACAGTTAACATAATATTTTGTCATAAATTACAAAAAGCGAGAACTTCTGGCAAATTCCTTGATAAAACAAGCAAATTGCACTATATTAAATAAGTACTAGGTTTACGTTAACCGCCTATCATAAATCCTGTCCTCCCCACATAGGGTGGGACAGTGAGGTGAGGCGGTTGATGAGGAAGAAAACAGTCCGCGGGAGCGGCGGACAGGCAAGGTCTCTTTCCGGCCTGGTGCTGTTGGCGGTCTTTTTTGCCGGCGGCATCCTGCTGGGACAGGCCCTGGCCGGCCGTGTGCCGGACGGCACCGGGGCGGAGCTGCGCCGGTATCTGACGGATTACCTCCAGCTGGAGGACGGCGCGGCGGAGCACGCAAGAGCTGCTGTCTCCGCTGTGATGATCTACTTCCGGTATCCGCTGGCGGCATTTTTGCTGGCCTTTACCGCTGCCGGAGCGGTCTTGCTCCCCTGTGTCACCGTGGTTTACGGCTGCTTTCTCTCCTTTTCCGTCTGCTGCTTTACGGCGGCCTTTGGGACGGAGGGGGCGCTGCTGGCCCTGGCGGTGCTGGGGGTCCGGTGCCTAGTGACCATGCCTTGCTATTTTCTGCTGGCCTCTCCCGCGTGGAGAATGTCCGCGGCGCGTCTGCCGGTTGGGAGAGGCAGGCGGACCGCCCCTGTGGCCTGCGGCAGAGCATGGTGGCTTTTATGCGGTGCGGTGGCGCTGGTGCTGCTGGCCGGTGTGTGTGTGGAACTCGTCTTGCCGCCGCGTCTGACGGATTGGGCGCTGCGGCATATCCTGAATTGACAAAAGAGGGGAGGGGTGATCCCGTGAACAACGATATTGCGCGCTATGGCAAATATCTGGAGGAGGAAAAGCATTCCTCCCAGAACACCATCAGCTCTTATCTGCGGGATGTGACCCAGTTTTCCGACTATCTGGAGGAGCATCAGGACTGCGGCCTGCGGGACGCTCAGCCGGATATGGTGCGGGATTACATGAGCTGGATGCAGGGGCACGGCAAATCCGCCGCTTCTGTGACCCGGTTCCTTGCCTCTGTGAAATCCTTCTATCATTTCCTGGTGGCCCAGGGCGACCTGCGTGAAAACCCCGTCAAGGGCATCACCGCGGACCGGGCGGAGCGGAAGTATCCGGAGATCCTGACCGCCAAGGAAGTGGAGCTGTTTTTGGAGCAGCCCCAATGTGTGGACGCCAAGGGCTTCCGGGACCACGCCATGCTGGAGCTGCTGTATGCCACCGGCATCCGGGTCAGCGAGCTGATCTCCCTGAATTTGGATGACCTGAACCTGGCCGCCGGCTTCATCCGCTGCGCCAGCCGGGGCAAGGAGCGTATCATCCCCCTGTACCACGGCGCCGTGAAAGCCTTGCAGGACTATGTGCGGGACATCCGCCCCCAGCTGGTGGCGGACCAGGAGGAAAAGGCCCTGTTCGTCAACATGAGCGGTGAGCGTATGAGCCGCCAGGGCTTTTGGAAGATCATCAAGCACTACCAGGAGAAGGCGGGCATCCAGAAGGACATCACGCCCCACACCCTCCGCCACTCCTTCGCCGTCCACCTGCTGGAAAACGGCGCGGACCTGCGGTCCATCCAGGAGATGCTGGGCCACGCGGACATCTCCTCCACCCAGATCTATACCCATGTGGTGAAGCGGCAGCTGAAAGATGTGTATAATAAGGCCCATCCCCGGGCCTGACAAGGTCAGCACGGCGGTACGCCGTGCTGATTTTTTGCTTTGCGCGAAAAACTTTTCTCCGCAGGCAATCAAAACGTTTTCCCGAAGGCTCTAATCCATAAAGAAACCGGAAAGGAGGCCCCGCCCGTGGACCATGAGGAATTTGCCGCCAGGACCCAAGCGGTCCGGCAGCGGCTGTACCGCACCGCGTATTTGTATCTTGGCAGCGAGGCCGATGCCTTGGAGGCGGTGGACGAGGCGGTGTACCAGGCCCTGCGGGCCTTGAAGAAGCTGCGGCAGCCGGAGCTGCTGGAGACCTGGCTCACCCGCATCCTCATCAACACCTGCCACAAGGAGCTGCGCCGCCGGCGGCGGGTGACCGGGGAGGAGAGCCTGCCGGACTCCGCCGGACCGGACGCCTACGACGGCCTGCCCCTGCGGGAGGCCATCCGCCGCCTGCCGGAGGAGCTGCGGACCGTGGTCATCCTCCGCTACTTCGCCGGGTACACCCTGGAGGAAACGGCCCAAAGCCTGGACCTGCCCCGGGGCACCGTATCCACCCGCCAGCGGCGGGCCTTGCAGCTTTTGCGTTTGGAGCTGGGAGAGGAGGGAGAAGCATGAACCGCAGCGAGGAATACCATGCCTTGCAGAAAGAGCTGGAGACCACACCGCCCCAGCTGGAGTATACGGTGCAAAGAGCACTGACAAGGAAAAAATCTTTACAGCGAAAAAAACGGCTTTTCGGCATTCCGGCAGGCAGTCTGGCCGTTTGCTTTACAGCCTTTGTGCTGCTGGTGAACCTGTTCCCGCCCTTTGCCGCCGCCTGCGGGAACGTGCCCCTTTTGGGGGCCCTGGCGGAGGCGGTGCGCTGGTCGCCCTCCCTGTCCGCCGCCGTGGAGCATGACTATGTGCAGCCTGTGGACCAGAGCCAGAGCGCCCACGGCGTCACCGCCGCCGTGGAGTACCTCATCGTGGACCGCAAGCAGGTGAGCATTTTCTACACCCTGGACACGGACCGGGATATCGCCCACCTGGACGCGGACTATGACATCCGCCTGCCCGGAGAACTTTATGGCTACAATTCTACAACCGGCAGCTACGGCCTGGAAAACGGCGCCCTGCGGCGCATCGACGTGAATTTTGTGGACATGGACGTGCCGGAGACGCTGGAGCTTGCATTACAGGTCTATGACAGCACGGACCGGTGGGAGCCGGGCGCGGAGCCGGCGGAAGCGGCGGGAGACTACGGCGACGAAATGCTCTCTCAGCGACAGGAGCCGGAGCGGGCCTATCTGGCGGAGTTCACCTTCCACCTTGCCTTTGACCCCCAGTTCACCGCCCAGGGGACGGTGGTGCCGGTGAACGCGGCCTTCCAGCTGGACGGCCAGCGGTTCACGCTGACGGAGGTGGAGGTATACCCCACCCACCTGCGGGTGAACATCGACGATGACAGCGGCAATACCGCCTGGCTGCGGGGGCTGTCCCTGTATCTGGAAAACGAGCACGGAGAGCGGTTTGAAAGCTGCGTCAACGGCATCTCCGCCAGCGGCGACCCGGATGGGGAGGGCTACGGCACTTTCTGGCTGGACAGTCCCTTTTTCAGCCGGGGGGAGCACCTGACATTGTGCATCACCGGAGCGGAGTGGCTGGACAAGGACCGGGAAAGCATCCGGGTGGACCTGACGGGAAACACGGGGGAGGAGCTGCCCCAGGGCGTCCGCCTGGAGTGGGCGGAAAAGCGGGAGGGCGGCTGGCTGGTGTCCTTCAGCGCCCCTTACCGCTGGGGAAATACCGTTCTGTACCAAATTTGGGGACACACTTATCATGACGCCGGGGGACGGGAATGCGAGATCGACAGCCGCAGTGCCACCACTTCGCCTATGGTCCTGGGCCCCCTTTCCGGCGAGGAGCTGGAAGCCCACGAGGCCTATGCGGCCGAAAACCGGGACCGTTATTATGAGAGCTTTGCCCTGAAGGATTACCAGGCGGACCAGGTGTGGCTGGAGCCCACCTGGACCCAGGTGACGGCCTATGAAAAGCCGGTGGAAGTCGCCATCAAATAACGTAAAGCGCCGCCCTGATGGGACGGCGCTTTGCTTGACTTCTCCGACCCCGGAGCTTACAATGGCAAAAAACGACGAAACGGAGAATGGATATGCGCATCATCATCTCTCCCGCGAAAAAAATGCGTGTGGATACGGACAGCTTTCCCGTCCGGGACCTGTCGGCGCTGCTGCCGCGGGCGGAGGTTTTGGCGGAACAGCTCCGCTCCATGTCCTATGGGGAGCTGAAAGCCCTTTGGAAGTGCAATGACTCCATCGCGGCGATGAACGCGGAGCGGCTGCAGCGCATGGACCTGCGCCATGGCCTGACCCCCGCCATCCTGGCCTATGACGGCATCCAGTACCAATACATGGCCCCCGGCGTGTTCACGGAGGAGGAGCTGGAATATGTCCAGGAGCACCTGCGCATCCTCTCCGGCTTTTACGGCGTCCTGCGGCCCTTCGACGGGGTGACGCCCTACCGGCTGGAAATGCAGGCGCGGCTTTTAACCTGTAAAGGGAAAGACCTTTATAGCTATTGGGGCACTTCCATTGCGGAAACGGTTTGGGTGGAGACAGACTGCGTGGTGGACCTGGCGTCCAGGGAGTACAGCCTGTGCGTCTCCCGGCACCGGCCGCCGGAAAAGCGGCTGATCACCTGCGTGTTCGGGGAGCGGAAAGACGGCAGGATCATCGAAAAGGGGACCCTGTGCAAGATGGCACGGGGGGAGATGGTGCGCTTCCTGGCGGAGCGGCGGGCGGAGGCGCCGGAGGACCTGCGGGACTTCGACCGCCTGGGCTACCGCTTTTCCCCGGCGGATTCCACACCGGCGGCGTATGTGTTTCTCAAAGCGCAAGAGCAGCGGACTGCTTTGTAAACCATGCCGCAATGCGGGGAGGCCGGTAAGGACCATGGTGAAAGAGCGGCGGAGCCGGCGGGGGGGATCCTCCCGCCGGCTCCTTTGGCGGAAGAAAACTATCTGTTGCACCGCAGGCGGAAATTTGCTATACTGACTTAGAATATAAACTGGAAGGGGAGCGCCATGCGCATCTTGGGCATCGACCCCGGCTACGCCACCATTGGCTTCGGCCTGGTGGAGGCGGAGCGGGCACAAGTGAAAATGGTCACCTACGGCGCCATCACCACGCCGGCGGGCCTGCCCCTTTCCAAGCGGCTGTATCAGATCGGCACGGACATGGAGGACCTCATCGGCCAGCTGAAGCCGGACGTCATCTCCATCGAGGAGCTGTTTTTCAATACCAATATCACCACCGGCATCGCCGTGGCCCACGGCCGGGGCGTGCTGCTGTACGCCGCCGAGAAGTGCGGCGTGCCCCTGTACGAGTACACCCCCGGCCAGGTGAAGCTGGCCGTCACCGGCTACGGCAAGGCGGAAAAGCGCCAGGTCATGGACATGACGAAGCGGCTTTTGAAGCTGAAAGCCGTGCCCCGGCCGGACGACGCGGCGGACGCACTGGCTCTGGCCCTATGCCATGCAAGGAGTTTCACTTCACGGCTTCCCCAGAGCGGGGATGTGCGGGAGACCATCTGAGGAGGACACGATGTTTTACTATCTGGACGGTACCGTGGCGGAGATCCTGCCGTATTTGGCCGTTGTGGACTGCGGCGGCGTGGGCTATGCCTGCAAGACCACCAACACCACCCTGGCGGCTTTGAAAAAGGGCCAGCGGGGGAAGCTGTATACATATTTAAACGTGGGAGAGGGCGTGTTTGAGCTGTACGGCTTTGCCACCCAGGCGGAGCTGAACAGCTTCAAGCTGCTCATCGGTGTCTCCGGCGTGGGACCCAAGGCGGCGCTGGCCATTTTGTCCGTGGCCACGCCGGACACGTTGGCCATGGCCGTCATCACCGGGGATGAAAAGACCCTCACCGCCGCGCCGGGCATCGGCAAGAAGATCGCCCAGCGCATCATCCTGGAGCTGAAGGATAAGATGGCCAAGGAGAGCGCCGCCGGCGGACTGGACTTCTCCGGTCCCAAGGGCGCCGCCATTCCGGCGGCCCTGACCAACAAGGCCACGGAGGCCGCCGCCGCCCTGGCGGTGCTGGGTTATACCAGCCAGGAGGCCGCCGCCGCCCTGAAGGGCATCGACGTGGAAAATCTGCCTCTGGAGGAGATCATCCGCCAGAGCCTGAAAAAGATGGTGAAATAATATGAGCGAGACGATCAAAGGATTTATTTTGGCGTTGTGCGCCGCCGCTCTGGCCCTGCCCGCCGCCCTGTTCGGCCTGCGGTATCAGGCCCTGCGGCAGAAAAAGCGGCAAAACGGCAGCCTGACGGAGGAGGAAAAGAAGCGCCAGCTGAAAAACGCGGTGTTGTTCGTGGTGCTGCTGCTGGCGGTGTACCTGCTGGGCTTCTCCAGCATCAACTGCTTCCGGTGAGGGAGCGCGCACCTGGAGAGCGAAGGAAGTGACAAATTGAGCATCGACTTTGGAAACGACATTTACGAGGAGCCTATCGTGGCCAAGACCTTCCTCCAGGAGGACGCCCAGGAGGGCTCCCTGCGCCCCAAGACGCTGCGGGAGTACATCGGCCAGGAGAAGGCCAAGGACAATCTGGCCGTGTTCATCGAGGCTGCCCGCAAGCGGGAGGAGGCCCTGGACCACGTGCTGCTCCACGGCCCTCCGGGCCTGGGCAAGACGACCCTGGCGGGCATCATCGCCCAGGAGATGGGGGCGGGCATCCGCATCACCTCCGGCCCGGCCATCGAAAAGCCCGGCGACCTGGCGGCGCTGCTGACGAACCTGAACGAGGGCGACATCCTGTTCGTGGATGAGATCCACCGGCTGAACCGCTCCGTGGAGGAGATTTTGTATCCCGCCATGGAGGATTACGCCCTGGATATCATCGTGGGCAAGGGACCCTCCGCCAACTCCATCCGGCTGGACCTGCCTAAGTTCACCCTCATCGGTGCCACTACCCGGGCGGGCCAGCTGTCCGCGCCCCTGCGGGACCGCTTCGGCGTGACGCTGCGGCTGGAGCTGTACACCCCGGAGGAGCTGGCAAAGATCGTGACCCGCTCCGCCGGCATTTTGAACGTGGACATCGTCCCCGAGGGCGCTTACGAGATCGCCCGCCGCAGCCGGGGCACGCCCCGCATCGCCAACCGAATGCTGCGCCGGGTGCGGGACTTTGCCCAGGTGAAGGCCGACGGCGTCATCACCAAGGAGGTGGCGGACCAGGCCCTGTGCGCCCTGGAGATCGACTATCTGGGCCTGGACCCGGTGGACCGGCGGATGCTGGGCGCCATCATCGACAACTACAACGGCGGCCCCGTGGGTCTGGAGACCCTGGCGGCCACCATCGGCGAGGAAGCCGTCACGCTGGAGGATGTGTACGAGCCGTACCTCATGCAGCTGGGCTTTTTGACTCGGACGCCCCGGGGCCGGTGCGTGACCCAGAAGGCGTACCAGCACCTGCACAGGCCCATCCCCGGCGGCGCCATGCCGGAGGGGGAGATGGAGCAGCTGATGCTGTGAGGGGCCGCGCATATCGAATCATTTCATCATATATAGAAGGGAACCGATCACTATGGGCAAATTATTTGGTACAGACGGCATCCGCGGCGTCGTGGGCGAGAACCTGACCGCGGACCTTGCCTACCGGGTGGGCCAGGCGGTGGCCACCGTCCTCATGGAGGACAAGGGCAGCCGTCCCGTGGTCCTCATCGGCAAGGATACCCGTGTGTCCTCCGATATGCTGGAGTCCGCCCTGATGGCGGGCATCTGCGACATGGGCGGCGATGTGAAGCCGGTGGGCACCATTCCCACCCCCGCCGTGGCCTATCTGACCATCCGGGAGGGGGCGGACGCGGGCATCGTCATCTCCGCCAGCCACAATCCCTATGAGCACAACGGCATCAAGGTCTTCAGCGGCCAGGGCTACAAGCTCTCCGACGCCGTGGAGGCCCGCATTGAGGAGCGTATCCTTTCCGACGCTCCCATGAAACACCGCACCCGGGGGGAGATCGGCCGCCGCCACCACGGAATGCGGCAGCTGAAGCGGGACTACATCGACTTTGTGGCCTCCACCATCGAATCCGACCTGGCGGGGCTGCGCATCCTGGTGGACTGCGCCAACGGCGCCGCCAGCGCCACGGCGCCGGAGCTGTTCGGCCGCTTCAAGGCCAGCACGGACTTCATTCACCGGGACCCCGACGGCGTCAACATCAACAGCCGCTGCGGCTCCACCCATCTGGAGAGCCTGGCGGACGCCGTGGTGAAGGGCGGCTATGACATCGGCGTGGCCTTTGACGGCGACGCGGACCGCTGCCTGCTGGTGGACGAGACCGGCGCCACCATCGACGGCGACAAGGTCATGGCCGTGTGCGCCGCGGACATGAAGCGCCGGGGCAAGCTCAACGGCAACACCATCGTGGCCACCGTCATGAGCAATCTGGGCCTTCATGAATTCTGCCGCAACGCGGGGCTGAACCTGGTGTGCACCGCTGTGGGCGACCGCAACGTGCTGGAGAAAATGCTGGAGTGCGATTACCGCATCGGCGGCGAGCAGTCCGGCCACACCATTTTCACGGAGCTGGAGACCACCGGCGACGGCGAGGTGACGGCGCTGCAATTTTTGCAGGTCCTGGCAGCCTCCGGCCAAAAGGCCAGTGAGCTGGCCTCCTGCTGCGCCGTGTATCCCCAGGTGCTGGTGAACGTGGAGGTGCCCCACAGCGGCGGCGTGAAGGAGAAGATCATGGCCTCCCAGGCCCTGGCGGACGCCGTGAAAGAGGAGGAGGAAGCCCTTGGCGGCAGCGGCCGGGTACTGGTCCGCGCCTCCGGTACAGAGGCCCTCATCCGGGTCATGGTGGAGGCAAAGACCACCGAAACCGCCCAGGCGGTGGCCGGCCGGCTGGTGGATTTTATAAAATCACTAAAAATCTAAGGCTTCCAAACAGGATTTTTGATAAATTGCTTGACATTTTATGGGATAGACGGGTATAATAACATATGTTCAAGGTTAAAGAACAACCGTTCCAACTTCTGGAGACGCGCAGTGACGAGGAGCTCTGCCAGCTGGCTGCCCAGGGCAGCCGGGGGGCGGAGGAGGTCCTGGTCACCCGCTACAACCGGCTGGTGCGCACCTGTGCCCGTCCGTTTTTCCTCATCGGCGGCGACAGTGAGGACCTGACCCAGGAGGGAATGGTGGGCCTCATCAAGGCAGTCCGGGAATATGACGCCGGCAAGGCGGCCTCCTTCCGGACTTTCGCAGAGATCTGCATACGAAGCCGACTGTATTCCGTTCTCCGCGCGGCAGCGCGGGATAAGCATCTACCGCTCAACCAGTCGGTTCCTCTGGATACACCCTTCTTTGATAGCAATTCCTACACCTCTGGCTCCGGCGATCTGGCGCAGGGAAACCCCGAGACCTTTTTGATCGAACGGGAACGCACCGCGGCTCTTTTGGCTGGTGTTCGGAAACAGTTGTCCGAATTTGAAGCGAAGATTTTGGGGTACTATTTGGACGGTCTTTCATGCAGGGAAATTGCCGAGACGGTAGGCAAGCCCCCAAAGTCCGTGGACAACGCTGTGCAGAGGATCCGCCGCAAGGTGGCACAGCAACTTCTTTCCGGCGAATTCAGCGAGAGCTGAACGCAATATATTTTTCTTTTCAAAGAGAGGGTAAAATCATGTACGAAGACAAGACTTTAGTGTGCAAAGAGTGCGGCCAGGAGTTCGTGTTCACCGCCGGTGAGCAGGAGTTCTACGCTGAGCGCGGCTTCCAGAACGAGCCCCAGCGCTGCAAGGCCTGCCGTGATGCTCGCAAGAACGCCGCCCGCGGCCCCCGCGAGTACTTCACCGCTGTTTGCGCTGCCTGCGGCGGCGAGGCGAAGGTTCCCTTCGAGCCCAAGTCTGACCGTCCCGTTTATTGCAGCGAGTGCTTCGCCAAGATGCGCGATCAGCAGAGATAACAAGCCGGTCTTCGGTTTTTATAATTGCGATCAGAAAGGACACCTGCCCTGGATAGGGCGGGTGTCCTTTTTCGCATCCAAGGCCGCCTGTGCCTAAAATCCGCTGCCGCTGCCGTTTCTTTTGCACACTTCCGGTGAAAAAGCAAGATTTCGCGCATTTTCTATTGAATTCACGCGGACAATAGAGTATAATACCCATGCTGAATTTTAGATTGGAGGAACATTCCCATGATCACCATTACCAAAGACACCATCATCGGTGATATCCTTGACATCGCTCCCCACACCGCTCCCATCTTCCTGTCCATCGGCATGCACTGCCTGGGCTGCCCCTCTTCCCGGGGCGAGACCGTGGAGGAGGCCTGCATGGTCCACGGCGTGGACTGCGACAAGCTGCTGGCCCTGGTGAACGAGGAAGCCAACAAGGCTCAGTAAAACGCTTCCAACAAGCAGGACGCATACGGGGCAATGCCCGTATGCGTCCTGAGCTTGTCGAAAAAGGTTGAAACGTCAGAGACCGGGAAGGAAGATAGTTACGAAAGAAACCCAGGAGGGGTGTCTTTCGTTTTGAATCATAAGATTTTCAGAACTTTAAAAAGTTCTGAAAAACTTGCCCATGCTGTCAAAATTTTGACAGCATGGGGACGCATACGGGGCAATGCCCGTATGCGTCCTTACAACGACTGCCGGAGGGACCTATGGCAAAACGAGAAATGGTGCTGGCGGACTGGGTGCGCCCCGGCGCGCGCGTCGCTGATGTTGGCACGGATCACGCCTACCTGCCTGTGTGGCTGGTGCTCCACGGGCGCGTGAGCTCTGCCATTGCCAGCGACCTGCGGAAGGGACCCCTCCAGCGGGCCCGGGAGACCTGCCGCCGCCACGGTGCCGAAAGCGTGGACTGCCGCCTGTGCGACGGTCTGAGCGGCATCGGGCCGGAGGAGGCGGACACCGTCATCATCGCCGGCATGGGCGGAGAGAATATCGCCGCCATCCTGGCGGCCGCCCCCTGGACGAAGGACGGCGCCCATACGCTGCTGCTCCAGCCCATGAGCCGGGACTCGGCGCTGCGGCGCTTTCTGGCGGAGAACGGATATACCATCCTGCGGGAGGCGCTGACCTGTGAGCGGGGCAGCTATCTGCCTGTCATGGAGGTCACCGCCGGTCAGATGGAGCTGACAGCAGGGGAGCTGTACGGCGGCGCGAAGCTGCGCCGTGACCCCCTGGGAGACCGGTATCTCATCCAGGCGATCCTGCGCTTCCAAAGCGCCGTGGCGGGGCTGAACCGCTCCTCCAGCCCGGCGGACCGGGAGAAGGCGGATGGCCTGCGGGACATCCTCACCCAGCTGATGAACATGAGAGAGGAGTGGCGTCATGCCAACTGTACGGGAAATTGAACAGGCCCTCTTTGAGCTGGCCCCCGGCGAGGCCGCCATGGAGTGGGACAATGTGGGCCACCTCTTGGGCGACCCGGACCAGGCCGTGGAGCGGGTGCTGGTGGCCCTGGACATCACGGAGGGCGTGGCGGACGAGGCCATCGCCTCCGGCTGCCAGCTGGTCGTGGCCCATCACCCCGTCATGAACTGCCGGTGGACGCCGGTGCAGAACATCCGGGACGACACGTTCCAGGGACACCTGTTTTTGAAGCTGCTGCGGAACAATGTCTCCGCCATCTGTATGCACACCAACCTGGACATCGCATGGGGAGGGGTGAACGACGCTCTGGCCCAGCGGCTGGAGCTGGTGGACCCTGGGCCCCTGTGTGAAAACGGCCTGGGCCGGGTGGGCGAGTACCCGGAGAGCGTGGCCCTGGCGGATTACGTCCGCTTCGTGTGCCAAGCCCTGGGCTGCAACGGCCTGCGGTACGCCGACGCCGGAAAGCCCGTCCGCCGGGTGGCCGTGGGCGGCGGCGCCTGCGGAGAGTTTGAGGATGACGCCATCCGCGCCGGCTGCGACACCTTCGTCACTGCCGACCTCAGCTACCACCAGTTCCTGGACGCGGCAGGGAAGGGCATCAACCTCATCGACGCGGGCCACTTCCCCACGGAGGATCCCGTCTGCGAAAAAGTCATCACGTATTTAACGGACCGGTTCCCGGAACTGGCCGTCAGCAAATCCGCTTCCCACAAGGAAGTCATTCAGTACTATGTTGAAGGAGAGTAATAACCATGTCCGGACATTCCAAATGGCATAATATTCAGAAGACCAAGGGCGCGCAGGACGCCAAGCGCTCCGCCGCGTTCACCAAGATCGCCAAGGAGATCATCGTGGCCGTCAAGGAAGGCGGCGGCTCCGGCGACCCCAACAACAACTCCCGTCTGGCCACCGTCATCGCCAAGGCCAAGGCCGTGAACATGCCCAACGACAACATCAAGCGCACCATCGACAAGGCGCTGGGCGCCGGCAGCACCGAGAACTACGAGGCCGTTACTTACGAGGGCTATGGCCCCGGTGGCGTGGCCGTCATCGTTGAGGCCCTGACTGACAACCGCCAGCGCACCGCCCCCGAGGTCCGCCACGCCTTCGACAAGTGCAACGGCAACATGGGCGCCCAGGGCTGCGTCAGCTGGTCCTTCGACAAGAAGGGCGTCATCGTCATCGACAACGAGGACGGCGAGCTGGACGAGGACACTGTCATGATGGACGCCCTGGAGTCCGGCGCCGCCGACTTCGAGGCCGACGGCCCCGCTCTGGAGATCACCTGCGACCCCGACGCCTTCAACGATGTGGTGAAGGCCCTGGAGGAGAAGGGGTACAGCTTCGTCAACGCCGACATCGAGATGGTGCCGCAGAATTACATCACGCTCACCGACGAGGGCGACGTGAAGAACATGAACAAGCTCATCGATATGCTGGAGGACAGCGACGACGTGCAGAACGTCTGGCACAACTGGGACAACGACTGAGCAAACAAGCGAGGGACGGCGAAAGCCGTCCCTCTTGTGCTGCGCCATAATTGAACAAAAGTTAGGTTTTGTTTATAAAATGCGCACATAAGCGCACACAGTGACCATTACATAAACAATCACAATATCATTTACAAAACATTTACACTTACACGCGTTCATGTTGCACGCGAACGTGCAACAAATCTCCCTTGGGAAGGTATTGGAGAAGGGGGAATTTTGATTGAACAAGAAAAAGAGCTTTGTCCTGTACTTTGACATGCTTCCCATCATCGACATGCTGCCTCCGGAGCAGCGGGGGTGGCTGTTTTCCGCACTTTTTGCGTATGCCATGCAAGCGGCGGAGCAGCCGGAGCGGTCCTGCGAAGAAGTGCTTGACAAATTTTCTGAGTTGGAGGAACGCACAAAACTGATTTTTCAATTCATTTGCGGGACCATCGCCCGTGATACGGAAAAGTGGAGACAGCAGCGAGAGGCCAGGATACGGCGCCGGGAGGAGAAAAAGCGGCAGGAAACTGACGGAAGTGCCTGGAATTACGTCTGAATCGTGATTCTACCGCTGGTCGGTTGCCTTTTTTCCGGAAAGCGGGTATGTTGAAAGCGAGGTGAACGACATGAACAAGGAGCGGTTGGGGGCCTTCATCGCGGAGAACCGCAAGGCCCTGGACATGACCCAGAAGGACCTGGCGGAGCGTCTGCACATCACGGATAAGGCCGTCAGCAAGTGGGAGCGGGGCCTCAGCTACCCGGACGTAACGCTGCTGGAGCCTCTGGCGGCGGCCCTTGGGCTGGGCGTGGAGGAACTGATGGCCTGCCGGCGGCAGGAGGAAGGAGAGGAGCCTGTGAAAGCCTTGCTGGATATTTCCCGTGACAGTGTGAAACAGGAGCGGCGTCGGGGCTGGTCCCGGCTCATCGGCGTGCTGGTGCTGCTGGCGGTGACGGGGCTGGTGGTTTTATACGCCGTGTCGTTTCGTTCCGTCCGGGAGGACGGCGGAAACATCCTGAAGCTGAAGGAGACCATGGACGGCGTGAACTATCTCTACATGGAGGAGCCTGGGCGCAAGGACCATCTGCTGAAGCTCCGCTGCGGCGACGGCGTGGATTTTGACGCCATCCAGCTGACCAATGAATGGGGGGAGGAGAACAGCTTTCGAATGTCCTTCCGGTGGAACCGCTGGACCCGGCGGGGCGTGGTGACGGAGTGTGAGCCGGACGGAGTTCACCTGGGCGGCCTGATGGACGTGACCTTCGAGGCGGACTGCGCGCCGCTGTTCGGGTATCCCGAGGTGTTTTTCACCACGGAGAACTACTACCCCGACCCATACAGCGAGCCCCGGGGCAAAGGCTTCCTCTGCGACGCCCGTTTCTGGGTCACGGAGGCTCCTGTGAACAAGGACATGCTGGACGAGGTGCAGGACGGCGGCTCGCCCTATCCCGACGAGATCAAAGAGACCATTCTCCTGGTAGAGGATTGCCGGAACGCCGCCATCTGTGACTGGGACGGCGACGGGGAGAACGAGGTGGTGGTCCGCACCCGCTGGCAGGAGAAGCCCTACACCGTCTACGACATGGTGGATGGAGAGCTGGTGTCCCTCTGGCCGGATACGGTGCCCCAGGAGGTCCGGGACAAGCTGGTGTGCATCTGGGAGCAGTGATATCATGAATCAGGTACAGCAACGCTGTCAGAAAAGTAAATAAATGAAGCCCCTCCCGCGTGTTCCGCGGGAGGGGCCATATCATATGCGAGCAAAACTGTAAGCCGGGTTCTGTATTGGACGGTCATCTATCTCGACGCACTGTTGCCAGTACGCTCAAGCCACCTCCTGGAAGCGGCCGGGCAGGCCTGTTGCTTCCGCGCCACGGTGTTGCTCCGGATAGAGTTTACAGCGTCACGACGTTCCCGTGTGACGGGTGAGCTCTTACCTCGCCTTTCCACCCTTACCTCGTCGGCGCAAGCTTCATATCCCTTGCCCCGCCGCAAGCGGCAGGGCGCAGTCATTGCGCTGCGCCTCCTCTCCCCACAAAAACTGGGTTTTTGTGGGGGCCCCATTTTGCTTTGGGGGACGGGGCGGTATATCTCTGTTGCACTTTTCCTCAGATCGCTCTGGGCGGGCGTTACCCGTTATCCTTGCCCTGTGGAGCCCGGACTTTCCTCATGACCGGCCTTTCGGCCTGGCCACGCGACCGTCTGTTTTCCTCGCGGCCTATATTGTACAGGAAGGCGGGGGGATTGTCAATTGCGAAAAGGCAATCCGAAGTTGTAATTTTGTCCCGTCTGCGGTATAATTCCCCTGTATGAAAAAAACCGCCCCAAGGCGGTGGAGATAAGGAGCGTTCTCCATGAAGTTTGAGGAGTATTTGAATACCTTGCAGCAGAAGACCGTGGCCGTCATCGGCATCGGCGTTTCCAACCGGCCCCTCATCGAGCTGCTGCTGGACCGTGGCGTGGCTGTCACCGCCTGCGACAAGCAAGAGCGCGCCGCCCTGGGAGAGTACGCGGACACCCTGGAGGCAAAGGGCGCCCGTCTGCGGCTGGGAGCGGACTACCTGGAGGAGCTGACGGAGGATGTCATCTTCCGCACCCCCGGCATGCGGCCGGACCTGCCCCAGCTCACCGCCGCCGTGGCGCGGGGCAGCGTGCTGACCTCGGAGATGGAGGTCTTTTTTGAAGTGTGTCCCTGCCCGAAGATCGCCGTCACCGGCAGCGACGGCAAGACGACCACCACCACCATCATCGCCGAGCTTTTGAAGCGGGCGGGCCGGACCGTCCACCTGGGCGGCAACATCGGCCATCCGCTGCTGGCGGAGACCGGCGCCATGTCCCCGGAGGACATCGCCGTGCTGGAGCTGTCCAGCTTCCAGCTGATGACCATGACCCAGAGCCCCCACATTGCCGTGGTCACGAACCTGGCCCCCAACCACCTGGATGTCCACAAGGACTTTCAGGAGTATATTGATGCAAAGGAAAATATCTTTACACACCAGACGGCCCAGGATATCGCCGTATTCAACGCCGACAATCCGTATACGGCGGAGGAAGCGGGCCGGGCCGTGGGCCGGGCCCGGCTGTTCTCCCGCCAGCGGGAGTTGGAGGACGGCGTGTTCCTGCGGGGCGGCACCATCATCGCCCGGAGCGGCGGGCAGGAGCGGGAAGTGATGCGGGTATCCGATATCAAGCTCCCCGGCGTCCACAACGTGGAAAACTACCTGGCGGCCATCGCCGCCGTGGACGGCCTGGTGCCTGATGAAGTCATCCGGGACTTTGCCCGGGAGTTCGGCGGCGTGGAGCACCGCATCGAGCTCATCCGCACCCGGAAGGGCGTCCGGTGGTATAACGACTCCATCGCCTCCAGCCCCAGCCGCACCATCGCGGGGCTGAACTCCTTCCCGGAAAAGGTCATTCTCATCGCCGGCGGCAAGGACAAGGGCATCCCCTACGATGTCCTGGGGCCGGTGGTGAACGACCACGTGAAGCTGCTGCTGCTGTGCGGCGCCACCGCCGGGGTCATCCGCCGGGCCGTGGAGCGGGCGGACAACTACAACGGCCTGGAGATCCTGGACGTGGCGGATTACCATGAGGCGGTGTCCATTGCCGACAGCCGCGCCTCGGAGGGAGATGTGGTCATCCTGTCTCCCGCCAGCACGTCCTTTGACCGCTTCAAAAACTTCATGGAGCGGGGCAAGGTCTTTAAGGCCATTGTGAACCAGCTGCCCTGACGGCGCGACTAGGCCAGGCTCCTTTCCGCATAGAATGCGGAGAGGGAGGTGGCTGTCATGCGCCCCGGATTCTTTTATTACCGACGCCGCTGGGACCGGCGGCAGGCCATGCGGGCCCTGGCGCTGCTGGCGGCCGCCGGGCTGCTGGCCCTGGCATTATATGTTTCGGCCCAGATGCGGCCCCTGCTGGAGAACCTGGCCACCGCCCGGGTGTCCAACGCCGTCACCCGCATCGTCAGCGAGGCGGTGTACGAGGCCATTGAAAACGGGGAGCTGCGGTACGACGGCCTGGTGACGCTGGAGAAGGACAGCCAGGGAAAAGTCACCGCTGTCCGCAGCAATATGGCTGCTTTCAACCACCTGCAAGCGGAAATCCTTGACACCATTTTGACCCGGGTGGGGCAGGTGTCCGCCCGGGAGCTGTCCATCCCCGTCGGCACCCTCACCGGCTCCGCCCTGCTGGCGGGCCGGGGACCGCGCATCAAGGTGCGGATGGAGTCCCTGGGCACCTCGGAGGCCCGGTTTGAAAACGCCTTCACCTCCGCCGGCATCAACCAGACCCGCCACCAGATCATGCTGAACGTGGATGTGTACGTCAGCGTACTGCTGCCGGGCTTCACCACCGCCACGAAGGTCTCCAACTCCTTCACCGTGGCGGAGACGGTCATCGTGGGGGCTGTGCCGGACACATACACCTATTTCAGCACTGACCCGGGGACTTATGAAGAGGACCTGAAAGACTATATCCTGAACGGAAACTGAGGAGGAACCATGGACTACCGTGAGAGAATGAAGCAGCTGCGGGATATCCTGAACGAAAACGGCTACCGCTATTACGTGCTGGACGCGCCCACCATGAGCGACTATGAATACGACATGCTGAACCGGGAACTGGAGGAGCTGGAGGCCCAGCACCCGGAGGAGGTGACGCCGGATTCGCCCACCCAGCGCATCGGCGGCCAGACCCTGGAGGGCTTTCAGCCCTACGCCCATGAGGTGCCGCTGGAGAGCCTCCAGGACGTGTTCAGCGACGAGGAAGTGGCGGAGTTCTGCGAGCGCATGGACGAGGCCCTGGGCGGCATGGTGGAGTACTCCGTGGAGCCCAAGGTGGACGGCTTGTCCGTGGCCCTGGAGTACCGGGACGGCGTGTTTGTCCGGGGCGCCACCCGGGGCGACGGCCGGGTGGGGGAGGACGTGACGGAGAATTTGAAGACCGTCCGCTCCATCCCCATGGTCCTGCCGGACAAGCTGCCCCGGCTCATCGTCCGGGGCGAGGTGTATATGGCCCGCTCAGTATTCGAGGAGATCAACGCCATGCGGGAGCTCCAGGGAAAGCCCCTCATGGCCAACCCCCGCAACGCCGCCGCGGGCTCCCTGCGGCAGCTGGACCCCAAGATCTGCGCCGAACGGCGGCTGGACATCCAGGTGTTCAACCTCCAGCTGGCGGAGGGGAAGGAGTTCCTCTCCCACGCAGAGACGCTGGAGTACCTCCGTTCCCAGCGGTTCAAGGTCATCCCCCACAAGACCCTCCACGGCACGGCGGAGGTCCAGGGAGAGATCGCCCGCATCAACGAGGAGCGGCTGGATTATCCCTTTGACATCGACGGCGCGGTTGTGAAGGTAAATTCCCTTACAGACCGTACAAAGCTAGGCTCCACCGCCAAATTCCCCAAGTGGGCGGTGGCCTTCAAGTACCCGCCGGAGAAAAAGCCCTCCCGGGTGCTGGACATCGTGGTGCAGGTGGGCCGTACCGGTGTGCTGACCCCCAGGGCGGTGCTGGAGCCGGTGCGCCTGGCGGGCACCACCGTCACCAGCGCCACCCTTCACAACCAGGACTATATCGCGGAAAAGGACATCCGGGTAGGAGACACGGTCATCGTCCAGAAGGCCGGCGAGATCATCCCGGAAATCGTGGAGGTGGACTTCGCAAAGCGCCCAGAGGGCACGGCGCCCTACGTGCTGCCGGAGCTTTGTCCCGTGTGCGGCGCTCCGGTGGTCCGGGACGAGGACGGCGCCGCCCTGCGCTGCACCGGCGCCGAGTGCCCGGCCCAGCTGCTGCGGAACATCACCCACTTTGCCAGCCGCGGCGCCATGGACATTGACGGCTGCGGTCCCGCCGTCATCCAGCAGCTGGTGGATACCGGCCTCATCCGCAACGTGGCGGACCTGTACAGCCTCCATGCCCAGGATGTGGCCCAGCTGGACCGCATGGGCGCCAAGTCAGCGGAAAACCTCATCCGGGCCATTGAAAACTCCAAGGCCAACGATCTCAGCCGCCTCATTTACGGCCTGGGCATCCGCCAGGTGGGGGAGAAGGCCGCCAAGGTCCTGGCCATGCACTTCAAGACCATGGACGGCCTTGTGGCTGCCACCGAGGAGGAGTTGACGGACATCAATGACGTGGGCGCCATCACCGCCCGGTGCATCACGGCCTACTTCGCCCAGCCCCAGTCCCAGGACCTGCTGCGGCGATTGAGGGAGGCCGGCGTCAACATGGAGAGCACGGCGGAGCTAGTGGACGAGCGGTTCGCCGGAATGACCTTCGTCCTGACAGGAACCCTGACCCGCTTTGACCGCAAGACCGCCCAGGCCCTCATCGAGGAGCGGGGCGGCAAGGCCGCCGGGTCTGTCTCCAAGCGAACCACCTACGTGGTGGCCGGCGAGGCCGCCGGCAGCAAGCTGAAAAAGGCTCAAGAGCTGAACATCCCCGTCCTGACGGAGGACGAGTTTGCGGACATGCTGCAATAAACAAAAGGAGAACACGACTATGAAAGTTTCCCAGCGCCTGTATCAGACCGCTCTGCCCATCTGGGAGAGCTATTACCAGCACCCCTTCGTCCAGGGCATGGCCCACGGCACCCTTCCCCGGGAAAAGTTCCAATTCTATATGATCCAGGATCACAAGTATTTGATGCAGTACGCCAAGGTGTTTGCCCTGGGCGTCATCCGGGCGGACCGGGAGAGCGACATGCGCCTGTTCAGCACCCTCATCAACGGCACGCTGAACACGGAAAACGCCGTCCACAAGCAGTATTTGAAGAAACTGGGGGTGGACCAGGCGGGGATCGACGCGGCGCCCATGTGCCTGAACAACGAATCCTACACCAACTATATGATCTCCGTGGCCTTCAAAGAGGGCCTGCCGGAGCTGGCCACCGTAGTGCTGGCCTGCGCCTGGAGCTATAAGCTCATCGGCGACTATATGGAGACCATTCCCGGCAGCCGGGACGAGAGCAACTTCTACAAGCACTGGATCGAGACCTATATCAGCCCCGCCTACCGGGAGGACACGGAGGTAATGATCGACTTCGTGGACCGGCTGACGGAGGGCTACACCGAGGAGCAGCTCCAAAACCTGGACCGCATCATCACCAACTGCTCCGTTTACGAGTACCAGTTCTGGGACATGGCCTGGACCATGGGGAAGATGGACCGGTAAAGCGGTCGTTTGCGGTTGTATTGTTGGGAAAAACCTGCTATACTGAGGGAAAATAAGAATTTCAGGAGGCTGTTTTATGAGTACCGCCATTTATTCCGTGTCCGTTCTGGGAACGCTGCTGGTGCCCCTGGTCAGTAAGCTGGTCTTTGCCCTGGTGGTGTGGCTGGTGGGCAAGTGGGCCGTTGGTAAGATCGTGGGCCTGTTGGAAAAGAGCAAGGGCTTTGCCCGGCTGGAGGGCACCGTCCGCACCTTTGCCCTGAGCTTCGTGAAGATCGGGCTGTACGTATTGCTGGTCATCTCCATCATCGGCATCCTGGGGGTGGAGACCAGCTCCATCGTGGCCGTGCTGGCCTCCGCGGGCGTCACCGTGGGCCTGGCCCTCCAGGGGGCGCTGTCCAATCTGGCCGGCGGCATCATGCTGCTGGTGTTCAAGCCCTTCCGGATCGGGGATTACGTGGACGCCGCCGGTGTCTCCGGCGTGGTGAAGGAGGTCACCCTCTTTTACACCGTCATCATCACCGTGGACAACAAGCACATCACCGTCCCCAACGGCAGCCTCATGAACGCCAACGTGGTGAACTACTCCATGGAGGAGCTGCGCCGGGTGGACCTGGTCTTCTCCTGTGCTAAGAGCGAGTCTCCCGCCCGCATCCAGGAGCTGATGCAGTCCGTTATGGCAGGCTGCGGCAAGGTGCTCCAAGAGCCTGCCGCGCCCTTTGCCCGCCTGTCCGGCGGCACCGCCCAGGCCATGGAGTTCACCGTCCGGGCCTGGTGCAAAAACGAGGACTACTGGGATGTGTTCTTTGACCTGACCCAGGGCATCACGGAAGCCCTGGCCGCCGCCGGCGTCCAGGCCCCCGCTTACCGGGTGGTGTCCGAGAGCAAGTGAGTTTCCGCCGTCCCCTCCGCCGCTTTGGCGGAGGGGACGCTTTTGAAAAGGAGAAATCATCATGAGGGAAGAAGCGTTTTCCCTGGGCGCTGTCCCGGCCGTGGTGTACGGCGAAGAAGCGGACAGGGTGTTTTTGTTTGTCCACGGCCGGTGCGGCTGCAAGGAGGAGGGGCGGGACTTCGCCGCTCTGGCCGCCCCCTTCGGCTGGCAGGTGCTGGCGGTGGACCTGCCGGAGCACGGCGCCCGGCAGGGCGGGCCGGAGCCCCTGGACCCCTGGCACGCGGTGCCGGAGCTTCAGTCCGCCATGGAGTATGCCCGGGGGCGGTGGCGGCGCGTGGCTCTGCGGGCCACCAGCATCGGCGCCTGGTTTTCCATGTTGGCCTTCGACGGCGCTCCGCCGGAGCGGAGCCTGTTGGTCTCCCCGGTGCTGGACATGGCGGGGCTCATTGAGACCATGCTGGGTTGGGCCGGCGCCACAGCGGAGGACCTGCGCCGCCGGGAGACCATCTCCACAAACTTCGGAGAGACGCTGTCCTGGCGGTATTACCAGTACGCCCTGGCCCATCCCACGGCGGATTGGCCGGGCAGGACGGACATTTTGTATGCCGGACGGGACAACATGACGCCCCGGGCCACGGCGGAGGCCTTCGCCGCCCGCCCCGGCCGGACGCTGGCGGTCATGGAGGACGGCGAGCACTGGTTCCATACGCCGCAGCAGCTGGCGGTGCTGGAGCAGTGGACGCTGCGCATGCTCACGGAGGAAGGAGAAGCGGTATGATGGAAGTGGTGGCGGCCCTTATCCGCCGGGGGAATACGTTCCTGGCCTGCCAGCGGCCGGCCCATAAGGCCCGGGGGCTCCAGTGGGAGTTCGCCGGCGGCAAGGTGGAGCCGGGGGAGACAAAGGCCCAGGCCCTGGCCCGGGAGCTCCGGGAGGAGCTGGGGGTGGAGCTGGCCGTGGGGGAGCCCGTCACGGAGGTGACGTACCGCTACCCGGATGTGACGGTCCACCTGACGCTGCTCTCCGCCGCCATCACGGCGGGAGAACCCCGGAAGCTGGAGCACGCGGACATCCGCTGGATGACCCCGGCGGAGGCGAAGGACTATCCCTTCTGCCCGGCGGACAGGGTCTTTTTGGAAAGGCTGGAAGCACACTGGTAAGAGCCTGTCCCTATCGGAGGAAAAAGCATGCCCGGAGCCTTTGGCTCCGGGCGCTTTTGCGCTTCATTTGTCGAAGGACGGGTTCATGAAGTACACGTTTTTCTCATCCAGCTTGTCGCGGGCCAGGCGCAGCCCCTCGCCGAAGCGCTGGAAGTGGACCACTTCCCGTGCCCGCAGAAAGCGGATGGCGTCGTTGACATCCGGGTCATCGGACAGGCGGAGAATGTTGTCGTAGGTAACGCGCGCCTTTTGCTCTGCTGCGACCTTGCAAGAACAACATACTCCACCCATTTGCCCGACAAAATATGCTGAGAGCATGAGAAATGTCAACTATATGCATCTTTTTGATGTCAGGCTCGGCAGAGGCAAAATGACATTTTGAGTATGTGGTGATGCTGATCATATGCTTGTCCTCATAAAAATATCTTATACAGCATATGGATTATTTTGGTAAAATATGATATTTTATATATGGACAAGAAATACCATGCCGCAGCAGAATGACGTTTCAATGGGGGGAGGAATTACAAATAGCCTATCTTGCACATATTTCAGAAGATCATCGGGAACAGACGGTTATCGAACATTTGGAAGGAACTGCCTCTTTGTCCCGCCATTTTGCCGCTGCGTTTGGAGCGGAAGAGCAGGGACAACTTATGGGATTGACCCATGACATCGGAAAGTATTCGGATGCCTTTCAAAAAAGGCTGCTCCGCAATGGTGCGAAAGTAGATCATGCCACTGCAGGGGCCTTTGAATGCTGGAAGAAGGGACAGGCCTGCGCCGCATTCTGTGTTGCAGGACATCATGGCGGTCTGCCGGACGGCGGAGGGCGCGGAGATAATCCGGATTCCCCTACATTCTGGGGGCGTATGAATCGAGCTGCATGTGGGAAGCTGGAATCATATTCTGCGTGGGCTGCGGAGATTTCTCTGCCGGACGCTTCTTTACCTTCCTTTATCGGCAGAGATCCGCTTTCAGCAGACTTTTTTACACGGATGCTGTACTCTTGTCTGGTAGATGCAGACTATCTGGATACAGAGCGGTTTATGGAGGGCGCTGCGCCGCCTCGCGGAAGAACGGCTGACTTTCGGAAGTTATGCAGTCAGTTAGATCAGTATATATCTGCCTGGTTTCCGCCAAAGGGAGATCTGAACAAACTTCGCTGTCAGGTTCTGGAACAATGCCTTGACCAAGGAAGCATGCAGAAACAGGGAGTATTCACACTGACGGTCCCTACCGGAGGCGGTAAGACAGTGGCATCCCTGGCTTTCGCTTTACGCCATGCTCGAGAGCATGGCCTGCGGCGCGTCATCTATGTGATTCCTTATACATCGATCATTGAACAGACTGCCGGTATTTTTCAAAAAATTCTGGGATCTGAGAACGTACTGGAGCATCATTCCAACATACTGTATGATACGGAGGCAAACGAAGAAATCACACCAGATGCCGCAAAGTTGATGCGTTCTGCCGAAAACTGGGACATGCCCGTGATCGTGACAACAGCGGTCCAGTTTTTTGAATCCCTCTATTCTAACCGCTCCTCAAAGTGCAGAAAGCTCCATAATATCGCAGACAGCGTCATCATTTTTGACGAGGCACAGATGCTGCCTCTTGGATATCTGCGTCCATGCGTTTCGTCTATCGCACAATTGGTGGCACATTATGGTGTTTCCGCTGTGCTATGTACCGCTACCCAACCAGCTTTGGCGCCGTTGTTCCGGGAGTTTCTTCCAGGTGTTTCCATCTCTGAATTGTGCCCGGAGCCGGTCATGAGCAGCGAAAAATTCCGGCGGGTGACAGTCAAAATGAGCGGAAAACTGAGTTGGACAGATGTAACGGACCGGATGAATCGAGAGTTGCAGATTCTGTGTATCGTCAACAGCCGGAAAGCGGCACAAACTGTGTACAGCGGTCTTATTGGGGAAGGTGCGTTCCACTTATCCACATTGATGACGCCGTTTCACCGGAAACGGGTGCTGGCAGAGGTGCGGCAGCGGCTAAAAGACGGACAGCCCTGCCGGGTGGTCTCCACGTCACTAATCGAAGCTGGAGTGGACGTGGACTTTCCTGCTGTTCTGCGGGAGGAAGCCGGCCTGGATTCGATCCTGCAGGCCGCTGGACGCTGCAACCGGGAGGGAAAACGACCGGCTGGGGAGAGCATTGTTGCGATTTTCCAATCGGAAGAAGCATCTCCGCCGCTGTTTGACACCGCTATCAAGGCCGAACAAACTGCCTTGGAACAGCATGGAGACCCGGCAAGCCAGGAGACCATTTCTTGCTATTTCTCAGAGCTTTTTGACCTGACAGGAAAAAAGGCCCAAGATCAAAAAGGTATTCTCCCGCGGATTCAGGAAGGCGATTTTCCCTTCAAAACGGTGGCAGAGCGATTCAGGTTGATCGGAGACGATACGCACACTGTTTATATTCCTATGGATGGCGGGAAAGCGTTAACTGACCGACTGCGGCAGGGGGAACTTTCCAAAGATCTGTTCCGGCAGCTGGGCCAGTACAGTGTATCCGTTTACCAACAGCATTTCCAGTCGTTGGATGAGGCGGGGGCGTTGGAGCTTCTGGAAGATGGCAGTGCGATTTTGACGGATTTGTCTCTCTATTCTAAAGCAACAGGGCTATCTCTGCATATCGACAATGGGAATGCACTGTTTATATGATAAAGACTTTTCGCTGTTGCATCTATAGATTCACCTGCCTTTGCGTAAGGACACCCGTACATCCATCATGCTGTTGCAACCCAATATACAAAACCATTGGAAAGGAGTTGAAATTGTGTCCATCTGTATAGAAGTCTGGGGAGACTATGCCTGCTTTACTCGACCGGAGATGAAAGTAGAACGTGTCAGTTATGACATCATGACACCGTCCGCTGCACGGGGGTTGATTGAGAGCATATATTGGCACCCTGGTTTGAGATGGATTATTGACCGTATCCACGTTCTGACACCCATCCGGTTTACCAATCTGCGCCGCAATGAGGTCAAATCCACAGTCAGTGCCCGTACTGCCAAAACGGTCATGGAGCGGGGCAGTGGAGAACTGTATCTGGTAACGTCCGATGATATTCAGCAGAGGGCTTCGCTGCTGCTCCGGGGTGTGCGATATGTTATTGAGGCCCATTTTGACATTTTGCCGGAAAAGGCTGCTCCCGGTGACAATGCAGGCAAGTTCCAGGACATTGTAAAACGGCGGCTTCAAAAAGGGCAGTTTTATCATCAACCCTGCTTTGGATGTCGGGAATTCCCGGCGAATTTCACCCCTTGTGAATCCATTCCGGACTGTCCAGAGGAACTGAGAGGGGAAAAAGACCTGGGCTATATGCTCTATGATATGGATTACGCAGACCCGGAAAACATCCGTCCCCTGTTCTTTCGGGCAATCCTGCGGAACGGCGTGCTGGAGGTTCCACCCCGTGACAGTGGGGAGGTGATCGGATGATTTTGCAGGCTTTAGTCCGACATTATGAGGATCTTGCTGCGCAGGGAAAGATTTCAAGACCTGGCTGGAGCCAGGGAAAAGCCTCCTATGCCCTCTATCTGGATGAAAAAGGACAGCTGCTCCGCACAGTATCTGTCCAAACGGAGCAGGTCAAAGGGAAAAAAACAATCCTTGCCCCACAGTTCATGGAGCTGCCAGCAACTGTCAAGCGAACAGTTGGCATTGCGGCTAACTTTCTGTGTGACAACTCCAGCTACATTTTCGGCATAGACGGCAAGGGCAATCCCAAGCGGGCGCTGGAGTGTTTTGCCGCAAGTAAGGCACTGCATGAACGGCTGCTATCCGGAGTTGATTCCAAAGCGGCACAGGCGGTTTCGGCTTTCTTCCGAACCTGGAAACCGGAGGAAGCTGCCGCGCATCCGGCGCTTCAGGATGTGTATGAAGCAGTCCAGTCTGGCGCGAACCTTGTCTTTCGATATCATGACATATTCGTCCATGAGGATCCCACAGTTCAGTCTGCTTGGCAGGCATACTACGACGAAGCTGAAGACGGTCCCCGGATGGTCTGTCTGGTGACTGGGAAAGAGGGGCTGGTGGAGGCTACTCATCCCGCCATCAAAGGCGTGCAAGGTGCCCAATCCAGCGGTGCTGCTTTGGTATCTTTTAATGCCCCCGCATTCTGCTCTTACGGGAAGGAGCAAAATCTCAACGCACCCACCGGTAAGTATGCGGCCTTTGCCTATACGACAGCCCTAAACCATTTGTTGTCTGACCGGGAGTATGTGAGCCGTATCGGTGACACGACAGTGATATACTGGGCAGAGGGAGGCGATCCTGTCTACCAATCGGCTTTTGGTATGTTTGCTCTCGGGGCTCAATCGGCTTATACGGATCATGACTTGAGGGGTATGGTGCGTGATCTTCTGAAAGGCCAATCCATCCAGTTTGACAAAACGCTGCTGGATCCAAACAGGACTTTTTATATCCTGGGGCTGGCTCCTAACGCTGCCCGGTTGTCTGTTCGCTTTTTCCTGCAGGATTCCTTCGGCGCGTTCCTGCAAAATGTCCAAGCCCACTATGATCGGCTGGAGATCGAAAAACCCTCTTATGACAAATTTGACACGCTTCCGCTGTGGAAGTTGTTGGGGGAGACGGTGAATCAGAACGCCCGGGACAAGTCCGCTTCCCCTGGCATGGCAGGAGAGATGCTTCGTTCCATTCTTCTGGATGCCCGGTACCCCGCCACGCTCTTGAATGGAACGATTCTCCGCATCCGGGCTGATCATATGATTACCCGGGGCCGTGCCGCTATCATTAAAGCGTATTATCTAAAAAATACCCATCAGGAAGTTCCGAAGGAGGTCTTGACCGTGTCGCTTAATCCGAAATGTACGGATCCCGCCTATACGCTGGGGCGGCTCTTTTCTGTGTTGGAAGCAATCCAATCCGCGGCAAACCCCACTATTAACGCTACAATCAAGGATAAATACTTTAATGCTGCATCTTCAACACCCAGCCGTATTTTCCCGCTTTTGGTGGATCTTGCCCAAAAGCATCTGCGAAAACTGGATACAGGCAAAAAGATTTTCTTTAATAAGCAACTCATGGAACTGATGGACATTCTTGACCAGGAATATCCGACTCGCCTAAGTCTGCCCCAGCAGGGATCCTTCCAGCTTGGTTATTATCACCAGACACAAAAACGGTATGAGAAAAAGGAGGAGAACGGTCATGTCTGAGCCTATCAAGAATCGTTATGAATTCGTCATCTTGTTCGACGTGGAGAACGGTAACCCCAATGGCGACCCCGATGCGGGCAATATGCCTCGGGTAGACCCAGAGACCGGTCTCGGCATTGTTACAGATGTATGCCTGAAACGGAAGATCCGCAACTATGTGGAGACAGCCAAAGAGGACGCCACCGGTTACCGCATCTATGTAAAAGACGGCGTCCCGTTGAATCGCAGTGACGCAGAAGCCTTTGCCCAGTTGGATGTGACAGAGAAAAATGTGAAGGAAAAGAAGAAGTCAGACCCGGAACTGGACAAAAAAATCCGTGATTGGATGTGCGCGAATTTCTATGATATTCGTACCTTTGGCGCTGTGATGACCACATTTGTGAAAGCAGCATTGAACTGTGGTCAGGTCCGCGGTCCTGTCCAGATGGGGTTTGCCCGCAGTGTGGAGCCCATAGTGCCCCAGGAGGTTACCATTACCCGTGTGGCTATCACCACCGAGGCGGACGCAGAGAAGAAAGGAACAGAGATGGGGCGAAAATACATCGTGCCCTATGGCCTTTACCGTTGTGAAGGATATGTTTCTGCCAATCTGGCCCGCAAGACTACCGGCTTTTCGGAAGAAGACCTGGCGCTTTTGTGGGAGGCCATCCTGAACATGTTTGAGCACGACCACTCTGCCGCTAGAGGGAAAATGGCCGTGCGGGAGCTGATTGTTTTCAAGCATGACAGTGAACTGGGCTGTGCACCGGCTTATAAGTTGTTTGACAGCGTGAAGATTATTAGGAGGAATACGGAGAATTCCTCTCCTGCCCGCTCCTATCAGGACTACACGGTGACCGTGGACGAGGCGGCCCTTCCCGCCGGTATCACCTGTACGAGGATGGGGTGACCTATCATGAGGCGGACTACCTCCAGCTCTCCGGTATTCAACACTTCCGCTTCTGCCGACGTCAGTGGGCGCTGATTCACATTGAGGACCAGTGGGCGGATAATTATCGGACAGTAGACGGCACTTTGATGCATCAAAATGCCCATGAAAAAGGATTTCAGGAGAGCCGGGGGGATCTGCTCATCACCCGGGGGATCTATATTTTTTCACCGACCCTCGGTGTATCTGGGCAATGTGATGTGGTAGAGTTTCACCGTGATTCTGACGGGATCTCTCTACACGGCCGGAATGGAACATGGAGGCCCTATCCAGTGGAGTATAAGCGCGGGAAGCCTAAAGCGGACCGTGCGGATGAACTTCAGCTTTGCGGACAGGCTATGTGTCTGGAAGAGATGCTGTGTTGTACCATTCCAGAGGGAGCCCTTTACTATGGTGAGACCCGGCATCGGACGACTGTTTTGTTTACTGAGGAGCTGCGCCGTGAGGTGCGGGACTGCCTTTTGGAAATGCACAGCCTGTATCAAAAACACCATACGCCCAGAGTGAAACCTACGAAAGCCTGCAATGCCTGTTCACTGCAGAACCTGTGTCTGCCCAGACTGATGCGGGTAAAGCCAGCGTCTGAATATCTTAAAGACGCCTTGGAGGAAATCCGATGAAACATTTGTTGAACACCCTCTTTGTCACATCGGAGGATATTTATCTGTCTCTGGATGGCGAGAATGTAGTCGCCAATCGAGAAAAGGAAGCTATATCGCGGTATCCGCTGCATACCTTGCAAAGCATCGTTACCTTTTCCTATGCGGGCGCGTCTCCCGCTCTGCTGGGGGCCTGTGCAGAGCGGGGAATTGGCCTTGCATTCTGTACGCCTAGGGGAAGATTCCTTGCCCGAGTATCTGGTGCCAATAGTGGGAATGTGCTGCTGCGCCGCGCTCAGTATCGGGTCGCAGATGACCCGGAGCAAAGCTGTCGTATCGCGCGGACAATGATTTTTGGGAAGCTATACAATGCTCGCTGGAGCATAGAGCGGACCCGTCGGGACCATAGTCTGCGGGTTGATACAGAAAAGCTCTCTGGTGCATCAGGCAAGATCAAAAACATTCTCCCTCAGGTTCAGGAGGTGACCTCACCAGACAGTTTGAGAGGTTTGGAGGGGATTGGCGCGGCGGCTTATTTTGATGTCTTTGATGACATGATTCTGAACAGGAAGGATATGTTCTATTTCCATGGTCGAAATCGCCGCCCGCCCATGGACGCTGTCAACGCTCTGCTCTCTTTTGCATACAGTCTCCTTGCTCATGATTGCGCATCCGCGCTGGAGAGCATAGGACTGGATGCCTATGTAGGGTTCCTTCACCGGGACCGCCCAGGAAGGAGTTCTCTTGCGCTGGATCTAATGGAGGAACTGCGCCCCAGTATGGCTGACCGGTTTGTATTGACGTTGATCAATAACCGGATAATTGAAATCTCTGCCTTTTCATTTGCAGAAAGTGGAGCCGTTTTCCTGACAGATGAGGGACGAAAAAAATTTTTGAAACACTGGCAGGAAAAGAAAAAAGATATGCTGACCCACCCGTATTTGAATGAAAAACTGCCCTGGGGCATGATTCCTTATATGCAGGCGCTGCTGCTGGCACGGTATTTAAGGGAGGATCTGGACGTATACCCGCCGTTTCTTTGGAAGTGAAGGGAGTCTATGCTGGTACTGATTACTTATGATGTCAATACAGAGGACGCAGCAGGCCGGAGAAGGCTGCGTCAAATCGCAAAACAGTGTGTGAATTACGGTCAGCGTGTCCAGTGTTCGGTTTTTGAGTGTCTGTTAGATACAGCCCAATGCCGGTCTCTGCAAGCGAAACTGTGCAGCATTATGGACCCGGAAAAAGATAGTCTGCGCTTTTATTATTTGGGGAACAGTTACAAAAACAAAATTGAGCATTTTGGCGTTAAGGTTGCCTATATGCCTGAAGAACCCCTAATTATTTAAGTGCGAAATGGAAGCGGACATCTGAAAGCAGGGAGGTTCGCACCGGTAAAACCAGAAGATCTCATCGGTCTAAGAAAAACCTACATACTGTTTTTCGGCAAAATGACTGATAAATGGTATTTTTTTGCAAAATGCATATCTGCTTTTGTACATTTTTGCTGTCGCTCCCCGCAAGGGGAGCGTGGATTGAAACATCTCCCCAGGATTCAAAAGAACCTCTTGAAAAAGTCGCTCCCCGCAAGGGGAGCGTGGATTGAAACAGAGCGAGGACTAAAGTAAGCAGCACAGCAAGCGGTCGCTCCCCGCAAGGGGAGCGTGGATTGAAACATCGGTGGCGTGATCGGTATCGTTGGTCGCTTGCGTCGCTCCCCGCAAGGGGAGCGTGGATTGAAACAGCCTATTTTTTTTGATTTGGATATATCTCCTTGTCGCTCCCCGCAAGGGGAGCGTGGATTGAAACTTCTGTACCTCTTCTGTATTTGCCTGGAATGCGGGTCGCTCCCCGCAAGGGGAGCGTGGATTGAAACTTAAAGATGCCGAAATATATTGGTAACCTTACGCGTCGCTCCCCGCAAGGGGAGCGTGGATTGAAACAATCATGTGTATTTCCGCAAGTCCTCCCTTCTTTGTCGCTCCCCGCAAGGGGAGCGTGGATTGAAACATCCATTGATATATCGCTGGCGGATGCTGGAATACGTCGCTCCCCGCAAGGGGAGCGTGGATTGAAACCTCTTACATCTGTTGCTTATGATATTTTGGTTAAGTCGCTCCCCGCAAGGGGAGCGTGGATTGAAACATTGAAAAATGCCTGCATGACGGCGGACAAGAAGTCGCTCCCCGCAAGGGGAGCGTGGATTGAAACTGCAGTAACCAAGGGCTACGGCGACACATCGGCGGAGTCGCTCCCCGCAAGGGGAGCGTGGATTGAAACTTGCGGACTGCCGCGATCTCCTCCTCATGGTGGAGTCGCTCCCCGCAAGGGGAGCGTGGATTGAAACGAGATCATATTTAGGACCGGAAGATTGGAGGCAGGTCGCTCCCCGCAAGGGGAGCGTGGATTGAAACCGGACGCCTCGGATGAAAAACGTGATCGAAATGTGTCGCTCCCCGCAAGGGGAGCGTGGATTGAAACATCGTCCATTTTGTCAGAATAAAACGTCATAAGGGTCGCTCCCCGCAAGGGGAGCGTGGATTGAAACCTCAACAGCGGCGACACGCCTTTGCTCCGCCACGTCGCTCCCCGCAAGGGGAGCGTGGATTGAAACGGCCCATACAGCTCAGAGAACGGCCAGACGTCTTCGTCGCTCCCCGCAAGGGGAGCGTGGATTGAAACAGAAGCAACCATGGCACCGGAGATGGCGGATACGGTCGCTCCCCGCAAGGGGAGCGTGGATTGAAACAAAACCATACTGACATACTCTGGCGTTACTCCCAGTCGCTCCCCGCAAGGGGAGCGTGGATTGAAATAATGATTAGGCTCAGGATAGTATCAATGAGCATGCGTCGCTTCCAGTAAGAGGCGCATGGATTCAGGGATATTGTTCTTACATAATACATCATCTGCTGCGATGGCGCCGGGACAGCATTGGCGCCCTTGTAATTTTGGCCGGGAGGCCATATAATGAACGGAGAATGTTTTGGACAGGAGCGGTCATATGCAGAAGATCTTGATCGACGCGGACACCGGCATTGACGATTCCATTGCCATTTTGTTCGCCTTGAAGCAGTCCGGCGTCCAGGTGGTGGGCGTGACCACCGGCTGCGGCAATACCAGCGCCGCCCAGGCGGCGGAAAACACCCTGCGCCTCATCAAGCTGGCGGGGACGCCCTACGAAGTGCCGGTGGCCATCGGGGCCAACGCGCCCCTGGAAGGGAAGTGGGAGGGGCCTGTGCCCCACATCCACGGTCAAAACGGCATCGGCGACGTGGAGCTGCCGCCATCGGACCAAAAGCCGCTGGAGGAGCCGGCCTGGGACTTTCTCATCCGCATGGTCCGGGCCCATCCCCACCAGCTGACACTGGTGACGCTGGGCCGTATGACGAATCTGGCTTTGGCGCTGCAAAAGGCGCCGGACATCGTGCCGCTGGTCAAGAACGTGGTGTTTATGGGCGGTACGCTGCACCACCCCGGCAATGTCTCCCCGGTGTGCGAGGCCAACCTGGCCGGGGACCCGGAGGCGGCGGACTTCGTGTTCCGCTCCGGGCTGGATTTGACCATGGTGGGGCTGGATGTGACCATGCAGGTGCGCCTGACTTCCCGCCATCTGGACATGCTGGACAAGTATGCCACGGAGGAAAACAAGCCCATTGCCGCCTACATCCGGCAGGCCATGGAGGTGTATTACCGCTTCAACCGCCTGCAGAACAACTGCCTGGACCACTGCCCGGTCCATGACCCCCTGGCGGTGCTGGCGGCGGTGGACCCCAGCCTTGTGACCATCCGCAAAGCGCCCGCCCGGGTGGAGTGCGGCGGCACGTTCTGCCGGGGCATGGTGGTGGCGGACTTCCGGGAGCACCCCATCGACGCGCCCTACCTCTCCATCTGCACGGACGTGGACGCCCGCAAGGCGGTGGAAAAGCTCATTGCCGCCTTTACCCAGCCATAAAGGAGGACTTTCCATGCGTGTTGTGAATATCGGCTCATTGAATATCGACTATGTCTACGAAATGCCCCACTTCGTCCAGCCCGGCGAGACCTTGAGTTCCCGGAGCCTGCGGGTGAACTGCGGCGGCAAGGGCCTCAACCAGTCCATCGCGGCGGCGAAGGCAGGGCTGGAGGTCTACCACGCCGGCTGCATCGGCGAAGAAGGCGTGTTTTTAAAGGAAAAGCTGGCCGCCGCCGGCGTCCGCACGGACTGCATCCGCCAGGTGGCGGACAAGACCGGCCACGCCATCATCCAGGTGGACCCCTCCGGACAAAACAACATCATCCTGTACAGCGGCGCCAACCACGCCCTGACGGAGGAGGACGTGGACCGGGTCCTGGCCCGGTTTGACCGGGGGGACATGGTGCTGCTGCAAAACGAGACCTCCTGTGTGGACTACATCGTCCGCCGGGCCTGGGAGCTGGGGATGCGCACGGCCCTGAACGCCGCGCCCAGCGGGGAGAATTTGCAGCAGGTGCCTCTGGAAAAGCTGGAATGGCTGCTGGTGAACGAGGTGGAGGGCGCCTACCTGGCTGGGACCACGGACCCCCGGGAGATCCTGCGGCGCCTGGGGGCTCGGTGCCCGGACACCACCATCGTCCTGACCCTGGGCGGCGACGGCTCCATGGCGGCCCGGGGCGGTGAGACCGCCCAGGTCCCCGCCATGCGGGTGCATGCGGTGGATACCACGGCGGCAGGGGACACCTTCACCGGTTATTTCCTCCGCCGGGCGGCGGAGGGCGGCTCTCTGGAGGACTGCCTCCGTCTGGCCACCGCGGCCAGTGCCCTGGCCGTGACCCGGCCCGGCGCGGCAGATTCCATTCCCGCCTACGATGAGGTCCAGGCCTTCTTGCAGGCTTGACGGCATGATGAAAGCCCGGAGCGGATGCTCCGGGCTTTTCCCTTGTCAAAAGCGCCAGTGGATCACCACCGGAGGCAGCGGCGCCCCCGGCTGCCGCTTTCCCACGGTAATGCGGTCCACGAAACACAGCACCATTTCCCGCGTCAGATGGTCCGGATGGAGGCTGCGCTCCAGCAGCTCCCTGACGTCCGGGGCGTCCTGCTCCGCCAGCTGCCGCCGGATGCGTTCCGCCTGGGCTTCCAGGCGGCTTTTTTCTTGTAAAAGCGCCTGTTTTGCCGCCAGAAAGTCCTCCTGGGAAAGGCTGCCGCGGGCCTGATCCAGATACAGCGCGGCCACGGCGGCTCCATGTTCCTCCACCTGCTTTTCGCAGGCCTCCAGCCGCGCCGGAAGCGTTTTCAGCCGGGCCGCGCCGCAGGCTGTCAGGCGTTTTGACAGGGCTTCCTGGTCCAGATATTCTGCCGTGAGCCGTTCCAGCTCACCCAGCACCAGCTTCTCCAGCTTCTCCACGGAGAGGAAGGCGCCCGGACAGGCGTCCTTTGCCACGTGGTGGGTAGGGCACTGGAGGTAGCGGCGGCCGTGGCTCACGGAAGAGCGCAGCACGTAGCCGCACCCGGCACAGCGGACCTTCCCGGCAAAAAGCCCTACGCTGCCGCCGGCGAAGGGCCTGGCCCGCTCCCGGACCAGGGCCTGGACCTCCTCCCAGAGGATCGGGTCGATGATGGCCTCATGGGTGCCCTCCACCCGGTACCACTGGTCCCGGGGCCTGGGGCGGTTCTGCCGGGTTTTGTAGGAAACGCTGCCGTATTTTCCCTGCACCAGGGTGCCGGTATACAGCTCGTTGGTCAGCATGGCGGAGATGGCCGGGTATTTCCAAAGAGTGCTGTTTCTGCCCTTGGGCTGCTGGTAGCGCAGGCCGTGGAGCCGCTTGTACTCCGTGGGATTGGGGATGCCCCGGTCATTGAGCGTCCGGGCGATGGCCGTCTTGCCGCAGCCGCCGGCGAAAAGGGTGAATACCTCCCGCACCACCGCCGCCGCCTCCTCGTCAATGAGGAGGCGGCCCTTGTGGTCCGGGTCCTTCCGGTAGCCGTACAGAGCGAAAGAGCCGATGTGAAAGCCGCTTTTCCGGCGGCTGGTAAGGACGCTGCGGATATTCTCCGACATGTCCTCCAGATACCACTCGTTCACCAGGCCGTTGATCTGCCGGGTCTTTTTATTGCCCCGGCTGTCCGTGTCTGCGTTGTCCACGATGCCCACAAAGCGGATGCCCCACCGGGGGAACAGGTCATGGAGGTATTTTTCCACCAGCTCCAGCTCCCGGGTGAAGCGGGACTGGGTCTTGCACAGCACCACCTGGAACCGCCGCTGCTCCGCGTCCCGCAGCAGGCGGCAAAATTCCGGGCGGCTGCGGTCGGAACCCGCGTAATCATCGTCGCTGTAAATGTCAAATACTTCCCAGCCTTGCTCTGCCGCGTAAGATCGCAGCATGGCCTTTTGGTTTTGGATGCTGGCGCTGTCGTCCGTAATATGCCGCTTGTCCCGGTCCTCCTCGGACAGGCGGCAGTAAAGGGCGGCCTTGATCATGCGTCGTCCTCCCCGGCACGGGCTTGCGCCAGCTGCCGGATGAGCCGGGCCCACGCCTCCGTGAGCGCCTGTGGGTCCGGAGTGTCCGCCCCGTTTTGAAACACGCTTTTCACAGTCTCCTCCGCCATGGCGCCGCCTCCTTTTACCGCCATTCTATGCGGCGGGGAAGGGGGAAAGACCTGGGCAAATCCTCTGGTGTCCGGGGACAGGCTCTGCTATAATGAAGAAAACGGACAGCGTGCCCCCAGGCGCGCGGAAGGAGGCTTTCCCATGGAGCGAAAGAAGATCATTCTGGACTGCGACCCCGGTCACGATGACGCGGTGGCCATCCTGCTGGCGGGCGGCAGCCCGGCGTTGGAGCTGCTGGGCATCACGGTAGTGGCGGGCAACCAGACGCTGGAAAACACCCAACGCAATGCCCGGCAGGTGGTCCAGTGGCTGGGTTTGCAGGTGCCGGTGTTCGCCGGCTGCGGTCAGCCCATGGTCCGGGAGAAAATGACCGCCGGGGACATCCACGGCAAGACCGGCCTGGATGGACCGGCATTTCCGCCGCTGGTCTGCCCGCTGGAGCAGGAGCACGCCGTGGCGTTTTTGGTGCGGACCCTGCTGGCCTCGGAAGGGGACATCACTGTGGTCACCACAGGCCCCATGACGAATCTGGCCATGGCCCTGCGGCTGGAGCCCCGCATCGCTGAAAAAATTCAGCGCATCGTTTTGATGGGCGGCTCCTGCGGCAGCGGCAACGTGTCTCCCGCGGCGGAGTTCAACATCCTGGCGGACCCGGAGGCGGCCCATGTCTGCTTTACCGCTGGCCGGCCCATCACCATGGTTGGCTTGGATGTGACCCGCAAGGCCCTGTGCTATCCCGCCGTTGTGGAGCGGATGGGCCGGGTAGGCAACGAAGCCTCCCGGCTGTTCGTGGAGCTGATGGGGCATTTCTGCCGGACACAGAAGGAGGTCTTCGGCTGGGAGGGCGGCCCGCTCCACGACCCGGTGACCATTGCCTGGCTGCTGGACCCCACGGTGCTCACCACCCGCCCCATGAACGTCCGCATCGACATCGGCGGCGGACAGTCCTACGGCCGCACCAACTGCGACGGCTTCGACTATCTCCGCCTGCCCCACAACGCCGATGTGGCGGTGGAGATCGACGTGGAGAAGTTCTGGGACATCATCGAAGCGGGCCTGCGGCGCTACGGCGCGTAAAGGGCGCCGGGCACTTCCGCATCATTGCCATCGCAGCATCTGCTGCAAGGTCCTCGGTCAGGTCGGCGATCAGGTCGCCCTTCACCGCCATGCTGGCGGCGCTCCAGGGGAAGCCGGAGGCGGCGGTGGGGTAGACACCGGCGGTGTGGTCCACGAAGTAGGCGTCAAAGCCGGCGGACTTGATCTGGTCTTCTGTCAGGTCGCGGGTCAGCTGGTGAACGATGGCGCCGATCATCTCCAGGTGCCCCAGTTCCTCGGTACCGATATCGGTCAGCAGAGCCTTCAGCTCCGGATAAGGCATGGAATACCGCTGGCTCAGATAGCGCAGGGAGGCGCCCAGTTCACCATCCGGCCCGCCGTATTGGCTGATGATGACCGCCGCCAGCTTGGGATTGGTATTTTTGATCTTCACCGGGTACTGGAGCTTCTTCTCATACACGAACATTACGCGTTTCCTCCTTCCTCCCAGGGCCAGGGGTCCTTCAGCCAGATATAGCCCTCCTCAGGGGTCAGGTCCGTCTGCAGCAGCGGACCGTACATCTTCTGGTATTTCTCACGGCCTTCCTTGGCCAGCTTGATATAGGACCAGTACAGCTGAAGCGCTTCCTGGTCCTCGGAGTGGGTGACGAGGTACAGCCCCAGTTCGTCGATGGCGAAGTCCAGGGCCATCAGCTCCACAAGAGCGGTATTGGCCAGCTTGGTCTTTGCCTGGATGGCCTCCTTAAAGGGCAGGTCCAGGCCGGGGAACAGGGTGCCGGTCTGCAAAGCCTCCATCCGGCTGAAGCGGGTGGGATTGGGGCCCTGCATGGGTACATAGGGGAATGCCAGCGGCGCGCAGCTGCCGGGCATCGTTCCCTGATTCGCGCCGCAGGACGCGGCGGGTTGATTCATTTCAGGTGTTTCCATTTGCGGTGGCTTCCTCCTTTGGCATAGTGGCGCGCACCGGCAGCGGCGCACGCTCACTCCATACTATGCGGGCGGGGGCAGGGGGGAGCCTGCCCTTGATTTTAGACGGGAGGACGGCTATAATCGGAATGGAAGAACAAAGATGCGCATAAGCTCCCGGCAGGGGGTGCTGTGTTGTGTTTTTGGTGCTGAAAAAACAAAACCTGCTGGTCTGCGGCCTGCTTTGCTGCTTTTTTGCCGCCTTTGCCGTGCTTTTGTGGACGGGGCACAGCAAGACCGTTCCGGTGTTCGCCGCCCTGGGTGAGGAGCGGGTCACACTGGTCATCGACCCGGGCCACGGCGGGGAGGACGGCGGCGCCGTCTCCGCGGACGGGGCTGTCAAGGAGAGCGGCTTGAACCTGTCCATCGCTCTGCGGGTGGAGGACTTCATGACCTTTTTGGGCCAGCCCACCGTCATGACCCGCAGGGAGGATGTGTCCATCCACTCCCAGGAGGCCGCCACCGCCCGGCAGAAAAAGGTCTCCGACCTCCACAACCGGGTCGCTCTTGTGAACGGAACGGAAGGCGCCGTGCTGCTGAGCATCCACCAGAACAGCCTGCCGTCCTCCACGGTGACCCACGGCGCCCAGGTGTTCTGGAACAGCAAAGAAGGCGCCGACGCGCTGGCCCAGTCCGTGCAGGACGCATTGAATACCGCCGTCAACACCGGGAATGAGAAGAAGACGAAATCCATTCCGGCCACCATTTACCTGATGAAAAATATCAACGCGCCGGGCATCCTGGTGGAGTGCGGCTTTCTCTCCAATCGGGAGGAGACAGCCATGCTTCAGCAGCCTGCCTATCAGACCCGCCTGGCCGCCGCCATCACCGCCGGCTGTCTGGCGTCGTAAGAGGGACGATATGAAACAAAAGACCATGTTTTACTGCACGGAGTGCGGGAACGAGACGCCGAAGTGGGCGGGGAAGTGCCCCGCCTGCGGCGCCTGGAACACCATTGTGGAGCAGCCGGAGGTACCAAAAAGCGCCTCCAAGGCCGTGGGCCGGACCGCCTGCGGCGGCATCTCTGTCCGCCGGGCCTGCCCGGTGACGGAATTGCAGGCGGACGAGGAGATCCGCTTTCCCACGGGAATGGGGGAGCTGGACCGGGTGCTGGGCGGCGGCGCCGTCAAGGGCTCGCTGGTGCTGGTGGGCGGCGCTCCCGGCATCGGAAAGTCCACGCTGATGCTGCAAATTTGCAGTAAATTGTGCGAGTTTTCCAAGGTTTTGTATGTATCCGGTGAGGAATCGGAGCATCAGCTGAAGCTGCGGGCACGGCGGCTGCATGTGGACAGCGCCAGCCTTTACGTCATCTCGGAGACCAGTCTGGGAGACCTGCTGGAATCCGTGGCGGCGGAAAAGCCGGATGTGCTCATCGTGGACTCCATCCAGACGCTGTACAACGATGCGCTGGATTCCCCGGCGGGCAGTGTCAGCCAGGTGAAGGACTGCACACTGGCCCTCATGCAGCTGGCGAAGGGCCAGGGCATCACGGTGTTCGTCATCGGCCACGTGAACAAGGAAGGCTCCATCGCCGGGCCGAAGGTACTGGAGCACATGGTGGACTGCGTGCTGTATTTTGAGGGGGACCAGCACACATCCTACCGCATTCTGCGGGCAGCCAAAAACCGCTTCGGCGCCACCAATGAGATCGGCGTGTTTGAGATGCGGGACGAGGGCTTGGCGGAGGTGGAGAACCCCTCGGAAATGCTGCTGTCCGGCCGGCCGGACGATGCGCCGGGCACCTGCGTCACCTGCGTCATGGAGGGGATGCGGCCTGTCCTGGCGGAGATCCAGGCTCTGGTGGTGACCTCCGCCGGCGGCAATCCCCGCCGTACCAGCAACGGTTTTGACTATAACCGGGCCGCCATGCTGCTGGCTGTATTGGAAAAACGTGGTGGACTGAAAGTGTCCGCATGTGACGCATACCTCAATATCATCGGCGGCCTGTGGCTGGACGAGCCAGCCGCCGACCTGGCCGCCGTGGTGGCGCTGGCTTCCAGCTATCTGGACCGGCCGGTGCCCCGTGATTTGGTGGCCATCGGGGAAGTGGGCCTCACCGGCGAGCTGCGGACGGTGAACCAGCTGGCCCAGCGCATTTCCGAGGTCCGCCGGCTGGGCTTTACGAAGTGTGTGGTCCCGGCGCACCGGGCGGACAGTCTTCGGCCGCCGGAGGGGCTGCGGCTGATCCCGGTTCGGAATATCGGTGAGGCGATCCGAGCCGCTTTGCGGCAGCCGGAATGAAATGAACGCAGGCGCCGCCCAGGGACGGCACGCCTGCCGCGGCGGCGCTGTCCAGTGTGCAGACGCCGTCCTGCTGATAAACGCATTTGCTGGTGCACGGGATCAGGCTCATGAGCATCATCCGTTTCATAGGTTGTTGCCGTTAGGTTGACCCGAACCGGTGGATTTTATGAATATTTAGGCTTATCTGAAGGCTGCACGCGGCATAGATAAAGGAGAAAATGATGGATACGCTGCATGGAATGACATACATCGGTTATCTTGGGTTCTTAGCGGCTATATGTTATCTGATTTGGAAACAACGGCAAAACAAAGCATATGGCAAACAACAAGAAAACAATTTGAATGAAGCAGTCAAATATGATGAAATTCGAAAAGCATATCAAAAAAGTGGCTTTTCAGTTATGTTATAATGAAAAGGATGCATATAAAAAACTGAAGAATATTGTTGAACAGCGTGGATATACAGTATTTGCAAAAGTAAGGCTGTTTGATTTAGTAGAACCAATTAAAGATAACCCAAAATACAAGACATTTTTATATAAAATTCAGGCAAAGCATGTGGATTTTGTACTAGCTGATGAAAAACTGGTTGCGCGGTACATCATTGAACTGGATGACAGCAGTCACAATGAGGCCAGCACACGAAGTCTATTGAGGAGCAGCAAATACTAAACTTGATTTCAAAATAAAATGTTATTCATGAGCAAAGTCCGGGGAAGGAGGCTTTGCGGGGATACGCACGATTGAACAAAATAAAAATTTTGTTCAATTTAGGGGAGAAGAAAACAGCCTCCCTCGGGGATTTGGCCGTTTCCAGCGGTTTTGCCAGGCCTCGGACAGGTTCCTGGACCGCTGCGGCTGTGTATTTCCGTATCAATAATCTATGGTTGATTACCGCACTGAAGCACCGGAGATCCTGCGGGATTTTCTGGCCTATCATGAGACCGTTAAAGCGCACTCCAAACGAACGGTCGACGAATACTTTCTGGACCTGCGGAATTTCTTCCGTTACATGAAACAAATTCGCGACCCCGCGCTTGCGGGCAAGCAGCTGGATGAGATCGACATCATGGACGTGGATTTGGACTTCGTGGCCAGTATCACGCTGACGGATATCTACGGTTACATGGCCTATCTCAGCCGGGACCGTGTGCAGAACCAAAACAGCCGCAATCCGGAATACGGCCTCAATTCCGCATCCAGAGCCAGGAAAATCGCCACCATCCGGTCCTTTTATAATTACCTGACCAATAAGATGCACCTACTTCGTGAAAATCCTGTCAAAGATATCGATTCTCCGAAGCTGAAGAAAAACCTGCCCAAATACCTGACTTTGGATGAAAGCATCCAGCTGCTGGATTCCGTGGACGGCAAAAACCAGGAGCGGGATTACTGTATTTTGACGCTGTTCCTCAACTGCGGCCTGCGGATCTCCGAGCTGGTGGGCCTGAACCTCAACGACATCCAAGGCGAGGCCTTGCGGGTCCTCGGCAAGGGCAACAAGGTCCGTATCATCTACCTAAACGATGCCTGTCAGAACGCCCTGCGCCAGTATCTGGCGGTCCGGCGGCCCATTCGCGGCAAGGATGAAAACGCCCTGTTTTTATCCTCTCAGAACGAGCGTATCAGCCGCTCTACGGTCCATGCCATGGTGAAAAAGCGCCTGGCTGAGGCCGGCATCGACGCCAGCCAGTATTCCTCCCACAAACTGCGCCACACCGCCGCCACGCTGATGCTGCAAAACGGTGTGGATGTGCGGGCCGTCCAGGAAGTGCTGGGCCACGACCATTTGAACACCACTGAGATCTATACCCACGTGGACAACGAATCCCTGCGGGTAGCTGCAAAGGCAAATCCCTTGTCACGCGTGAAAAAAACTGGAAAAAACGAGAAAAAGGATTAAAAAAGCCGCCCCGTTGGGGCGGCTTTTTGCCGGCTTGTCTCAATTTTATGAAGGCCCCTTCCCTGCCTGCCTCAGCGGTCCAGCAGGCGCATCCAGTTCCATCCGCTGTACATGGGCACCGTGCCCAGACGCCACACGGACACACCGGTGACGCCCAGCAGGCGGGCGGCGTCCAGAGCCGCCTGGATACTGCGGTCATTTTGGTACCAGAGGAAGTAGCGGCCGCCGTCTTCGGCGCGGTAAATGGCGTAGGACTGCTGGTACTCCTGGGACCAGCCGAATTCCGTGCTCTCCTGGGCCAGGCGCTTGGACACGGTGTCATTGGAGGGATACACCGGCGTGCCGGAGAGCAGCTTGCCGTCCGCATCGATCTTCCAGGCCACGTTCTTGCAGGAAAAGCCCAGGGCCACCTTTTCGGGGGCCACCTCGTTGGTCAGGGCTTTTAAGCCCAGATACACCTGGTCGATGGGAGCGGAGGCGGCGGTTTGGTGATAGGTGGTGCCGATAAAGCTGCTCATGTCCCGGGGCTCGTAGTCATAGGCCATCAGAATGACTTTGTCCGCCAGGGCGCTGATGGCGGCGTAGTCATAGCCGTCATACCAGCCACCGCTGTAATAGCCGCTGCTCAGCACCGGAGACACGCAGACATACAGGGATTGGCCCAGCTGGTCCAGGGCTGCCCGCAGCTCCGTCAAAAAGGCGGTGAAATCGCTTTTGCTGCCTTTGCGCAAGCCCTCAAAGTCGATGGTGACGCCGCTGTACGGATTTTTGCCGATGGCGTTGTAGGAAACGGTCAGCTCGTGGATGATCTGCTCCACCGCCTGGCTACGGCCATTCTCCGACGCCAGCAGCTCCGCGGCGCCGCCGGAGGCATCCATAAATACGTTCAGGTGCAGGGCGATGCCGTTGGCATCCACATAGCCCGTCACACTGTCATATCCGCTGGGAATGGCGAATTCGTTGCCGCCGGCACTGGTGGTGGACAGCAGCGCCGTCTCCCCGTTCCAGGTCATGCGGCTCCAGCCGGCGCTGACGGCGTCCATGTTCCGGGCAAAGTCCAACTGACTGTACGAGGAAATGGCGTAAAAGCCGTGGAGGAAGTCCGTCTTCTGATGCAGCTTTTCATAGATACGCACCAGCATGGCCGCCGCCTGGGCCCGAGTGGCGGTCTGATCGGGGCTGAAGGTGGTCTCGGAGGTGCCCTTGGTCATGCCGATGGTATAGGCCACGGTGATATAGCCCTCCTCCCCTTCCGGCAGGTCCGTGAAAGGGGTGGTGCCGTGCAGGATGGAGTAGGCGTCGGAATTGGGTATCGCGGAGGAATGCAGGTGCTCCGCCGCGGACTTCAGGCCCAGCGCCCGCACCAGCATTTCCGCCATTTCCCCCCGGGTGATCGGTGCGTTGGGGCGGAAGGCTTTTCCGCTGTCCACCACATCGTTCTGCACGGCGGCGCCGATGGCGGCGCGGTAAGTGGCGGAAAGGCCCTCAGGCAAAGCCATGGTCTGGGTGATGCCGGCTTCGCCGCCGCTCCAGCCCATCATCCGGCGCAGCACCGTGACGAACTGGGCCCGGGTCATGGAGTCGCCGTATCCGAATGTGGTCTCGCTGTACCCCTGCATGAGACCGTAGTCCACCGCCTTGCGGACCTCCCCGGCCAGTGCCCCCTCCGCCGGAACATCCCGGTAGTCCGCGGCAGCCGCCGGGACCGCCAGAAATGACACCGCCAAAGCTGCCGCCAGCAGCCAGGAACCGAACCGTTTCATTGGAAACATCCCTTCTTTTCCAGTATTGTCCTTTTATGATAGCAGGCAGGCTGGAAAAGTTGTGAACAGAATTTGAAATTTTCAGGGCCGGATGGTGCCGGTGATGTGCAGGAACCGGATGTCCCGAAACTCATAGGTGGACAGGGGACGGTTGTCGGCGTCATAGCTGTGGGCCGCCACCAGCACGTTATCCAGCGCCGGTTTCGCGCCCACCGACACCACCACGGGACTGTGCTGAAAGCTCCCGCTCTTGAAGCTCAGCTGCACGATATCTCCTGGCCGCATAGCCTCCAGCGAGGAAGGTTCTCCCACCGGCCCCACGGAAAAGCCCTTGCGGGTGAAAAAGTTCCAGAAATACTCCACGCCCGTCCAGGCGGGCGCCTTTTGATTGGCGTCGATGTAGTACCAGCCGAAGGTAGGCGTAAAATTCATGATGCGGCTGCCGGCAAATACACACTGAGAAGCGAAGTTGGTGCAGTCGCCGCCAAGGTCCTCGTAGTCGTAATAGGCCGGGTTCCGGCCGTAGGCCCAGCGGTGGGCGTATTGGACGGCGGCCTGACGGTCATAGTCCTGCAAAAAGCGCATGGTATCCCCTCCCCTGCCACCAGTTTATGCGGCAAAAAGAGGCGGGTGAGAGAAAAGACCGGAAACGCTTTCGCGTTTCCGGTCTTTTTGCATGGGCGAGTGTCAGGCTCAGGCCTTGTGGTCGCAGCCCAGGACGTCCACGATCTTGTGGGCGACCATGGCCTTGATGGCGGAACGGGCGGGCTTCAGATACTGGCGGGGGTCAAAGTCGCCGGGATGCTCATCAAAGTACTGACGGATGGTGGCGGTCATGGCCAGGCGCAGGTCAGAGTCAATGTTGATCTTGCAGACAGACAGCTCGGCGGCGTGGCGCAGCTGCTCCTCAGGGATGCCGACAGCGTCGGGCATCTGGCCGCCGTGCTCGTTGATGGCCTTCACGAACTCCTGGGGCACGGAGGAAGAGCCGTGCAGCACGATGGGGAAGCCGGGCAGGCGCTTGGAGACCTCCTCCAGCACGTCGAAACGCAGGGGAGGCGGAACCAGGATGCCCTTCTCATTGCGGGTGCACTGAGCGGCGGTGAACTTGTAAGCGCCGTGGCTGGTGCCGATGGCGATGGCCAGAGAGTCGCAGCCGGTCTTGGCAACGAACTCCTCGACCTCCTCGGGGCGGGTGTAGGAAGCGGCGTGAGCAGCGACCTTCACATCGTCCTCGATGCCGGCCAGGGTGCCCAGCTCGGCCTCGACGACCACGCCGTGGTCATGGGCGTACTCCACGACCTTCTTGGTGATCTCAATGTTCTCGGCGAAGGGCTTGGAGGAGGCGTCGATCATGACGGAGGTGAAGCCGCCGTCGATGCAGGACTTGCAGGTCTCGAAGTCAGGGCCGTGGTCCAGGTGCAGGGCGATGGGGATGTCGGGGCACTCAATAACGGCAGCCTCCACCAGCTTCACCAGATAGGTGTGGTTGGCGTAGGCACGGGCGCCCTTGGAGACCTGGAGGATCAGGGGGGCCTTCAGCTCCTGAGCGGCCTCGGTGATACCCTGGACGATCTCCATGTTGTTGACGTTGAAAGCGCCGATGGCATAACCGCCGTCGTAGGCCTTCTTGAACATTTCGGTAGTGGTGACCAATGCCATAATGTTTCACTCCTGTTCTTATTTGTCCCGCCCGGTTTGAAGCCCCTTTGCCGCCCCCATGTAAAAGAGTTCGTTAACGGATTGGCAAATTAGACGTTTCAAATGGACGAAAACGATTTTCCTCTATGATAATATCACAGAAAAATTAAATTGCAAGTATTTACAATTCTTTTTTTCAATGATATGATAGCAATGCCCTCAGTTGACAAAAGATCATACGTCTTTTTTCCGCCCGTGACCCTGCCAAAGGGCCTTCGCGTGTGGTTTTTTGTCACCTGAGGGTCCAAACAAATTCTGAGGAGGCTTTTTCTCATGAGTGAACTGAAAGGCGCATGCATCGTGGGCCAGTCCGGCGGCCCCACTTCCGTCATCAATGCCAGCGTGTACGGTGTCATCGACACTGCCCTGAAAAACCCCAACATCACCCGCGTTCTGGGCGCGGAGCACGGCATCAAGGGCGTTTTGAACGACCGCCTGTTCGATATGGCCGAGGAGGACCCCGCCGAGCTGGAGCTGCTGAAGTATACCCCTTCCTCCGCCCTGGGCTCCTGCCGTTATAAGATGGCCGATCCCGACGTGGACGACACCGATTACAAGCGCATCCTGGAGATCTTCAAGAAGTACGACGTCCGTTACTTCTTCTACAACGGCGGCAACGACTCCATGGATACCTGCAACAAGATCTCCAAGTACATGCAGAAGGTGGGCTATGAGTGCCGCGTCATGGGCGTGCCCAAGACCATCGACAACGACCTCTACGGTACCGACCACTGCCCCGGCTTTGCCTCTGCCGCCAAGTATATCGCCACCTCCTGCATGGAGGTCTATCAGGACGCCCGTGTGTATGACACCGGCATGGTCTGCATCATCGAGATCATGGGCCGTCACGCCGGCTGGCTGGCTGGCGCTGCCGCTCTGGCCACCGCTTACGGCGCCGGTCCCGACCTGGTGTATCTGCCCGAGGTGGACTTCGACATGGACGCCTTCCTGGCGGACGTGGAGCGCATCTACAAGGAGAAGGGCAACTGCATGGTGGCTGTTTCCGAGGGCATCCACTATGCCGACGGCACCTTTGTTTCCGAGGCCAAGACCTCTGCCACCGACGGCTTCGGCCATGCCCAGCTGGGCGGCCTGGCTTCCCTGCTGGCCAATGTCGTCAAGGAGAAGACCGGCGCCAAGGTCCGCGGCATTGAGCTGAGCCTGCTGCAGCGCTGCGGCGCCCACCTGGCCTCTGAGACCGATATTGAGGAGTCCTACATGTCCGGCAAGGCCGCCGTGGAAAACGCCGTGGCCGGCATCACCGACAAGATGGTGGGCTTTGAGCGCGCCTATGAGGACGGCAAGTACGTCTGCAAGACGAAGCTGCTGGGCCTGACCGACGTGGCCAACACCGAGAAGAAGGTCCCCCTGGAGTGGATCAACGCCGCCCACAACAATGTGGAGCAGCCCTTCGTCGACTACGTGCTGCCCCTGATCCAGGGCGAGCCCAAGCTGCCCAAGCAGGATTCCCTGCCCCGCTTTGCCAAGCTAAAGAAGGTCCTGGCGAAGTAAGCACCTCCTCCCTACTGAAAAAACAGCGTGTACCGATTTGGTACACGCTGTTTTTTTGCATATCAGAAAACCACTCGCTAGGCGAGTGGTTCAAAAGAAGCCTAATGGCGATGATGTAGACAAGAAAACTCCCTTTGCTTTAAAGTAAGAG
>SFDT01000059.1 GCA_004558115.1 Clostridiales bacterium | reverse complement strand
GCTGCGCAACTATCAGAAGTGGCAGGAGGTGTGCATCAACATGGACACCATCTGCGAAAATGCGCCCATCGACACCACCTTCACCCTGTTCGGGCGGAAGTTTGCCGCCCCCATCTTCGCCGCCCCCGTGGGGGCCATGAAGCTCCACTATGGGGATAAATACGACGATCTGACCTACAACGACATTCTGGTGTCCTCCTGCGCCCAGGCGGGCATCGCCGCCTTCACCGGCGACGGCACCAATCCCGCCGTGATGGAGGGCGCGCTGCACGCCATCACTGCCGCCGGGGGCCTGGGCGTGCCTACGGTGAAGCCCTGGAACATGGAAACGGTGTTCGCCAAGCTGGACGCCGTGCGCCGGGCGGACCCCATGGCCGTGGCCATGGACATCGACGCGGCGGGCCTGCCCTTCCTGAAGGGGCTGACGCCTCCCGCCGGCAGCAAGACCGTGGAGGAGCTGCGGCAGATCATCGACTATGCCCAAAAGCCCTTCATCATCAAGGGCGTCATGACCGTCCGGGGGGCCCTGAAGGCCCTGGAGGCCGGGGCCAGCGGCATCGTGGTGTCCAACCACGGCGGCCGGGTCCAGGATCAGTGTCCCTCCACGGCGGAGGTGCTGCCCGCCATCGCCGACGCCGTAGGCGGCCGGATGACCATCCTAGTGGACGGCGGCCTGCGCACCGGAACGGATATTTTCAAGGCCCTGGCCATGGGCGCGGACGGCGTGCTCATCGGCCGTCCCTTCGTCACCATGGTCTATGGCGGCGGATCGGAGGGCCCCGCCGTGCTGGTGAACAAGCTCCAGGCGGAGCTGGCGGACACCATGGCCATGTGCGGCGCCCACAACCTGGCGGAGATCCGCCGGGATATGCTGTTCGGGTATTAATACTGATTCCTGATTAAATAATTTAATCAAGAATCCCGTGCGCCGGGCGCACACACAGCGTGTGAAAACACGCTGTGACGTCTCATACAAAACCTGTTAAAAAGCTTTTCAAGTTTTTTAACAGGTTTTGGTATAATCGCATCAAGGCGCAAAAAAGGACCGGCTGCTTCGGCAGCCGGTCCTTGGTTTGTCCGTTTTTTTAACGTTTTTTCGACGGGATTCTCATTTCAGGGATTGAGCCGGGCGGTTCGATATGTTATACTGGACTTACTTTTTCAGGAGGCAAGCCATATGACACTCAACGAATTGAAAATCGGACAGTCCGGGGTCATCACCGCCGTAGGCGGCGACGGGCCCCTGCGCTGCCGTTTGCTGGATATGGGGCTGATCCCCCGCACCGCCGTGAAGCTGATGAAGGTGGCCCCCATGGGGGACCCCATCGAGATCCGGGTCCGGGGCTATGAGCTGACCCTGCGGGTGGAGGACGCCATGAAGATTCAGGTAAAGGAGGCGGCGGTATGATTTTCGCCCTGGTCGGCAATCAGAATTGCGGCAAAACCACGCTTTTCAACGCCCTCACCGGCTCCAACCAGCACGTGGGCAACTTCCCCGGCGTCACCGTGGACCAGAAAACCGGCGAGATACGGGGCGAAAAGGGCTGCTCTGTGGTGGACCTGCCGGGTATCTACTCCCTGCGGCCCTATACCCAGGAGGAGATCGTCTCCCGGGACTACATCCTCAACCAGAAGCCCGACGGCATCATCAACATCGTGGACGCCACCAACATCGAGCGCAACCTGTACCTGACGCTGCAGCTGCTGGAGCTGCGGGTGCCCATGGTGCTGGCCCTGAACATGATGGACGAGGTCCGGGCCAACGGCGGCACCGTGGACGTGCAGCGGATGAGCCGGGAGCTGGGCATCCCGGTGGTGCCCATTTCCGCCGCCAAGGGCGAGGGCGTGTCGGAGCTGGTGGATCAGGCCCTGGCCGCGGCCCGGGGCCGGGTACTGCCCAAGGTCACGGACTTCTGCGCCGACGATTCCGCCGTCCACCGCTGCATCCACGCGGTGGTGCATCTGATCGCCGACCACGCCGACCGCATCGGCGTTCCGGCCCGGTTCTGCGCCGCCAAGCTCATCGAGGGCGGCGACGACCTGGCGGACCGGCTGGCCCTGGACCAGAACGAGCGGGAGCTGCTGGAGCACTGCATCGTCCAGATGGAGACGGAAACCGGCCTGGACCGCAACGCCGCCCTGGCGGATATGCGGTACAGCTTCATCGAAAGCGTAGTGTCCGCCTCGGTGGTCAAGTGCCGCGAAAGCCGGGAGCACGCCCGGTCCGTGAAAATGGACCGCCTGCTGACGGGCCGCTATACGGCGGTGCCGGTGTTCCTGGGCATCATGCTGCTGACCTTCTGGCTGACCTTCGACGTCATCGGCCAGCGGCTGTCGGACTGGCTGGCGGTGGGGGTGGACGCCCTGACCGCCCTGGTGGACCGGGGCCTCACGGCCTACGGCATCAACCCGGTGGTCAAGAGCCTGATCGTGGACGGTATATGCAGCGGCGTGGGCAGCGTGCTGGTGTTCCTGCCCATCATTGTGACCCTGTTCTTCTTCCTGTCCATCCTGGAGGACACCGGCTATATGGCCCGGGTGGCCTTCGTCATGGACAAGCCCCTGCGGAAGATCGGCCTCTCCGGCCGCAGCATCGTCCCCATGCTCATCGGCTTCGGCTGCTCCGTCCCCGCCATCATGGCCACCCGCACGGTGTCCTCGGACCGGGACCGGAAAATGACCATCCTGCTGACGCCGTATATGAGCTGCTCGGCGAAAATTTCCATCTACGCCTTCTTCACGGCGGCCTTCTTCCCCCGTTACCGTGCCCTGGTGATGATCGGCCTGTATGTGCTGGGCATCCTCATCGGCATTGCGGCGGCGCTGATCATGAACAAGACCGCCTTCCGGGGAAAGCCCGTGCCCTTCGTCATGGAGCTGCCCAACTACCGGCTGCCCAGCGTCAAAAGCGTGGCCCTGCTGCTGTGGGAAAAGGCCAAGGACTTCCTGCAGCGGGCCTTTACGGTGATCTTCCTGGCCACCATAGTCATCTGGTTCCTCCAGAGCTTCGACACCCGGCTCAACGTGGTGTCCGACAGCGCGGACAGCCTGCTGGCCCTGATCGGCCAGGTGCTGGCCCCCCTCTTCGCTCCCCTGGGCTTCGGCGACTGGCGCTGCGCCACCTCGCTGATCTCCGGCTTCATCGCCAAGGAATCCGTGGTCAGCACCCTGGAGGTGCTGCTGGGCGGCAATGCTATCTCCGGCCTGTTCACCACCCGGTCCGCCCTGAGCTTCCTGGTGTTCACCCTGCTGTATACCCCCTGCGTGGCGGCGGTGGCCACCATCCGCCGGGAGCTGGACTCCTCCCTGAAGACCCTGGGCGTGGTGGCCATGCAGTGCGGCGTGGCCTGGCTGGCCTCCCTGGCCATGTATGCCATCGCGGGGCTGTTTTAATTGTCCAAAAAGGGCGAAGCCCTTTTTGGGCAATAGGGTTGCAGTCTGCTGCGGGCGGCAAACTCTGTGAGACTTTTGGACAAAATACAAATCCCCGGCTGCCTGGCAGCCGGGGATTTGTTATACGATTTGCGGGTTAAGGCTTTACCGGGCGGCTTCCATGCCGGCCACCAGGGCCTTCTTGTTGCCCTCCAGGAAGCGGG
>SFDT01000021.1 GCA_004558115.1 Clostridiales bacterium | reverse complement strand
AACCGGGCGGGCTTTGCCTGCCCGGTTGGGTTTTATGGAGGGGTCCCCGCCAAATCGAAGATTTTGCGGGGCGGGCAAGAAGCGGATGCGGAGCCTGGGTTCGGTAAAGGTACCGACAGAGGCATTCCTGGCGGTTTTGAAGCTGGACGAATAAGAAAAACGGCCGCAGGCATACAGCTTGCGGCCGTTTGTTTATGCGTCGCCCAGGGTTATCAGCAGCGTGCCGTCCGCCCGGTCCAGCCAGGAGCAGCGCAGCCGTTTGGCGCGGGGGCCTTCTTCTGTTTCCAGGGTGCAGGTAAAGGTGTACACCGGCGATTCCTCTAAAGCGGCCAGAATGGTGTCCAGCCGGACGGCCCGGCGGATGCGGGCCCGGAGGGCGCCGGGGGCCTGGCCGTGGATATACCGGGCGGCCAGAGAGCGGTACGTGGCGTCCGGCGGCAGAAAGGCGTTCCCGCCCAGCAGGCGGCAGGCGCCGCTGGCGGCCTCCACCGACAAAATGAAATCGTAATCCCGCAGCGCCAGGGCCTCCGTCAGCTGGGCACGCTGGCGCTGGGCGCTGATATCCACGGCGCAGTAAAAAGCCTCCACATGGCGGCTCTCCGGGTCTTCCGCCAGTTCCAGCATGGAACGGACCCACACGCTTTTTCCCTCTCCCAGGGAGAAGCGGTGCTCAAAGCCGTGATGGGCATTGCCCTGGGAAAGGGCCTCCAGCAGGGGGATGGGGCGGAAGCGGCGGTCAAATTCCGCCTGCTGGTCCGGGTCGGGGATGTTGTCCCGGATGTGGCGCAGGCAGGCGTCGGCGGAATTGCCGAACAGAACGCCGGTGAGATAGCGGCTGGCGCTGCGGCTGTCCAGAATGCGGTCGGCGGACAGGTCCAGCCGGGCGGCGGCCAGAGCGGACCTGGCCTGCTTTTTGAACCGAACCCCCAGCTCGTCAAAGCGCTGGGCGGCGGCCCGGCGGTCGCTGATGTCCTCCGCCTTGCCCAAGAGGCCGTACACATTGCCCTTGCTGTCAAACAGGCTCACCAGGGAGGCCCGGTACCACCGCCAGCCCTGGCCGCTGTAATTGCCCCGGTACTCCAACGTACCGGCGCCGGGCCGGGCGGCGGCCCGTCGCAGGGCGGTGATGAGGCGGCCGCGGTCCTCCGGATGGATGGAAGGGGAGGACTCCAGCGCCTGGAGATACCGCTCCACCCGGCGGGTGGAACGGTGGCCGCCGGCGTCGTAGGTCTCCACATGGGCGGTGTCAGCGGCGGGGTCATAGTCCAGGCTGACGATATAGGAGCGGTCCAGCAGCAGGTCGCAAAGCTGTGTCCGCAGGCGCAGTTCCTCGGCGGTCTCCTGCTCCCGGGTCATGTCCACGCAGGTAAGGAACAGCTGCTCACCGTCTGCCCGGGCCTGCCAGACAGCCTCCAAAAGGACCCGCAGCACCTGGCCCTCCCGGGTCCGCAGGCGGCACATCTGGCGGCAGGGGACCCCTGTGGTCCGGGCGCGGAGCAGGGCGGCGGTCAGGGTCTCCCGGTCCGCCTGGTGCACCCGCCAAAGAGGCTCCGTCCGCAGGCGCTTTGTCAGCTCTGCCGCCGGATAGCCCAGCAGCTCGCCAGCCGTTGGCTGAGGCACAGGGCCTCCGGCTGCCCGTCCTTTGGAATGCGGAGCAGGGCGAAGGCCGCCGGAAGGGTATCCCGCAGGGCGTCCAGCCGGCCCTGGGCGGCGGCCAGTTGGGCCTGGTTTTCTTCCAGGCGCTCCAAAGTCCGGCGGGACAGGTCGATGTCCAGCAGCATGGCGTAAAACACCGTGGCGCCGCCGGCGGTGCGCATCCGCTCCGCCCGGAGGTTCACCCACAGGGGCCCGCCCTCCCGGCGCAGGAGCCGCAGGTCGTGGTCCACCGGATGGCCCTCCCGCTGGGCATCCAGCAGAGCCTGCAAAAGGGCGGGCCAGTCCTCCCGGTCCACCAGGGCGGAAAAGTCCCGGGAGAAGCGGTCCAGCAGCTCCTGCCGGCTCCAGCCGGTAAGGGTGCACAGCTGCCCGCTGAAGGACAGGCACCGCAGCCCCTCCCGGCTCAGCTCCAGCACCGCCACGGCACCGGGCAGATTGTCCGCCATGAGGGCGGCGGGGTCCCGGGGGCTCTCCCCCTGGGGCTCCAGCAGGCAGCCCGCCATGCCGTACATGACCTGATAGCAGGTGACGGTGAGGACGCCGCCGGCAGCCTCATAGGAAAAGGAGGCGGCGGAACCGGAAAAGGCCACCGTGTGCAGCGGCGCCAGGGCGGGCAGCTGCCGGAAATCGTGCATCCGGGTGAAGCGGCTGCCCTTCAGCTCCGCCGCCGGAACGCCCAGCAGCGTGCCGGCGGCGTCATTGGCAAAGCGGCAGATGAGATCCACCATGTCGCCGCTGCCGTTGGTGACCACCTCCGCCAGCAAAAAGGGGATGCGGCTGCCCTGAAAGGGCTTTGTGAATTTCTCCAGATGCTTGGCCACAAAACTCCCCCCAAAAGAAAAAATCACTTCAATTATATATGCGGAAAGAGACGCTTGCAAGAAAAACCGGATCTCCACGAAAAAATTGCCGGAAAAAGGTCAACCTTTTCGGAAATGCACAAAAAGTGTTCCCTTTTGAGCGGAAAAGTCTAGCTGGAAAAACGCCCTCCGGTCATTGACTGGGCTGGAAAAAACCATCATAATGTCATAAAATATAGTAAAATCGATAAAGTGCGGACAAAAATATGGAGGCGGTTATGGAAAAAGGCTATTTGGTGTTACAGGACAGCCGGGTGTTCGAGGGCATCCGGTTCGGCGCCCCGGCGGACACCGTGGGAGAGCTGGTGTTCACCACCGGCATGTGCGGCTATATCGAGACCTTGACGGACCCCAGCTACGCGGGGCAGATCGTCATGCAGACCTATCCCCTCATCGGTAATTACGGCATTATCCGGGAGGATTTCGAGGGTGCCTGCTGCGTAAAGGGCTATGTGGTCCGGGAGTGGTGCGACGCGCCCTCCAACTTCCGCACGGACTGCGACCTGGATACCTTCCTGAAGGAGCAGGGCGTTCCGGGCCTGTGGGGCGTGGACACCCGGGAGCTCACCCGCATCATCCGGGAGCACGGCGTCATGAACGCCGCCATCTGCGATGAAGTCCCCGCGGACCTGACGCCCGTTGCCACCTACGCCGTCACCGGCGTGGTGGAGGCCGTCACCTGCAAGGCGCCCTCCGTCCACCCGGCGGTGGGGGAGGAGCGGTTCCGTGTCTCCCTCATCGATTACGGCGCCAAGCACAACATCATCCGGGAGCTCCAGAAGCGGGGCTGCACGGTGACGGTGCTGCCCGCCACCACCTCCGCCGAGGACATCCTGGCGGCGGACCCCGACGGCGTCATGCTCTCCAACGGTCCCGGCGACCCGGCGGAGAACGTCTTTGAGATCGCCCAGATCCAAAAGCTGCTGGGCAAGGTGCCCATGTTCGGCATCTGCCTGGGCCACCAGCTGACGGCCCTGGCCGCCGGCGGACGGACGTACAAGCTCAAGTACGGCCACCGGGGCGTAAACCAGCCGGTGCGGGATGTCAGCGGCGTCCGCACCTTCATCACCAGCCAGAACCATGGCTACGCCGTGGACTCCGACAGCATCCAAACCGGCCGCCTCCGCTTTGCCAACGCCAACGACGGCACCTGCGAGGGCATCGACTACCCCGGCCTGAAGGCCTTTACCGTGCAGTTCCACCCCGAGGCCTGCACGGGCCCCAAGGATACGTCCTTCCTCTTTGACCGCTTTGTGGAACTCATGAAAGGTGGTGAGTGCTGATGCCTCTCGATACTTCCATCAAGAAAGTCCTGGTCATCGGCTCCGGCCCCATCGTCATCGGCCAAGCCGCTGAATTCGACTATGCCGGCGCCCAGGCCTGCCGGGTGCTGAAGGAGGCCGGCGTCAACGTGGTGCTGTGCAACTCCAACCCCGCCACCATCATGACCGACCAGGTCATGGCGGATGAGATCTACCTGGAGCCCCTGACGGTGGAGACCATCAAGCGCATCATCAAAAAGGAAAAGCCCGACTCCATTCTGGCGGGCCTGGGCGGCCAGACGGGCCTGACCCTGGCCATGCAGCTGGACAAGGAGGGCTTCCTGGAGGCCCAGGGCGTCCGCCTGCTGGGCACCGACGCCAAGGCCATTTCCCGGGCGGAGGACCGGGAGCTCTTTAAGGAAGCCATGGCGGAGATCGGCCAGCCGGTCATCGCCTCCGACATCGCCGAGACTGTGGAGGATGCCCTGGCCGTGGCGGACCGCATCGGCTATCCCGTCATTGTCCGTCCCGCCTTCACCCTGGGCGGCGCCGGCGGCGGCGCGGCCAAGAACGCCAAGGAGCTGCGCATCATCGCCCAGACGGGCCTGGACGCCTCTCCCATCACCCAGGTCCTGATCGAAAAGGCCATTTTCGGCTGGAAAGAGATCGAGTTTGAGACCATGCGGGACAGCGTGGGCAACGTCATTGCCGTCTGCTCCATGGAGAACTTCGACCCCGTGGGCGTCCACACCGGCGACTCCATCGTGGTGGCCCCCACCCAGACCCTGGCGGACAAGGAGTTCCAGATGCTCCGCTCCGCCTCCCTGGATATCATCACCCACTTGGGCATCGTGGGCGGCTGCAACTGCCAGCTGGCCCTGAATCCGGATACCTTTGAATACGCGGTCATTGAGGTGAACCCCCGCGTCAGCCGCTCCTCCGCCCTGGCCTCCAAGGCCACCGGCTACCCCATCGCCAAGATCACCACCAAGATCGCCCTGGGCTACACCCTGGACGAGATCAAAAACGACATCACCGGCAAGACCTGCGCCTGCTTTGAGCCCACCCTGGACTACATCGTGGTGAAGATGCCCAAGTGGCCCTTCGACAAGTTTGCCGACGCCTCCCGGACCCTGGGCACCCAGATGAAGGCCACCGGCGAGGTCATGGCCATCGGCCCCAGCTTTGAAATGGCCCTCATGAAGGCCGTCCGGGGCGCCGAGGCGGGCCTGGACAGCCTGAACCGCAAGCCGGACCCCGACGATGACGCCCCCATCTGGGAGCGGCTGCGCCGGGTGGATGACCACCGGCTGTTCACCGTGTTCGAGGCGCTGAAATCCGGCGTCTCCGTGGACGAGATCTTCGGCATCACCCGCATCGACCGCTGGTTCCTGGCCAAGCTGAAGAAGATGGCCGATTTTGAAAAGGCCCTGGCCAAGGACGGCCTGACCGCCGAACACTATGAGACCGGCAAGCGCCTGGGCTACCCCGACGACACCCTCAAGCGCCTCTCCGGCGCCGACAGCCTGCCGGCGGCGCCCAAGAAGGCCGTTTACAAGATGGTGGACACCTGCGGCGCCGAATTCGACGCCGAGACACCCTATTTCTACTCCAGCTTCGACCAGTTCTGCGAGTCCCGCACCTTCCCCCGCAGCGGTCGGCCCGTCATCATGGTCCTGGGCTCTGGCCCCATCCGCATCGGCCAGGGCATCGAATTTGACTACTCCTCCGTCCACTGCGTGTGGACGCTGAAGGAGCTGGGCTACGATGTGGTCATCGTCAACAACAACCCCGAAACTGTCTCCACCGACTACGACACCGCCGACCGGCTGTACTTCGAGCCCCTGTTCCCCGAGGATGTCATGCACATCATCGACGTGGAGAAGCCTGTGGGCGTGGTGGTGGCCTTCGGCGGCCAGACGGCCATCAAGCTCACCAAATACCTGGACAGCCACGGCATCCCCATCCTGGGCACCTCCGCCGAGTCCATCGACATGGCCGAGGACCGGGAGCGGTTCGACGAGCTGCTGGAGCGGTTCCACATCAAGCGTCCCCGCGGCATGGGCATCACCGGCATGCAGGGCGCTCTGGACGCCGCCCACGAGCTGGGCTATCCCGTGCTGCTGCGCCCCTCCTACGTCATCGGCGGCCAGAACATGGTCATCGCCCACAACGACGAGGATGTGCGCACCTACATGGAGGTCATCCTCTCCGGCAAGATCGAAAACCCCGTCCTGGTGGACCAGTACCTCATGGGCAAGGAGCTGGAGGTGGATGTCATCTCCGACGGCAAGGATGTCCTCATCCCCGGCGTCATGCAGCATATCGAGCGCACCGGCGTCCACTCCGGCGACTCCATCGCCGTGTACCCGCCTTTCTCCATCGGCGACAAAATGCTGAAGGTCATCATCGACTGCTCCGAAAAGCTGGCGCTGTCCCTGGGCACCCGTGGCCTCATCAACATCCAGTACCTCATCTACCAGGGCGAGCTGTATGTCATTGAGGTGAATCCCCGGGCCAGCCGCACCGTGCCCTATATCTCCAAGGTCACCGGCGTGCCCATGGTGGACCTGGCCACCCGGGTCATGGTGGGTCAGCCCTTGAAGTCCCTGGGCTACGGTACCGGACTGTACCGCCAGCCCCCCTATGTGGCTGTGAAGGTGCCTGTGTTCTCCTTTGAGAAGATCACCGACGCCAACGCCGCCCTGTCTCCGGAGATGAAGTCCACCGGCGAGGTGCTGGGCCTGGGCAAGAATATGCAGGAGGCCCTGTTCAAGGGCCTGGTCTCCGCCGGCTACAAGGTGGAGAAGTCCCACCACGGCGGCGTCCTCATCTCCGTGAACCACCGGGATCAGCCGGAGATCGTGGACATCGCCCGGAAGCTGGACGAGATGGGCTTCAAGCTGTACGCCACCGAGGGTACCGCCAACGAGATCTCCCGGTTGGGCACCGACGTGGAGATCGTGGGCAAGCTGGGCCAGGACAACAAGGTGTTCCAGATGCTGGAGGACGGAAAGATCGACTACGTCATCCTCACCGGCTCCACGGAGCCCAGCTATATCCGGGATTTCATCCACCTGAACCACCGCTGCGTCCAGCTGGGCATCCCGTGCCTGACCTCTCTGGACACGGCCAACGCCCTGACGGACATCCTGGCCTCCCGCTACAACCAGCAGAACACGGAGCTCATCGACATCTGCCACCTGCGCTCCCAGCGGCAGAAGCTCCGCTTTTCCAAGATGCAGACCTGCGGCAACGACTATATCTTCCTGGAGAATTTCAACGGGGAGATCACCTGCCCGGAGTCCCTGTGTGTCTCCTTCTGCGACCGGCACTACGGTATCGGCGCCGACGGCATCATCCTCATGGAGAAGTCCGCCAAGGCCGACGCGAAAATGCGCATGTTCAACGCCGACGGCAGCGAGGGCATGATGGCCGGCAACGCCCTGCGGTGCATGTGCAAGTACCTCTATGACAACGGCATCGTGCACAAGGAGGAAATGGCCATCGAGACCGGCAAGGGCATCAAGTTCGTCCAGGTGTACACCACCAACGGCAAGGTCACCTCCGCCTGCGTGGACATGGGCATAGCCACGCTGGACACGGCGGCGCTGCGGTTCGACATCCCGGAAAAGACCGTGGTGGACTATCCCGTCCGCATCGGCGGCCGGCCCTACAACATCACCTGCGTGGACATGGGCAACCCCCACTGCGTGGTGTTCTGCCCCCGGGTGGACGCGGTGGACATCGACTTCATCGGCCCCCGCTTTGAGCACGCGCCTTACTTCCCCGAGCGCATCAACACGGAGTTCATCCGGGTGGTGAACCACAACACCATCAAAATGCGCGTCTGGGAGCGGGGCAGCGGCGAGACCATGGCCTGCGGCACCGGCGCCTGCGCGGCGGTGGTGGCCGCCGTGGCCAACGGCCTGTGCGCCAAGGGCCGCGACATCACGGTCCGCGTCCGGGGCGGCGACCTGGTGGTCAATTACACTGACGAACGGGTCACCCTCACCGGCGACGCCAAGCTGGTCTATACCGGCGAAGCGGAATACTGAGAAAACTTGCAGAAAGCGCCCCTGTTCCGCGGGAACAGGGGCGCTTTTTGCAGATGTCACAAGATAAGGCTGCAAAAATCGTTAAAATTTTTGCAAAGTTTGCGTTCGAAAATTTGCGTAACGTGCTATAATATTTGATGCAAATGGGATTTTGCAAAATCATACAGTTTGGGAGACAGCAGCCATGGAGACCAACACCACCCCCAGCACGCCGCCCGCGGCGGAGACGAACGCCCCCAAGCCGGAACGCCGGCCGCCCACGGTCGGTATGCGGACCATTAAGACGGCCACGGCGGCGGCTATCTGCGCGCTGATCTATTTCTTTTTTGACCGCAGCCCCGCCTTTGCCTGTATCGGCGCCATTTTCGGACTGGGCGCCAATATGGAGCACTCCAAGCTCAACGGCGGCAACCGCCTGTTCGGCACCATCATCGGCGGTGTGATCGGCATGGGACTGTTCCGGGTGTATCTCATTTTCCATCCGGAGGGCGGCAGGTCGCTGCTGTTGGTGCCGCTGGTGTTCATCGGAACCATTTTGCTCATCGTCCTGTGCCAGATCTTCTGGGTGGGCGGTGTGCAGCCCGGCGGCGTGGTGCTGTGCATCCTGCTGTTCAATACCCCGCCGGAGACTTACGTCAGCTATGCCCTAAACCGTATTTTTGATACCGGCGTGGGCGTTGTGGTGGCCCTGTTCATCAATAAATATTTCCCCCGGGAACGGGTGGAGCGGTGGCTGGAAAAGCTGTGGAGCCTGGACAGCAGGTTCAGCTATTGCTGGGAGGACCGCTCCAGCGACACGGAGTAAAGAGAAAACCAAAAGCCGCATGGCCAGGCCATGCGGCTTTTTTGTGAAAAAACAGGGTGTGCCGGTTCGGCACACCCTGTTTTGACAACGGGGGAAGGGAGATTACATCTCCTTGATGGCGGCCTGCGCGGCAGCCAGACGGGCGATGGGCACACGGAAGGGAGAGCAGGACACATAGTCCAGGCCCACGCGGTGGCAGAACTCCACAGAGGAGGGATCGCCGCCGTGCTCGCCGCAGATGCCCAGGTGAATGTCGGGGTTGGTGGCGCGGCCCATCTTGGCGGCCATGTCCACCAGCTTGCCAACACCGGTCTGGTCCAGCTTGGCGAAGGGATCGTTCTCGTAGATCTTCTTGTCGTAGTAGGCGTCCAGGAACTTGCCGGCGTCGTCGCGGGAGAAGCCGAAGGTCATCTGGGTCAAGTCGTTGGTACCGAAGGAGAAGAAGTCGGCCTCCTTGGCGATCTCGTCGGCGGTCAGGGCGGCGCGGGGGATCTCGATCATGGTACCCACCAGGTACTTCATGCCGGAGCCGGCCTCCTTGATGATGGCGTCAGCGGTCTCCACGACCACGCTCTTGACGTACTTCAGCTCCTTGACCTCGCCTACCAGGGGGATCATGATCTCGGGGACCATGGTCCACTCGGGATGACGGGCCTGGACAGCCAGAGCGGCCTTGATGACGGCGCGGGTCTGCATGGCGGCGATCTCAGGATAGGTGACAGCCAGACGGCAGCCGCGGTGACCCATCATGGGGTTGAACTCATGCAGAGAAGCGATGATGTTCTTGATCTCGGCAACGGTCTTACCCATGTCGGCAGCCAACTTCTCGATGTCGGCCTCCTCGGTGGGAACGAACTCGTGCAGGGGGGGATCCAGGAAGCGGATGGTGACGGGGCAGCCCTCCATGGCCTCGTAGATGCCCTCGAAGTCGCCCTGCTGCATGGGCTCCAGAACGGCCAGAGCGGCCTCCCGCTGCTCCACGGTGTCGGAGCAGATCATGCGGCGGATGGCGGGGATGCGGTCCTCGTCGAAGAACATGTGCTCGGTACGGGTCAGGCCGATGCCCTGGGCGCCGAACTTCCGGGCCTGGGCGGCATCGTGGGGCGTGTCGGCGTTGGTGCGGACGGCCAGGCGGCGATACTTGTCAGCCCAGCCCATGACGCGGCCGAACTCGCCGCCGATGGTGGCGTCCACAGTGGGGATGGCGCCGTCATAGATGTTGCCGGTGGAGCCGTTCAGGGAGATCCAGTCGCCCTCGCGGTAGGTCTTGCCGGCCAGCTCAAACTGCTTGTTCTCCTCGTCCATCTTGATGTCACCGCAGCCGGAGACGCAGCACTTGCCCATGCCGCGGGCCACGACGGCGGCGTGGGAGGTCATGCCGCCGCGGACGGTCAGGATGCCCTGGGCGGCCTTCATGCCCTCAATGTCCTCGGGAGAGGTCTCCAGACGGACCAGGACCACCTTTTCACCGCGGGCGGCCCACTCCTTGGCGTCCTCGGCGGAGAAGACGATCTTGCCGGAGGCGGCACCGGGGGAGGCGCCCAGGGCCTTGCCGATGACGGCGGCCTTCTTCAGGGCCTCGGCGTCGAACTGGGGATGCAGCAGGGTGTCCAGAGAGCGGGGCTCGATCATGGCCACGGCCTGCTTTTCGTCGATCATTCCCTCGTCCACCAGGTCGCAGGCGATCTTCAAAGCGGCGGCGGGGGTGCGCTTGCCGTTGCGGGTCTGCAGCATATACAGCTTGCCGTGCTCCACGGTGAACTCCATATCCTGCATGTCGTGATAGTGGTTCTCCAGGGTCTTGCACACGGTCTCGAACTGGGCAAAGGCCTCGGGGAACTTCTCGGCCATCTCGGCGATGGGCATGGGCGTGCGGACGCCGGCCACGACGTCCTCGCCCTGGGCGTTGGTCAGGAACTCACCGAACAGCTTCTTCTCGCCGGTGGCGGGGTTGCGGGTGAAAGCAACGCCGGTGCCGCAGTCGTCGCCCATGTTGCCGAAGGCCATGGACTGCACGTTGACGGCGGTGCCCCAGGAATAGGGGATGTCGTTGTCGCGGCGATACACGTTGGCGCGGGGGTTGTCCCAGGAACGGAACACGGCCTTGATGGCGCCCATCAGCTGCTCCTTGGGATCGGTGGGGAACTCCTCGCCGATCTTGGCCTTGTACTCGGCCTTGAACTGGCTGGCCAGCTCCTTCAGGTCGTCGGCGGTCAGCTCCACATCCTGGGTGACGCCGCGCTCGGCCTTCATCTTGTCAATGAGCTGCTCAAAGTACTTCTTGCCCACTTCCATGACAACGTCGGAGTACATCTGGATGAAGCGGCGATAGCAGTCCCAAGCCCAGCGGGGGTTGCCGGACTTCTTGGCCAGGACATCCACCACGGTCTCGTTGAGGCCCAGGTTCAGGATGGTGTCCATCATGCCGGGCATGGAGGCCCGGGCGCCGGAACGGACGGAGACCAGCAGGGGGTTCTCCATGTCGCCGAACTTCTTGCCGGTAATGGTCTCCATCTTCTCGATGTACTCCATGATCTCGGCCATGATCTCGGGATTGATCTGCTTGCCGTCCTCATAATACTGGGTGCAGGCCTCGGTGGTGATGGTGAAGCCCTGGGGCACCGGCAGGCCGATGTTGGTCATCTCGGCCAGGTTGGCGCCCTTGCCGCCCAGGAGCTCGCGCATGTTGGCATTGCCCTCGGTGAACAGGTAACAATACTTTTTGCTCATTTTCATTCCTCCGTTTTTTGTAACTGCCAATGCGGCAGATATGTCAAAATCGTCTGTTAAACGATTAGCCAAATTGACTATATTATTATAATAAGAAGAATTCTGGAAAACAATGCATAAATATCATAAGAAAAATTGCCGGAATTCAAACAATCTGCTCAATAAATTGCTATTTTTCACAAAAACCGAAAAATCGGCGCCCTGGAAAAACAGGCGGTTTTCTCCGCTTTTCTTTTTCCGGGAAGTGTGATAGGATAACAGGGAATTTCCAGCAAACAGGAAGGAGCCCCGCCATGAACGCCTTTGGCCTGCCAGAAAACGACCCCGCCGCCGCCCGCGTCCGGGAGGCCGCCACCCGGCGCACCCTGTCCCACGCCCTGCTGTTCACCGGCAGCGGAGACCGGGCGGCCATGGCCCGCTACGCCGCCGCCGCGCTGGAGTGCCGGGGAGAGGGCGGCCGCCCCTGCGGCGTGTGCGAGGGCTGCCGGAAGGTGCTTGCCGGCATCCACCCGGATGTCATCACCGTCCGGGACGACCAGCATAAAAACATCTCCGTGGACGTGGTGCGCCAGATCCGGTCCGACGCCTATATCCGCCCCAACGAGGGGGAGCGGAAGGTGTATATTTTCCCGGACTGCGCCCTTTTGACAGACCAGGACCAGAACGTGCTTTTGAAGATTGTGGAGGAGGGCCCGCCCTACGCGGCGTTTTTGTTCTGCGCGGAAAACGCCGCCGTGGTGCTTCAGACCCTGCGCTCCCGCTGCGTGGAGCTGAAGCTCCGCCCGGCGGCGGACACGGACGCCGGGGAGCTGTCCGAGGCGGCGGAGGCTCTGCTCCGGGCTTTGGGAAAAGGCCGGCGGGGCGCCGTCAGCGAGCTGGCGGTGCGGCTGGAGAAGAAAAAGACCACCCGGGAGGACCTGTCGGCCCTGCTGGAGCGGTGCCGGGCCGTGTGCGCGGCGGCGCTGCTGCTGTCCTATGGGTGCCGGCCGGAGGCATCAGACGAAGAAATTGCCGCTTTTCTTGCGAAAAACTTGACAAAAACACAAATTATGCGCACAATAGAACTGTTACAGAAGTACCACGGGGAATGCACCTATAACGTGGGCGCCAGCCACGTTCTGGGGGCTCTCGCGGTGGAATTGGAGGGTATCCTTTGACAGAAGTGATCAGCGTCCGCTTTCGTGGCGGCTGCAAAAATTATTATTTTGACCCCAAGGGGGCACAGGTGAAAATGGGAGACCAGGTGATCGTGGAGACCGCCCAGGGCCCGGAGTTCGCCACCTGCACCGAGGGCAACCACGAGGTGGAGGATTCCGCCATCGTCAGCCCCCTGTGCGCCATGCTGCGAATGGCCACGGAAAACGACCGCCGCACCGTGGAGTACAACAAGAAAAAAGAGAGCGAGGCCTTTGACATCTGCGAGAAGAAGATCGCGGACCACGGCCTGGAGATGAAGCTGGTGAACGTGTCCGCCAGCTTTGACGGCAACAAGATCATCTTTTACTTCACCGCCGACGGCCGGGTGGACTTCCGGGAGCTGGTGCGGGACCTGGCCAGCGTGTTCCGGGCCCGCATCGAGCTGCGGCAGATCGGCGTCCGGGACGAGGCCAAGATGATCGGCGGCCTGGGCATCTGCGGCCGTCCCTTCTGCTGCTCCCAGTTTTTGGACGGGTTTTTGCCCGTGTCCATCAAAATGGCCAAGACCCAGAACCTGAGCCTGAATCCCACAAAGATCTCCGGCACCTGCGGCCGCCTCATGTGCTGCTTGAAGTACGAGCAGAACGCCTATGAGGACGCCGCCAAGCGGATGCCCAAGGTGGAGTCCTTCGTCCAGACCCCCGACGGTCCCGGCAATGTCAAGAGCGTGGACCTGCTGCGGGAGACCATGAAGGTGAGCCTGGACACCGCCGGCCCCAACGAGCCCCTCAAGTGCTACCACAACTGCGAGGTGTGTGTGCTGCGCAACGGCAAGGGCAGCCGGGACGGCATCGAGATCCCGGAGCGGCCCGCCCGCTACGTGGAGGAGAAGGAAGAGGAGGAGTTCGCCGCCCCCATCCTCACCACGCCCTTCTATATGGACGCCCAGCTGGAGGACGCGCCCGTCCGGGAGAAGATCGGCGGCGCCGAAGCCGGCGAGGGCAAGTCCCGCCGCCGCCACCGGGGCGGCCGCCGCAAGAGCGGCGCCAAGCCCGCGGGGGAGGGCCAGCAGCCTGAAAAGCAAGAAAAGCAGGAGAGCCGCCAGCCCGCCAAGCAGGGCGGCAAGCAGAATTCCCCCAAGGAAAACCAGGAGAAAAAGAGCGGCCAGGGCGGCAAGCCCCGTCCGTCCAAGGCCCAGGGGCCCAAGCAGCCCCAGCAGACCAAGCCGGAAGCCGCCGAAGGCGGCGAGAGCGGCGAGGCCAAGCGCCGCCGCCGGCCCCATCACCGGGGGGGACGCCGCCGGAACAAGGGCGGCGAGGGCGGCGGCTCCGCGCCCAAGAGCGAATAAAACAAACAGCCCGCCGTCCGCTTTGCGGGCGGCGGGTCCTTTATCAGAATAAGGAGAGACAGCTATGGGAAAATTCACCGGCGTACTGCTGGCCAGCGATTTTGACAATACCATCGTGGACACCGCATCCTCCTTCCGGGGCGGAGGGGATATGCCCGCGCCCTCCGCCAGGACGCTGGAGGCCCTGGACTACTTCATGGGAAACGGCGGCGCCTTCACCGTGGCCACCGGCCGGGCCCTGGCCTCCTTCCAGCGGCTGGTGGACGGCGTGCCCATGAACGTCCCCGCCGTGCTGTGCAACGGCGCGGCCCTGTATGATTTCCGGACCGGGGAGTACCTGGAGACCAACATGCTGGACCGGGAGGCCTGCCGCCGGGCCCAGGTCATGCTGGACGCCCACCCGGCGGTGGCGGTGGAGGCCTACCACATCGGAAATGTCATCCACGCCGTCCACCCCAACGACATCACCCGCCACCACGAGCACATCACCCACGTGGGCGTCACGGAGGCGCCCTCCCTGATGGCGGTGCCGGTGCCCCTGGGCAAGCTCATGTTCGAGGGGGAGCACGGGGAGCTGGAGACCATCCGGGACTGGTTCACCGCCCAGGGCTGGGCGGGAGAGTATGAGCTTATCTTTTCCGACCCCACGCTGCTGGAGATGACGGCCCTGGGGGCCAACAAGGGCGCCATGGTGCTGCGGCTGGCGGAGCGGCTGGGCATCGGCCGGGCGCATATCTACTGCGCCGGGGACGAGTCCAACGACCTCTCCATGCTGGCGGTGGCGGCGGAGGGCTTCGCCCCCGCCAACTGCGCCCCGGCGGTGCGTGAGAGCGGCGCCACCATCGTCTCCGACGCCGCCCACGACGCCCTGGCGGATATCATCGGCATTCTGGATAAGCGGTACGGCTGAAAACGGAATAAAAATAAGACCGGCCACAGGCCGGTCTTATTTTTTCGGCGGATAGGGGGATTTGATATCTGTGCGCTCCAAAAGGTAGTCAACGCTGACATGGTAAAAATCCGCGAGAGCGCACAAAATCTGCGGCGGCAGCATCCGCTGGCCGCTTTCATAATATGCGTATGTCCGTTGGGAGACACCGACGGCGGTGCCGACCTGCGCCTGGGTCAGATCCGCATCCTCCCGCAGGTCCCGAATCCGGTGGTACATAGTTGCTCCTCAATTATTTTTTCGGCGGATAGGGGGCATCCACATCTGTCAGCCCCAACAGGTAATCGGTGCTGGTGCCGTAGATGCGGGCAAGTGATGCCAAGATATCCAGCGGAATGGAATTGACGCCTGTCTCGTAGGCGGAATAGGTCCGGCGATTGATATGCAGCATATCCGCCAGCTTCTGCTGGGACCAGTCCTTGTCTTCGCGCAATGCGCGGATACGGTCTAATTGCATATCATCACCTCATCACAATCATAATGTGGCAGAAAATCTGCCATTTACTTTTGGCAGAATTTATGGCATAATAATTTTGAGGTGAGCTTATGCCCATTTATCGAGAGCTGTATTTTTACCTGTTTGCCGCCTTGGCGGACGCCGTGGACCTGCTGGAGCGGGGCGATGCCGCCGGCGCCAGACAGCTGCTGATCTCCGCCCAGCAGACCGCTGAGGAGCGGATCGTGGACGCCATGCCGGAACATGAGGAATAAGCCTGATCCGCACCCCTTCCGGGGTGCGGAAATTTTTTTGCAAAACGCTATTGACAAATCCGGCGATTGTGTTATTGTATTAATTGCTTAATACAACAGCACAAAACGAGGAGGTGCTTTCTTGAAGTGGCAGTTTTCCAATGACGCGCCCATCTATGCCCAGCTCATTGCCCAGATCAAGGTGGGCATCGTCTCCGGCGCCTTTCCGCCGGGGGAGCGGCTGCCCTCGGTGCGGGACCTGGCCACGGAGGCCGGGGTGAATCCCAATACCATGCAGCGGGCATTGACGGAGCTGGAGCGGGACGGGCTGGTGTACAGCCAGCGGACCGCCGGCAGATTTGTGACGGAGGATCAGACCATGATCGAAGCGGCGAAACGGGGCCTGGCGGAAGGCCATATCCAGACGTTTCTGGCGGCGATGCGCCGCCTGGGCTATGGAAAGGAAGATATTTTGAACCTGCTGCGGCAGGAGAACGAGAAGGAGGAGACCACCCATGGCGATTTTGACATGTAAGGGCCTGAGCAAGCGGTTCGGCGGCACCCAGGCCCTGGACCAGGTGGATATCACCATTGAGCCGGGCCGCATCGTGGGCCTGCTGGGCCCCAACGGCAGCGGCAAGACCACCCTCATCAAGCTGGCCAACGGCCTGCTGACCCCCAGCGAGGGCGAGATCCGCATCTGCGGCCTGGTGCCGGGGAAGGAGAGCCACGCCTGCGTCAGCTACCTGCCGGAGCGCACCGCCATCCCCACCTGGATGTCCGTCACCCAGCTGCTGGACTTTTACCAGGACTTTTACGCCGATTTCCGCCGGGACGCGGCGGAGGAGATGCTGGCCCACCTGAATATCCCGCCCAAGCAGCGCATCAAGCAGATGAGCAAGGGCACCCGGGAAAAGGTGCAGCTCATCATGGTCATGAGCCGGGCGGCCAAGCTATATTTGCTGGATGAGCCCATCGGCGGCGTGGACCCCGCCACCCGGGACTACATCCTCTCCACCATCATCGGCAACTACAATCCCGACGCGGCGGTGGTCATTTCCACCCACCTCATCGCCGATGTGGAAAAGGTGCTGGACGACGTGGTGTTCATCAACCAGGGCCGCATCATGCTCCAGGCCTCCGTGGACCAGATCCGGGAGGAAAAGGGCATGAGCGTGGACGCGCTGTTCCGGGAGGTGTTCAAATGCTGAGAAAGCTCATCAAGCACGAGTTCCGTGCCACGGGCCGCGTCATGCTGCCGTTGTTTCTCGCTTTGCTGGTGACCTCCGTGGGCGCCAACTTCTCCGTCCGTGGGATGCTGGACACCCGCTACAAGGTGCTGGATGTCCTGGGGAGCCTGCTGGTGATGGCCTTTGCCGTCGCCATCTTCGGCGTGTGCGTCATGAGCGTGGTGCTCATGGTCCAGCGGTTTTACAAAAACCTCCTTCAGGACGAGGGCTATGTGATGATGACCCTGCCGGTCTCCGTCCACCAGCACATTTGGAGCAAGCTCATCGTCTCCGCCGTCTGGTTCGCCCTGACCGTCGTGGTCGTGTGCCTGGCGGCCTGCATCGTGGCCTTTGACGTGGGCTTCGTCCAGGAACTGGTCCAGGGCTTCCGGGAGCTGTTCCGGGAGATCTCCCAGTACCTCAACGCCTACTACGCCATCAACGGCACCGTGATTATTCTGGAGTTCCTGCTCATCTGCTTTGTGGGCTGCTGCGTCATGTGTTTGCAGTTTTACGCCTCTTTGGCCATTGGCCACAGCTTCCCCAACCACAAAATGGCCTGGTCCGTGCTGTGGTTCTTTGCGCTCCAGTTCGCCACGCAGCTCCTGGCGGGCAGCCTGTTCGCCCTGCTGGACGAGAGCTGGCTCCACCACCTGCTGATGGCCTGGACGGACAGCTGGAACCTCTCCGGTACCGCCGCCACCCAGCTGATGATGCTGATCGTCCTCCTGGGCGAGGTGCTCTACGGCGCGGTTTATTATTTCTTAACAACTTGGTTCTTGAAAAAGCGCCTGAACCTGGAGTAAACTAGCCATAACGCTGTCACGGTCTCCGGGCTGCCGGAGGCCGTGACGTTCGTTTGGAGGACAAGATGCCCTTTTTGGAAACTGTATTTGGAAAATTACTGCTGACCTTCGGCACGGCCATGGTGCCGGTGCTGGAGCTGCGGGGCGCCATCCCCGTGGGCGTGGCCGCGGGCCTGCCCCCCGCCGCGGCCTGCGCCGCTGCTGTTTTGGGCAACCTTCTGCCGGTGCCCTTCGTGATGCTGCTGTTCCGCCGGGTGGCGGACTGGCTGCGGGGCACGGCCTTTTTCGGTCCCAAAATCGTTTGGCTGGAACGGCGGGCCCATCTCAAGGGCCGCCTGGTGCGGAAATACCGCCTCATTGGTCTGGTGGTCCTGGTGGGCATTCCCCTGCCGGGCACCGGCGCCTGGACGGGGGCGCTGGTGGCCTCGGTGCTGGACATCCGGATGCGCAGCGCCCTGCCGGCTATTCTGGTGGGCCTGGTCATCGCCGCCGCCGTCACCCTGACGGTGACCATGGGCCTCATCCACCTGTTTTAACGAGGAAAAGAGAGCCGTGAGGCTCTCTTTTTTCATCCGAAATCGTGGCGGCCGCCGCAGCGGATGCCCAGGTCCTCCAACAGGGACACGATGGCCTCGATGCGCTGAAAGCACACCGGGTCATCCAGGGTATCGTCCGCCAAAATGTCCCGGATCTTCAGCAAAGCCCGGCTGCTGGCGCCGGAGACCAGGCAGTGGTAAAAATCCCGTTCCTGCTGCGGGTCATGCATAGAATCACCCCTTGAAAATGGTAGCATATTTTCTTGAATTACGCAAGTGCGTATACGCAATAGCGTAAAAATGGGTAGCATATCCATGAGGTGATTTGCGTGGGAGTCAAGGATGCGGTCGCCGCTCGGTTCGCTTCCATTTGCCGCCAGCGCGGGATAAAATACAATGAACTGGCAGTCAGAGCTGGTGTGACGCCATCCACGGTATATAGCATGATGGATGTCCGCCGGCGGGATGTGTCGGTCGTCACCGTCAAAATGCTCTGTGACGGTCTGGAGATATCCCTGGCGGAATTTTTCTCCGGCCCCGAATTTCAGGGGCTGGAACAGGAGCTGCAATAAAAAAGAGAGCCGTGAGGCTCTCTTTTTTTATTCGGCGGTGTATACCTTCCGCCCCTCGCTCCAGACGGCCCGGACGGCGCCGCTCTGGCGGCGGTACACGCACCGCTCTACCCGCTCCGCCGCCGTCAGGGGGTGGGGCTGGGGCAGGGTGTCATCCGCCACCACCATGGCGTGGAAGGGGTTGCCAGGGGCGAAGCCCGGTTTTTCGCCGAAGTACGCCGCTCCGGCGGAAGTGCCCAGATACCAGCCCTCCGGCACGGTGAGGAAGCCCGTCTGCCAGCCGTCCAGCACCCGGCGGGCCTTGGAGGCCCGGATGGCGGAGGCCACCACGTCGAACATGTCCAGGTGGTCGCCGCCGGCGATGTCGCTGCCCAGGGCCACCTTCAGCCCTTCGTTCAGCATCACCCGCACCGGCGCCACGCCGGAGCAGATGTTCTGGTTGGAGTCGGCGCAGTGGACCACGGTGACGCCGGCGTCATGCATGGCCTGCCGCTCCCGTCTGTCGGACCAGACGCAGTGGGCCATGAGGGTGCGGCTGTTCCAAAGGCCGTATTTGGCGTAGGTCTCCCAGTACTGCTTGCAGTCCGGGTGGAGCTGCCGGACCCACTCCATCTCCGCCTGGTTTTCCGACAGGTGGGACTGCACCGGCAAGTCCCGCTCCGCCGAGAGCTTTCCTAAGAATGCCATCAGCTCGTCGGTGCAGGAGGGGGTGAACCGGGGCGTCAGCATGGGCTTCACATACCGGAAGTCCCCGCACTCGTCCAGCCACCGCAAGGTCTCCCGCCTGGATTCTTCCGTGGTCTCCTCCAGAAGGCCGGGGGCAGCGTTGCGGTCCATGTTCACCTTGCCCACATAACCGGTGACGCCGGCCTTTTCCAGCTCCTCCATCAAAATGAGGGTGGCGTCCGTGTGGAGGGAGGAGAACATGCACACCCGGGTGGTGCCGTGGGAGATGAGCTCGTGGGCCAGTTGGCGGTAAATTTCCCGGGCATAGTCCGGGTCGGCGAACCGGGCCTCCGTGGGGAAGGCGTAGGCGTTCAGCCAGTCCAGCAGGGGCAGGTCCATGCCCATGCCCAACATGGGGTACTGGGGGGCGTGGAGGTGGAGGTCCGCGAAGGATTGGAGAATGAGGGCGTCCCCGTAATCCTCCACCGCCGCCCCGGCGTACCGCTCCGGCAGGGCGGGGAACACGCCCGCAATGACGCCGTTCTCCGCCACAAGATAGCCGCTTTCCGTGATGTCCAGCTTTCCCAATGACCGGGCGGAGACCACGGTGCCCTTTAAAATCGTAACAGACATACAAACACCTCTACATCAGATTCCGACACAAAAGAAAAGGAGCGCCTGCCCGGGATAGGGTGGCCCCTGCCCGGCAGACACTCATAGCAGGGCCTTTCGGCGGCCCCGTAGAAACTTTCGCGCCATTTGCACAGCGAAATTATATGAGCCCTTTTGACTTGTATGCCGCTGCCTTTACGATACCACAGTCCGGGCCAAAAAGCAAGGCGGGCTTGCGGAGCCCCTTTGCCCGAAACGCGGACGGTCTTCCGTCCGCGTTTTTGTCATTCTTTTGTTGTTTTTTTCTGCCGGAAAAGCTGGTATAGTAAAATCATATTTATACAAAGAATGCGGTCAAACGCCCTGGCGGGATCCTGTGGGATATGGAGGTGTGAAGTGGGCGAACTGGTTCTTGTGCTGATCATAACTTGTATCGTTTGTGGAGGCGTTCCTTTATTCGCTTTTGTTTACATGAACGGAAAGCAAAAAAAATCCAATCGCAATTCCGCCCAGGCCACGAATAAAACATTTGAGGCCGGAAAGTCTCATCCGAAAGTTTTTCTGTGTGTGGCGTTGATGCTGGGCACCTTTTTTGGCTGTTTTACATTCCCTGTATGCAACCTGACAAAGATTGTCTCCCGCGATATTCGCTTGATAAACTTTGCTGTGGCGGCGTTAGCGTATTATGAAATAGGGGCTATTGAGGCAGCGGCGTTCCCCCTCAAAAAGGATTTTGCCGCTAAGACGATTCTGACGCTTTTAGGATTTAACTGTGTTCATATTTTGGCTGGTATGGGCTGCCGGTATCTGTTGGAGTATGGCGAGGTTTCAAGCACTTACAACTTCACCTTGCCGAACATGGCCATTCATCTGTTCGTGATCAATGCTGTCTGCCTGGTGAGCTGGTATAAATATCAAGACAATCTCGGGAAAGAAAAATAACATTGTTCTGATCGACGGAGTTCTGCCCTTGGCATACACGCAGCGGGGAATTGCGGAGGTTGGGCCGGCAGGATATGCTGGACGCGGGAAACGAAGGGAGGCGGGGCCATGCGGGTCCACAGCTGGTCGGAATTTGCATTGGGCGCGGCTGGTTTCAGCGTAGGCATTGCCCTGCTGCTGCGGGGCAATGGTGTTGACGGCCTGTTCGGAGTGGGTTGGATGGCCATCAGCGCCGTTCACCTGTGGCGCGCCTTCAATAAGGCGTGGTACGCCCGGACAAAGGAACAGGAGGAAAAGCAGCGCCGGGCGGCCCGGCAGCGGCTGGGGAAATGGGCCTGGCCCGTGCGGATGTTTGGCGCGGTGCTGGCGGTTTTGGGCGTACTTGTCATGTTCCTGCCGCAAAAGCGGCTCGTGTGGCTGGCGCTGGTTTTCGTGCTGGCGGGGCTGGGGTATACGCTGGCTGTGGAAGCGTGGCTGAGGGGCTGGGCGGAACAGGAGGAGCTATGAAAATTTACAGCTGGGGAAATCTGCTGGCAGGTCTGGCCGCGGCGGCCGCTGCCCTCTGGAAGCTGCACGGCGCTCTGACGGAGTGGGACGCGGTGCATGACATGGTGTGGGCGGGTGTCTTCGCCCTGCTGGCCGTCCGGGCCCTGCGGGCGGCGCTGGACCAGGAGGCCTATGAACAGGATCGAGCCCGGCAGGCGGCGAGAAAACGGGCTTCCCGGGCTATGTTCGGCCGGTGGGCACCGCTGATGGAGTGGCTGGGCATCATCCTGATCTGGTCCGCGCTGCCGCTGGTGTACCTGCGGCCGGGGGCGTGGAAGCTGGGCCTGGCGCTGCTGTTCGGCGGTATGGGATACCAGCTTTGGCTGAATGTCACGCTGAAACGGCGGATGGAGGAACAGGAGAGCGAATGACCGGATGGGACCGGGCGGCTGGTGCCGCCCGGTTTTCCCGTCCCGCACCCCGGGGGCGGGCACCGCTTATACTGGCATACAGGCGGTCTTCCGCCTGAATCCGGATAAAGGCGTTGATGCGTATGCTGCATTCTCTCGGCTGGGCCGCCCTTGGCACCGGCTTTACCTTTCTCATGACCACATTGGGGGCCGCCACGGTATTTTTCTTCTCCGGGGAGCCCCAGCCCAAATTTCAAAAGGCCATGCTGGGCTTTGCCGCCGGAGTCATGACGGCGGCTTCCGTTTGGAGCCTGCTGCTGCCGGCCATCGACCAGGCCCTGGCGGAGGGCCCCCTCCCCGGCTGGCTGCCCGCGGCGGCGGGGATGCTGCTGGGAGTGGTGTTCCTGGCGGCGCTGGACAGCCTGCTGCCCCGCCTGCGGCGGGTGCCCCGGGAGGATTGGCGGCAAAACACCCTCCTCATGACGGCCATCACCCTACATAACGTGCCGGAGGGCATGGCGGTGGGCCTGGCCTTCGCCCTGGCGGCGGAGGGGGAGGGGCTGGCGGGTGCCGCCGCCCTGGCCATGGGCATCGGCATCCAGAATTTCCCCGAGGGCGCCGCCATCTCCCTGCCATTGCGGCAGGAGGGATTTTCCCGCTCCCGGGCCTTTTGGGGCGGAACGCTCTCCGGCAGCGTGGAGCCGGTGTTCGGCGTGCTGGTGGTGCTGGCGGCGGGAGCGGTCCATCCGCTGATGCCGTGGCTTTTGAGCTTTGCCGCCGGGGCCATGCTGTATGTGGTGGTGGAGGAGCTGGTGCCACAGGCCCACAGCCGGGCGGGTACCTGCGGCTTCGTGGGGGGCTTTCTGGTGATGATGGTGCTGGATGTGGCCCTGGGATAAGAAGCACCTCCCGCCCTTGACGGCGGCGGATGGGACTTGTACAATAAAGGAGAACGAACACGCCGCCGTCCGGCGGACGACAAAAGGAGGACCCACCCATGCTCTATCATGATTTTCAGGGACTGAAGCTGTCCGCCCTGGGCTTTGGCACCATGCGTCTGCCGGTGCTGGAGGACGGCTCCGTCAACGAGCCGCTGGCGGCGGAGATGGTGCACTACGCCATGGACCACGGCGTCAACTATTTTGACACTGCCTACCCCTACCACGGCGGCATGTCCGAGGTGGTGGTGGGCAAGGCCCTGGCGGACTATCCCCGGGACAGCTTTTACCTGGCCACCAAATACCCCGGCCACCAGATCAGCGCCTCCTACGACCCGGCGGCGGTGTTTGAAGAACAGCTGAAAAAGTGCGGCGTGGAGTATTTTGACTTCTATCTGCTCCACAACGTGTACGAAAACTCCATCAAGACCTACATGGACCCCCAGTGGGGCATCGTGGACTACTTCGTGGAGCAAAAGCGCCTGGGCCGCATCCGCCACCTGGGCTTTTCCTCCCACGGCGGCGTGGATGTCCTGCGGGAATTTTTGGACTACTGCGGCGGCGAGATGGAATTCTGCCAGATCCAGCTGAACTATCTGGACTGGAAGCTCCAGGACGCCAAGGGCAAGTATGAGCTGCTGACGGAGCGGGGCATCCCCGTGTGGGTCATGGAGCCGGTCCGGGGCGGCCGGTTGGCGAAGCTGTCCGAGGGGGAGGAGGCCCTTTTGAAGGGCCTGCGGCCCGGGGAGAGCATCCCCGCCTGGGGCTTCCGCTGGCTCCAGGGCCTGCCCAACGTGACCATGGTCCTCAGCGGCATGTCCGACATGGCGCAGATGCGGGACAACATCGAGACCTTCTCCCGGGAAAAGCCCCTGAGCCAGGCGGAGGTGGACACCCTGTACAGCGTGGCGGAGGGCATGATGGACGCCATTCCCTGCACCGCCTGCCGCTACTGCTGCGACGGCTGCCCCATGGGGCTGAACATCCCCATGCTGCTGCACACCTATAACGATCTGAAATTCTCCCCCACTTTCACCGTGGCCATGCGCATCGAGGCCCTGCCGGAGGACAAACGGCCCTCCGCCTGCATCGGCTGCGGCGCCTGCGCCGCTATCTGCCCCCAGGGTATCCGCATCCCGGAGCTGCTGAAGGAATTCTCCCAGGCCCTGGACAAGGTGCCCAAGTGGGCGGACCTGTGCCGCCAGCGGGAAGAGGAGGCGGCCCGCCTCCGCGCCCAGGGCAAATAAGCATCCACACGAAAGAAAGCCGGTGTACCCTACGAAACTGAAAGCCAAGTACAAGGGCATTTTGCTCATCGTCTCCGCGGCGTTCTGCTTTGCCTGCATGGCGGCCTTTGTCCGCCTGTCGGGGGACCTCCCCACCTTCCAAAAGAGCTTTTTCCGCAACTTCATCGCCCTCATCGTGGCCACCGCCATCCTGACGCGGGAGGGGAAGGGCTTCCGCCCCGCCTCCGGGAAAAACTGGCCTTTCCTGCTGGCCCGGGCCGCCTTCGGCACGGCGGGGCTGCTGATGAACTTTTACGCCGTGGACCATCTGCTGCTGGCGGACGCCACCATGCTCAACAAGATGTCGCCCTTTTTCGCCGTCATCGCCTCCTATTTCATTTTGAAGGAGAACATCTCTCCGGTGCAGGGGTTGTCCCTGGTGGGCGCCTTCGTGGGCGCGCTGTTCATCGTCAAGCCCTCCTTCAGCAACATGGACCTGGGGGCCTCCCTCATCGGCCTGCTGGGAGGGCTGGGAGCCGGCCTTGCCTATACCTTTGTGCGGCTGCTGGGGAAGAAGGGGGAGCGCAAGAGCTATATCGTGTTTGTGTTCTCCGCCTTTTCCTGTCTGTCGGCGCTGCCCTTCGTGCTGGCAAATCCGGCACCCATGACGGCGAAGCAGGTGGCGTGCCTGGTCATCGCCGGCCTGTTCGCGGCGGGCGGCCAGTTCAGCGTCACCGGGGCGTACAGCTATGCTCCCGCCCGGGAACTGTCCGTCTACGACTACTCCCAGGTCATATTCTCCGCCCTGCTGGGCTTTTTCATGTTTGGCGACGTGCCGGATGTGTACAGCTTCCTGGGCTATTTCATCATCTGCGGCATGGCGGGCCTGACCTTCTGGTACAATAACCACCATCTCCCCACAAAGGAACGTGCATAAAAGAGATTCCCCGGAGCACGGCGCTCCGGGGAATTTTTTGATGTTATTTGGTCCAGGTCTCCACCGGGAGGCCCGTGAGATACCGGCGCACCACGTCGAAGGCGTGGTTGGACGCCAGATCCTGAATGCGGTCCCGGCGGCGCTTGCCGAAGTCGCAGCGGCGGCAGAAGGTGCCCTCCGGCGTGGAAAGGCCGATGTACACGATGCCCACGGCCACGCCTCGCTCATCCGGGTCGGGGCCCGCCACGCCGGTGACGGACACGGCGATGTCCGCGCCGGTGATGCGCCGGGCGCCCTCGGCCATGGCCCGGGCCGTCTCGGCGGACACGGCGCCGTGCTCCTCCAGCAGCGCCTGGGACACCCCCAGCACATCCGCCTTCACCTGTGTCCAGTAGCTGACCACGCCGCCCCGGTACACCTGAGAGGCGCCGGGCAGGGCGGTGAGCCGCTCCGCCACCCGTCCGCCGGTGCAGCTCTCGGCGGTGGCCATGGTCCACTGTTTCTCCCGCAGCAGCCGGGAGCAGACGGACTCCAGGTTTTCCACGTCCAGACCGTAGACGTAGTCCCCCAAAAAGTCCGTGACCTCCTTCACCACGGGGGCCAGCATGGCCTCCGCCGCCTCCTGGCTCTCCGCCTTGGCGGTGGCCCGGAGCCGGACCTCGCTGGGCTTGGCGTAGGTGGCCAGGGAGGGATTCTCCATGCGGCTCATTTTCTCCCGCAGCAGCTCCTCCATGGGGCTTTCCCCCAGGCCGAAGGTCATGATGTCGTGGGAGACGATGACCTCGCTGGAGAGCCGGCGGAGGTAGGGAATGGCACAGCGGCGCAGCATGGTCAGCATCTCAAAGGGGGGACCCGGCAGCATGAGCACATGGACGCCGCCGCTTTCAAAGGCGCAGCCGGGGGCCGTGCCCACGGGGTTGTCGAACACGGTGCAGCCCTCCGGCAGCTCCGCCTGCTGGATATTGTTGGAGGGCATCTTCATGTGGACGTTTTTCTCGAAAAAGACCTTTAGATTTTCCAGAATGTCCTGGTGCAGCACCAGGGGCTTATCAAAGGCGGCGCAGATGGTCTGCTTCGTCAAATCGTCGTAGGTGGGACCCAGGCCGCCGGTGGTGATGATGACATCCGAGCGGCGGCGGGCAATGTCCAGGGCCTGGCGCAGCCGCTCCGGGTTGTCCCCCACCACCGTGTGCCAGAAGACATTGACGCCCACGGCGGACAGGGCCTGGGAGATGTCCCGGGCGTTGGTGTTGACGATGTTGCCGAGGAGCAGCTCTGTGCCCACGGCGATGATCTCAGCGGTGTGTGACATAAGAAGACCTTCTTTGATGAATATGGGAATGGGCGCCGGGGACCGTTACGGCTTCACCCGCACCCAGGTCTCGCCCTCCAGGGCCTTGGCCACCAGAGCGTCCACGTCCAGAGCGGCCTCGGCGGCCCGGACATCCTCCACCCGGGGGCGGGTGCAGGGGTGGCGGGGGGTGAACACGGTGCAGCAGTCCTCATAGGGGAGGATGGAGGTGTCATAGGTGCCGATGTCCCGGGCCATACGGATGATCTCCACCTTATCCATGCCGATGAGGGGCCGCAGAACGGGCAGGGAGGTGACGTCCTCCGTGGTGCCCAGGGCCAGCATGGTCTGGCTCGCCACCTGGCCCAGGGACTCGCCGGTGACCAGGGCACCGGCATTGGCTTTTTTGGCCACGGCCTCCGCCAGGCGCATCATGAACCGCCGCATGATGAGGGTGAAATACTCCTCCGGGCAGTTTTTCCGGATCTCCTCCTGGATCTCCGTGAAGGGGATGACGTGGACGATCATGCGGCCGCAGTAGGCCGTCAGCAGCCGCGCCAGCTCCAGTACCTTGTCCAGGGCCTGCTGGGAGGTGTAGGGGGGAGAGACGAAGTGGACCATCTCCAGCTGGACGCCCCGGCGGGCCATCATCCAGGAGGACACGGGGGAGTCCAAGCCGCCGGAGAGCAGGCTCACCGCCGTGCCGCCCATGCCCACCGGCAGTCCGCCGGCGCCGGACACGGAGGGGGCGTGGACGTAGGCATACTTCTCCCGGATCTCCACATACACTGTCAAATCCGGATTGTGAACGTCCACGGCCACGGCGGGGAAGGCCTCCGCCAGTTCACCGCCCACCTCCTGGCTCAGCTGGATGGAGTTGAGGCGGAAGGTCTTGTCGGCCCGCTTGCTCTCCACCTTGAAGCTGCGGGCGGCGGCGAAGGCGTCCGCCAGGTAGCGCTTGGCGGTGTCCACGATGGCCCCCACCGTCTTTTCGCAGGGGACGGCCCGGGCCACGGCGGCGATGCCGAACACCTGGCGGCAGGCGGCATAGGCCTCCTCCATGTCGCATTCGGCATTGTTGGGCTCCACGTAGATGGTGCTCTGGCGGATATACACCTGGAAGCTGCCGCAGCGGCGGAGGCGGCGGCGGACATTGTTCATGAGCTTGTCCTCGAAGGCCTTGCGGTTCAGGCCCTTCAAAACCACCTCGCCCAGCTTCAGCAGAAGGATCTCGTTGTTGTTCATAGGGGATTCCCTCCGGTTTTCAAAATTTAAGACATATTATTATACAGCATTTTTCCCGGAAGAAAAAGCCCTGATTTACCGGGAGAGCCACTTTTCAAAAGATTGGTTGCCATAGGCGGCGGGACCTGCTATCATCAAGGCAGGAACCAACTATAAAACTGGAGGGAAACTTTATGAAGATCGTAGCCATCAACGGAAGTCCCCGCAAAAACGGAAACACCACCCTTTGCCTGGAGGCGGTCCGCAAGGAAGTGGAGGCCGCCGGTGTGGAGTTCCAGGTGTTCCAGCCCGGCGTCAAGGTCCACCCCTGCCTGGCCTGCTACCACTGCCTGGACAACGGGACCCTGCGCTGCATCCAGACCGACGACATGGTCAACGACATCATCGCCGCCTGCATCGAGGCCGACGGCATCCTGCTGGCCAGCCCCGTGTACCACGGCGGCATCGCCGGCAACATGAAGTGCGTGCTGGACCGGCTGATGCTGGCCGCCGGCTGCGGCGACAACCAGCTCCACCACAAGGTGGGCGGCGCCCTGTGCACCCTGCGCCGCAGCGGCGGTATGGAGACCTACCAGCAGCTGCTGGGCACCATGGACGCCATGGAGATGATCATCGTCACCTCCGACTACTGGGGCGCCGTCCACGGGGCGGAAAAGGGCGAGTGCGTCCAGGACACCGAGGGCATGGAGGTGGCCGCCAAGCTGGGCCGCAACATGGCCTGGACGGTGAAGGCCCTGGCTGCCGCCAAGGAGACTCTGCCGCCGCCGGAGACCCACGCCCGCACCATGACCAATTTCATCCGGTAAAAAAATTTGCGGTCCCATGTCACCTTTTGCCCCGCCGGCGCATCTTAATTTACAGACCGGTCCAATGAGAGGAAAGGAGCGCGCCGCGCAGCCATGATGCAAGCCAAGCTGGATAAAGAGACCTTCAGCGCCCTGGTCATCCAGAACCAGGAGACGCTGTTTCACACCGCCAAGGCCATCCTCCGCAGCGACGAGGATGCCGAGGACGCCGTGCAGGAAGCCGTCTGCGCCGCCTTTGAGCGGCGGGAGAGCCTCCGGGAAGCGGATAAATTCCGGCCCTGGCTGCTGCGCATCCTGGTGAACAAGTGCTATGATACCTGCCGCCGCCGGCGGCCCACGGTGGACCTGGAGGATGTGGCGGACTATCTGCCCGCCAAAAGCCAGGACCACACGGAGCGGCTGACCTTGTGGCAGGCGGTCATGGCCCTCAGCGGCGATCTCCGCGCCGCAGTCACCCTGTTCTATTACGATGGATTGTCCATCCGGGAGATCAGCGGTGCACTGGGCATCAGCGAGGCGGCGGTGAAGACCCGGCTGTCCCGGGGACGGGCAAAGCTGCGCCAGCTGCTGGAAGAAGAGTGAGGTGCGACATGGATCGATTTGACGAAATTGTAAGAGAACGGGCAAAGCAGGAGCCCTTCCCCCTTCCGGAGGATTACGCGGGCCGGGTCTTCCGGACCTGTGCCGCTCTGGAGGACACGCCTGCCAAGCGGAGACACGCCTCCCGCTGGGCGGGGGTGGCGGCGGCCGTACTGGCCCTGTTCATCGCGGTGCCCAACGTATCCCCCGCGGCGGCGGCCGCTCTGGCGGAGGTGCCGGTGCTGGGGACCATCGTGGAGCTGGTGACCTTCCGCTCCTGGACCTATGACGACGGCCACGCCAGCGCTGATGTCACCGTCCCGGAGCTGGACGGCAGCGCGGCGGCCCGGGAGGTATCGGACCAGGTGCGGGCCTATACGGACCAGCTCATTGCGCGGTTCCAGGCGGACTGCGAGACCCTGGGGGAGGGCTATAAGGGCCTGGATGTCGCCAGCGTCGTGGTGACGGACAGTGACACCTGGTTCACCCTGCGGGTGGACGCGACGGAGACCCAGGCCAGCGGCTACCAGTTCAGCCGTTTCTACCACATCGACAAGACCACCGGCCAGGTGGTGACGCTGGCGGACCTGTTCCGGGAGGACGTAGACTATGTGACGGCCCTCTCCGGCGAGGTCCTGCGGCAGATGGAGGAGCGGATGGCCGCCGACGAGTCCATCATCTACTTCCCGGAGGAATTCACCGCCATTGACCCCCAGCAGAACTTCTACTTCAACGGGGAGGGCGAGTTGGTGCTGGTGTTCGACGAGTACACCATCGCCCCCGGCTCCATGGGGATGCCGGAGTTCACCATCCCGGCGGAGGTATACGGAGGGCTGCTGAAATGAGACGGAGCAAACAGATGCTGGCCTGCCTGCTGGCGGTGGTCCTGGTGCTTGCCTGCGCCGGCTGCGGCGGGAAAAAGGCCGCTGAAGGCGAAGAAACGGAGCAGACCCTCACCGGCACGCTGGACGAGGTGAAGGACTTCATGTTCGTGGTGACGGATGACAAGGGCGACAGCTACGCCCTCGCCTTCGACGGTGACGCGCCGGAGGGCCTCAAGGACCAGACGGTGGGTAGCCGGGTGACGGTGACGTACACCGGCGAGCTGTCCGTGGTGGACAGCTTCACCGGAGAAGTCCTCTCCGTGGAAGCTGCGGAATAAGCAGACAAGGAAAGCCCCGGGGGAGACCCCCCGGGGCTGAGCTTGCCGAAAAAGGGTGAACTGCTGGAAAGCGGGAAGGAAGATAGTTACGAAAGAAACCCAGGAGGGGTGTCTTTCGTTTGAAATCTAAGTTTTTCAGAATTTTTTAAGTGCTGAAAAACTTGCTCAGGCTGTCGAAAAGAATTTTTCGACAGCCTGCAGCCCCGGGGGAGACCCCGGGGCTTTTGTCAGCCTTTCAAAATATCCGTATTCCGGTATTGAATGGCCTCGGCCAAATGCTGGGGGCCGATGGCCCCGGCCCCGTCCAGGTCCGCGATGGTGCGGGCCACCCGCAATATGCGGTCATGGGACCGGGCCGTGAGGCCCATGCGGGCAAAGGCGTTTTCCATGAGCCTGTCCCCGGCATCGTCCAGGGCGCAGAAGCGGCCGATCTGGGCGGGAGTCATGTGGGCGTTGCAGACGGTATCCGTCCCGGCGAAGCGCCGCGCCTGCATGGCCCGGGCGGCGTCCACCCGGCCCTTGACGTCGGCGGAGGACTCGGGGACCTCTTTGCGGCGCATGGCCTCGTATTCCACGGAGGGAACGCTGACATGGAGGTCGATGCGGTCCAGCAGGGGGCCGGAGATCTTCTCCACGTACTTCTCCACCTCCCGGTCAGAGCAGGTGCAGCGGTGGGTGGGGTGTCCCCGCCAGCCGCAGCGGCAGGGATTCATGGCGCACACCAGCTGGAACCGGGCGGGCAGGTGCAGCGTGCCTCCGGCCCGGGCCACGGTGACTTCCCCTTCTTCCAGAGGCTGACGCATGGCCTCCAGCACATCCCGGCGGAACTCCGGCAGCTCGTCCAGAAACAGCACGCCGTTGTGGGCCAGGGACATCTCTCCCGGCCGCAGGGACGGGCCGCCGCCGGCCAGGGCCGCGGCGGAGGCGGTGTGATGGGGCGCGCGGAAGGGGCGGCGGGTCAGCAGGGGACGGCTGGGGTCCGCCAGTCCCGCCACGGACCAGATGCCGGAGGCCTCCAGGGCCTCGGAGCGGCTCATGTCCGGCAGGATGGAGGGCAGGCGCTTTGCCAGCATGGACTTGCCGGCGCCGGGGGAGCCGATGAGCAGCAGGTTGTGGCCGCCGGCCGCGGCGATCTCCAGCGCCCGCTTTACGTTTTCCTGGCCCATGACATCCCGGAGGTCCGGCAGGGGCGCCGTGTCCGCCTCCGGCACCCACACCGGGGCGGGGGACAGGGGCGCTTCCCCTGTTAGGTGGGCGGCCAGGGCCTTCACATCCGGCACGCCGTACACGGTGAGCCCCCCGGCCAGGGTGGCCTCAGCGGCATTTTCCGCCGGGACGAACAGCTGCCGGATGCCAGCGTCCCGCGCCGCCAGGGCCATGGGCAGCACGCCGGCCACGCCCCGCAGCGCGCCGGTGAGGGACAGCTCGCCCAAAAACGCCGCGTCCGCCGGGGGAACGGGCAGGTCGCCGCCGGCGGCCAGCAGCCCCACGAAAATGGGCAGGTCGTACACGGTGCCGGCCTTTTTCTGCCCGGCGGGGGCCAGGTTCACGGTGATGCGGCTGACGGGGAACTTCGCGCCGCAGTTCTTCACCGCCGCCCGGACCCGTTCCCGGGCCTCCCGCACGGCGGCGTCCGGCAGGCCCACGATGTCAAAGGCCGGCAGTCCGCCGGAGAGAAAGCACTCGGCCCGCACCTCGTATCCGGCGATGCCGGAAAGGCCCAGCGAGCGGACAGAGACCACCATGAAAAGCCACCTCCCGAGGATTTTGTACAGAAGTTTCAAAAAGCCGGAATGTCAAAATGACCGAATTGGCACCCGGCTGTCCTGAGTCTACCACAAATCAGACGGGGAGGGAACAAAATCTTCAAAATGTGCCAAAAAATACCGGCTGCATTTGGCCCATCCGCAGAAAAGACAAATTTTGTGCAAAAAATAACAAAGTGCCAGTTTACATGGAAAAAATGAAGTGATATAATAGCAACGCATGAAAATCTGGGGGAGAGTGTCCGGATTTCGTGCTTTGGTAAGATGCTGCCTCGGGCAGCAAAATTAGGAGGTAAGTTTATGGCAAGAAAGTTCAAGTCCATGGACGGTAACAACGCCGCTGCATACGTCAGCTACGCATTTACCGAAGTGGCGGGCATCTATCCGATCACCCCGTCCTCTCCCATGGCAGACTTGGTGGATCAGTGGGCTGCCGCTGGTCAGAAGAATATCTTCGGCACCACTGTTAAGGTGTGCGAGATGCAGTCCGAGGCCGGTGCTTCCGGTACCGTTCACGGCTCTCTGGCCGCCGGTGCGATGACCACCACCTACACCGCGTCCCAGGGCCTGCTGCTGATGATCCCCAATATGTACAAGATCGCCGGCGAGCTGCTGCCCTGCGTGTTCCACGTGTCCGCCCGTACCGTTTCCACCCACGCGCTGAACATCTTCGGCGACCACTCCGACGTCATGGCCTGCCGCCAGACCGGCTTTGCCATGCTGTGCGAGAATGATCCCCAGGAGATCATGGACCTGGCTCCCGTGGCCCATCTGGCCGCCATCGAGGGCCGCGTTCCCTTCATCAACTTCTTCGACGGCTTCCGCACCTCT
>SFDT01000020.1 GCA_004558115.1 Clostridiales bacterium | reverse complement strand
AGGCCCTGGCTGAGAAGGAGTAAGCAGAAGGAGAACGGGCAGTCCGAGTCAGGGCTCCCGCCGCGAGCCAGCGAAGCGGTCGCGGTGGGAAAGAGGCGGAGCAAAGGAATGAAGTGCAGTTTTCGCCGCAGGCGGAAACGAAGCGAAATGGATTTCGCGCCGCCGAAGTGCTCTCCCGCAGCGCAGGAGAAGGCCATCGCTGAGGCGAAGGCCCTGGCTGAGAAGGAGTAAGCGCGAACAGCTGATCATACGGGGAGCCTTGTGGCTCCCCGTATTTTTCGGTTAGCTTATGTAAAAAGTTTGTGAATTGTTGCATAAGCAACTAGATTATATTAGGAACTCCTGTTATACTCATAGCATCTGAAAGGATACCCCGTAAATAGGAAATTAAGAATCAAATGATTTTGAATTTTAAGGAGGATCACATTATGAAGAAGTGGGTTTGCCAGGTTTGCGGCTATGTTTGGGAAGGCGAGACTCCTCCCGAGAAGTGCCCCCAGTGCGGTGTCCCCGCCTCCAAGTTCACCGAGCAGAAGGGCGAGATGAGCTGGGCTGCCGAGCATGTGGTCGGCGTGGGCAAGTCTTTCGGCGCTGACGTTCCCGAGGAAGTCCGCAAGGAGATCATTGACGGTCTGAACGCCAACTTCATGGGCGAGTGCACTGAGGTCGGTATGTATCTGGCCATGGCCCGTGTGGCCCATCGTGAAGGCTATCCCGAGATCGGTGAGTATTGGCGCCGCGCCGCTCTGGAAGAGGCGGAGCACGCTGCCAAGTTCGCCGAGCTGCTGGGCGATGTCGTGACCGACTCCACCAAGAAGAACCTGGAGATGCGCGTCGAGGCCGAGAACGGCGCTACCCTGGGCAAGTTCGAGCTGGCTAAGCTGGCCAAGCAGTACAACCTGGACGCCATCCACGACACCGTCCACGAGATGGCCCGCGACGAGGCCCGTCACGGCAAGGCTTTCGCCGGCCTGCTGAAGCGTTATTTCTGATTCAGCGGCCAAGCGAGGTGGTTTGCATGGAGAAGTATGTATGCCCCTGCGGCTATGTCTACGATCCTGCTGTGGGTGATCCCGAAAACGGTGTTGCCCCCGGAACTCCCTGGGAAAAGGTCCCTGAGAGTTGGGTCTGCCCCACCTGCGGAATGGGTAAGGACGTTTTTGAAAAGGAATAAGTGCCTTTTGGAGGGCGGAGCGGAAGCTCCGCCCTTTTTTCGCGCCTTTTCCGCCGGAGAAGGTGCGATGCCTCTTGCAAGCGGAGGCATTCCCATGTTAAACTACGAAAAGTACGCTTTGACGCGAGGAAATGACATGAAAAAATCTACCCTTGCCACCCTGGCCGGCCTGCTGGGATACAGCATCTTCGGCTTCAGCTTCCTGTTTTCCAAAGTCGCCCTGGGGTTGACCACGCCCCTCGTGCTGCTGTCCGTCCGGTTTTTGACGGCGTTTTTGGTGATGAACCTGCTGGTGCTCACCGGGAAGATGCGGCTCTCCCTGGGGGGAAAGCCCGTCCGGATGCTGCTGTTGCTGGGCCTGGTGCAGCCGGTGGTGTATTTTATCTGCGAGAATTACGGCATCGCCCTGACCTCCGCCTCCTTTTCCGGCATCATGCTGGGCATCATCCCCATCGCGGGGCTGGTGCTGGGGCGGCTGTTTTTGAAAGAACCCTGCTCGACCTTTCAGGTAGCCTGCGCCCTGCTGTCCATCGTGGGCGTGGCGCTGACCAGTGCTGGCGGCGAGGTCCGCTTTTCGCTTTTGGGTACGGTGCTGCTGGCGGGCGCCGCCGTTTCCGCCGCGCTGTTCAATGTCATCAGCCGGGGCACGGCCGCCTATTTTACCGCCTTTGAGCGGACGTATGTGATGTTTGCCCTGGGCAGCGCGGTGTTTACGGTCCTGGCCCTGGCGGATAACCGGCGGGACCTGGCGGCGCTGCGGGTGCCCCTGTCGGAACCCTGGTTCTGGGTGGCGGTGCTGTATTTGGCGGTGGCGTCCTCCGTGTGTGCCTTTTTGCTCATCAATTTTTCCGTGAATTACATCAGCGTGGCGAAGGCCTCCCTCTTTTCCAACTTCACAACGGTCATTTCCGTGCTGGCGGGCATTTTCATCATGAAGGACAGCTTCTCGCCCGTTCAGCTGGCAGGCATCGTCATCATCACGCTCAGCATCTTCGGCGTCTCCTTCCGGCGGGAGGACGAGGCGCTTTCCCGGTAAGGAGTCTCCCATGAAAAAAGCACTTTGTTACGGCATTCTGGCCTCTTTGTTTTTCGCGTTTACGTTTTTGTTCAACCACAGCATGAACCTCTCCGGCGGCTACTGGATGTGGAGCGCCTGCCTGCGGTATTTCCTCATGCTGCCCATTTTGGCGCTGCTCCTTTGGCGGCTGCCGGGGGACCGCTTCCGTCCGGTGCTGGCCGCCATTCGCGCCCGGCCGGCGGCGTGGCTGGTGTGGAGCACCGTGGGCTTCGGCCTGTTTTACCTGCCGCTGGCCCTGGGCTCCGTGTTCGGGGAATCCTGGCTGGTGGCCGCCTCCTGGCAGGTGACCATCGTGGCCGGCGTGCTGCTGACGCCGGTGTTCGGCAAGCCCATCCCGGTGAAAAACCTGCTTTTGTCCCTGGTCATCCTGGCGGGCATCGCCCTGCTGCAGCTGCCGCACCTCCAGGGAAACGATGTCCGGGGCAACTGCCTGGCTCTGGTGCCCATCCTGGCGGCGGCCTTTTCCTACCCTCTTGGTAACCGGAAAATGATGGAGGTCTGCCCGCCGGAGGTGGACACGGTGCAGCGGGTGTTCGGCATGACGCTGTGCAGTATGCCCTTCTGGCTGGCGGTGGCCTGTGTGGCCTTTGCCCGGGCCGGAGCGCCCAGCGGCGGACAGCTGGTGCAGTCCGGCGTGGTGGCCCTGTTCTCCGGCGTTATCGCCACCGTTTTGTTTTTCCGGGCCACGGACCTGGTGCGCAATGATCCCCGGCAGCTGGCCCTCATCGAGGCCACCCAGTGCGGCGAGGTCATCTTCACCCTCCTGGGCGGTATCCTGGTGCTGGGGGACAGCGTGCCCGGCCCCGCCGGCATGGCGGGCCTGGCCCTCATCCTGCTGGGCATGGTGCTGAACAGCCTGGTGACGGCGAAATAAGGCAAAGGGGGACCGGATGGCGGTCCCCTTTGTATATTTCTGAAGCGATTCTACGTTCCGCAGAGCAATTTCCGCCGCCGGGGATGGGCATTCCGGCGGCGGACCGCTATACTGAACGCAAAGAAGAAAGGAGCGTGGAGCCATGGACGCGGCAAAGACCGGCGGATATCTTGCCATGCTGCGCAAGACAAAAGGCCTGACCCAGCAGGAGGCGGCGGAGCAGCTGGGCGTGTCCAACAAGACCGTCAGCAAATGGGAGTCCGGCGGCGGGTTCCCGGACATCACGGTGCTGCCTGCCCTGGCGGAGCTGTACGGCGTCACCGCCGACGATATCCTGGCGGGGGAGAGCCTGAAACGGGCGCAAACCGGAAACGGCGGCCTCACGGAGGTACAGAAGTATCTGAACCGACGGGATGAGTTCCGGTTCCGGCTGGGAGCCGCGCTGGCCATGGTGTGCGCCATGGCCGCGGTATGGTACTGGGGCAACAGGGCGCTTTGCCCGCTGCTGATGGCGGCCAGCCTGCTGGCAGTCTGGGTGGGATGGAGCGGCGGCGGATACCGCTTGGCGCCGAGACTGCGGCTTTTACTGCCCGTGGGAAGTGCTCTGCTGTATGCGACGGTGTGGCGCTTTTGCGACTTCAACCGGCTGGGGATTCTGCTGTGGGAGGAACAGAGGTACACGCAGCCTTATTTTGAACTCTCTCAAATCCTCAAGGAGCGGGGGAGGTGGAGCCTCTGGCTTGCGCTGCTGCCGGTGCTGTACGGAGTGCTGCGGCTGCTTTTGAAGCGGCAGGGGGAGAAAGAGCCGCTGCTGCCTCGCCCGTATTTTGCTGTTACGTTGACGGGCTGGTGTGCTTCGGCGGGATTGTGCGTGCTGCGGTGGTGCTTGGAGGTGCCGAAATGGCAAGCCTACATGGCCCTCAACTCGTTCTGGCAAGAGAAAAGGAGGGCGGAGCTGCTGTACGCCCATATGGATCTGGACGGAGCGGCACGGGCCATCCTCTGGGTCACGGGGCTTGCCCTGGTTTTGGCATGGTTGCTGAAAAATGCCCGCCGCCCTCTTGCGGAGCCGCGGGAATGATGATAAAATCTCTCCCGAACAGATAGGAGAGATGGTATGTATCGGTATATTTTCTTCGATTTGGACGGGACACTGACCGATTCCAAGGAGGGCATCCTCAACTGCCTGCGGTACGCCTTTGAAAAGCTGGGAGAGCCGGTGCCGCCGGAGAGCACCCTCATCAAATTCATCGGCCCGCCGTTACAGGATTCCTTTATGCGCTACTGCGGCTTTGACGAGGCCAAGGCCATCCGGGGCATCCAGACCTTCCGGGAGCGGTACGCCCCCATCGGAAAATTTGAAAACGCCGCCGCGCCGGGCATGGCGGAGCTGTGCCGCCGCCTGAGGGAGCAGGGCTATGTCCTGGCGCTGGCTTCCTCCAAGCCGGAGGAGATGTGCGTGCCCATCTGCGAAAAATTCGGCTTCGCGCCCTCCATGGAGACCATTACCGGCAGCCCTCCCGTGGGCGACTGGGAAAAGGAGGATGTCATCCGGGAGACCATGCGCCGCCTGGGATTGACGGAGGCGGATAAGCCCGCCATCCTCATGGTGGGAGACCGGAAATTCGACGTGCTGGGGGCCAAGGCCTGCGGCATCGACTGTGTGGGCGTGGAGTTTTTCGGCTACGCCGCCCCCGGCGAGCTGGCGGAGGCCGGCGCCGTGGCGGTGGTATCCACCGCTGAAGAATTGGAGCGGTTCATCCTGACCCACTGACATGCATGAAAAAGCACGCTGTTTAAAAAACAGCGTGCTTTTTTGTCATTCGTATTGCTTCATGATATCCCGGACCTGCTTGATGGTCCAGCCCTCGCCGGTCAGGTCGGCGGAGAGCACCGGGTCGATAGGCACGGCCAGATACATATTGTTGCCGTAAGTAAAGGCACCGGAGGTGACGCCGATGACCTGGCCGTAGGCGTTCAGCAGGGCGCCGCCGCTGCTGCCCTGGGAGATGTCGGCGGTATCCATGAGGCAGGGCAGGTCATACCGGGCCACCGCCCGGGCGGTGTCACTGATGACGCCGGAGCTGACGGCCAGCCCCAGGCCCAGGGGGTTGCTGATGGTATACACCGTGTCGCCCACCCGCACATCCTTCGTGCCGGAGGGGGCAATGTCCAGATAGGCAAAGGCGGAGGTCTTCTGGTGGCTGGTGGAGGTGCGGGAGACCTGGATGACGGCGATGTCGATGCCGGCGTCGTAATACAGCACTCGCTCCACCGGGAAGGTCTCGCCGGTGACCAGCTCCGCCGTGGCCGCCACGGCCCCTTCAATGGAGTGGTAGTTGGTGACGGCGATGCCGTCGGCGGAGATGAAGAAGCCGCTGGCGTGGGCGTCGGACTCGCCGGCCTCGGCGGCCTTCTGGGTGCGGTAGTTGTCCAGACGGAACACGGCGGAGAGGTACCGGTCCGCCACCTGGCGGGCGGAAAGCTCCGTGGTCAGCAGCCCCAGGGCGTTGGCGGTGGCCCGGGAGACCTTTCCCTGTTCCAGCAGGTGGTCCAGAACGGTGCCGCTGCCGTCCTTGTAGGGAAAGGTCAGGGCGTCCCGGATGGAGAGGAACAGGTCGCCCCGGGTCATGAGGCCGTCATAGGTGATGGAGGCCAGCCCGATGCGGCGGGCGAAGATGGCGGCGTAGTCCAGGGTGAAATCCCCGTCCTGATCGCTGTATCCCAGCATCCGCAGCAAGGAGGCGTACCAATCACCGGCGTCGATCTGGCCGTTGGGGTTGTACTTCACCGGCGTGGCGCCGGAGACCCAGCCCTGGTGGGCGGCGTAATTGATGGAATCCGCCGCCCAGGCGGGAAGATCCAGATAGCCGGCGATCCAGATGTCGGCGCGGGCATCTTCCTGGGCGCCGGCCAGACGCACCAGCATCACCGCCGCCTGGGCCCGGGTGGCAGGGGCGTCCAGGTCGTAATCGCCGGCGGCATTGCCCTGGATAAGGCCCAGGGTGGACAGAATATCCGCCGAGCGCACCGCCTCACCCTCCAGGGCGGAGGCGGCGGGAACTGCGCTCACCAGCAGGGCCAGAGCGCAGAGGAGGGCAAAAAATTTGGTTTTCATGGTGTTCCTCCAAAATCTCAAAGTGTAGCTATTGTAGCACCCCTCCGGCACAATGGCAAGGGCCGCCGCTGGACAGCGGCGGGGAAAGCTGGTATAATACATATATTGCGAAAAACACCGCGCCGGAGCCGGCGACATCATATGATAAAGGAGAATCCTCAATGGAACTGAAAGACATTTTGAGCAAGTGCGACCACACCCTCCTGGCCCAGACGGCCACCTGGGACGAGATCCGCGCCATTTGTGATGACGGCATGAAGTATGGCTGCGCCAGCGTCTGTATCCCCGCAAGCTACGTCAAGCAGGCTGCGGAGTATGTGGCCGGCAAGCTGCCCATCTGCACGGTCATCGGCTTCCCCAACGGCTACGACACCACCGCCGCCAAGTGCTTCATGGCCTCCGACGCCGTGGAAAACGGCGCCGAGGAGGTGGATATGGTCATCAACATCGGCTGGGTGAAGGATAAGAAGTGGGAGGACCTCCTCGCCGAGATCAAGGCCGTGAAGGAGGCCTGCCATGGCAAGCTCCTGAAGGTCATCATCGAGACCTGCTTCCTCACCGACGAGGAGAAGGTGAAGATGTGCGAGATCGTCACCGCCTCCGGTGCCGACTACATCAAAACCTCCACCGGCTTTGGCGGAGGCGGCGCCACCCGGGAGGATGTGGCCCTGTTCGCAAAGCACATCGGCCCCAACGTGAAGATCAAGGCCGCCGGCGGCATCGCGAACCTCCAGGACGCCGAGGACTTCATCAACCTGGGCGCCTCCCGCCTGGGCACCAGCCGCATCGTCAAGGCCGTGAAGGCCATGGAGGGCTGATATGGGAACGCCTCACAATGAAGCCGCCAGCGGCGCCTTTGCCAAAACGGTCCTCATGCCCGGCGACCCCCTGCGGGCCAAATTCATCGCGGAAAACTTCCTGGAGGACGCGAAGCTGGTGAACAACGTCCGGGGCATCCAGGGCTATACCGGCACGTACCACGGCACGCCGGTGTCCGTCATGGCCTCCGGCATGGGCGTGCCCTCCATCGGCATCTACTCCCATGAGCTGTTCCACTTCTACGATGTGGACAACATCATCCGGGTGGGCACCGCCGGCGGCATCTCTCCCAAGCTGAAGCTGCGGGATGTGGTCATGGCCCAGGGCGCCTGCACGGATTCCAACTACGCCCATCAGTTTAACCTGCCGGGCACCTTCGCGCCCATCGCCGATTTCACCCTGCTGGAGACCGCTGTGGCGGTGGCCCGCCGCATGGGCGTGGAGCCTCCGGTGGGCAACCTGTTCTCCTCAGACGTGTTTTATAACAAGGCCGGCAATACCCTGGACTGGGGCAAAATGGGCGTGCTGGCCATCGAGATGGAGACCGCGGCCCTGTACTGCAACGCCGCCGAGGCCGGCAAGCGGGCCCTGACCATCTGCACCATTTCCGACAGCCTGGTCACCGGTGAGGAGCTTCCTCCCGCGGACCGCCAGACCTCCTTCACCCAGATGATGTCCATCGCGCTGGAGACGGCGGTGGAGATGGCGAAGAAGGGGTAAGAAAAAGCAGCCCTCCGCAAGGAGAGAAACGCCGCGGGGGCGGACAGTTTACGCAGAGAGACACTGTGATTGCCATGTGCAAAAACAGTGTCTCTTTTTTTCGCGGGAATTGTGACAAAACGGAAAACATTGCGAAATTTTATTGCAATCCATGAGAAGGGTTGATATAATGAGACCCGACCTGAAAGGGTCTCTCTCCCTTTGCGGAGGAAATATTTTTGAAGGAAGGTAGATTCCAATGAAGAAGTTTCTTGCACTGATTCTTGCATTGGTCATGTCCCTGTCCCTGGTTGCCTGCGGCGGTTCCAAGGAAGAGGCAAAGCCCGCCGAGCAGCCCGCTGAGGAGCAGGGCGCTGATTTCAGCGTGGCTATGATCACCGACTACGGTGACATCACTGACCAGTCTTTCAACCAGACCACCTATGAGGCCTGCAAGGCCTACTGCGATGCCAACGGCGTGCAGTTCAACTACTACAAGCCCGCCGGTAACTCCACCGCCGAGCGCGTGGCCATGGTGGAAAAGGCCGTGGACGAGGGCTACACCGTCATCGTCATGCCCGGCTTCGCCTTCGCTGAGACCATCACCGAGGTAGCCGACGAGTATTCCGATATCACCTTTGTCGCTCTGGACGTCAGCGCGGGCGATCTGGGCGATTACACCCTGCCCAGCAACGTCTACTGCGCTGTGTACCAGGAAGAGCTGTGCGGCTACATGGCCGGCTACGCCGCTGTGAAGCTGGGCTACACCCACCTGGGCTTCCTGGGCGGCATGGCCGTCCCCGCCGTGGTCCGCTTCGGCTATGGCTACGTGCAGGGCGTTGACGCCGCTGCCACTGAGCTGGGCGTGGACGCCACCGTGGAGTATGCTTACGGCAACCAGTTCTCCGGCGATCCCGACATCACCGCTTACGTTGACAACTGGTATCAGACCCTGGGCGTGGAAGTCGTGTTCGCCTGCGGCGGCGGCATCTGCACCTCCGTCGGTGAGGCTGCTGCCAAGGTCGACGGCGCCAAGGTCATCGGCGTCGACGTGGACCAGTCCGGCAACCTGGACTCCGCTTACGGCGACGGCATCACCCTGACCTCCGCTATGAAGGGCCTGGCCCCCACTGTCCAGCACATGCTCTCTGAGATCGCTGCCGGCAACTGGGACAACTACGGCGGCAAGGTGGAGACCCTGGGCCTGGTGTCCGGTGAGGACCCCGAGGTCAACTACGTCCAGATCCCCATGGGCACCACCCAGTTCGGCGACGGCTTCACCCAGGACGATTACAAGGCTCTGGTGAAGGATATGTTCGACGGCAAGGTCTCCGTGTCTGATGACATCACTGTGGAGCCCGCTGTCAGCAGCATCACTGTCAACTATCTGGGCAACGTGAAGTAAAACTCCCATACATCTGTAAAAAGAGGACGGAAATCCATTTCCGCCCTCTTTTTTTCGCATTACTGCCGTTTTCTGTAATTTCCTTTTGAAATACACAGCGGGATATAGTACAATAAGATATCAAACATTTTGCCGACAGGCAAACAGGGGAGGTCGTGGAAATTGGAACAGACCTATGCCATTGAAATGCTGAACATCACCAAGCGTTTCCCCGGCATCGTGGCCAACGACAATATCACACTGCAGCTGAAAAAGGGCGAGATCCATGCCCTGCTGGGTGAGAACGGCGCCGGTAAATCCACATTGATGAGCGTGCTGTTCGGCCTGTACCAACCGGAGGAGGGCATCATCAAAAAGAACGGTCAGGTGGTCCAGATCCGGGACCCCAACGACGCCAATGCCCTGGGCATCGGCATGGTCCACCAGCATTTCAAGCTGGTGGAGTGCTTCTCCGTCTTGGACAACATCATCATGGGTGTGGAGCCCTGCAAGCACGGCTTCCTCCAGAAGGGAGAGGCCCGGGAGAAGGTGATCTCCCTGTCGGAGAAATACGGTCTGCACGTGGACCCGGATGCCCTGGTGGAGGATATCACCGTGGGCATGCAGCAGCGCACGGAAATTTTGAAGATGCTGTACCGGGACAATGAGATCCTGATTTTCGACGAGCCCACCGCCGTCCTGACGCCCCAGGAGATCGAGGAGCTCATGCAGATCATGCGGAATTTGGCGGCGGAGGGAAAGTCCATCCTGTTCATCTCCCACAAGCTCAACGAGATCATGGCGGTGGCGGACCGCTGCACCGTGCTGCGCAAGGGTAAGTATATCGGCACCGTCAGCATTCAGGACACCAACCAGAAAGAACTGTCCCGCATGATGGTGGGCCGGGACGTGGAATTCGTGGTCCACAAGGAGCCCGCCAAGCCCGGCAAGACCATTCTGGAGGTGGAGGGCATGACTGTGGCCTCCAAGGCCCACAGCAACAACGCCGTGAAGAACGTCAGCTTCACCGTCCGGGCGGGAGAGATCGTCTGCATCGCCGGTATCGACGGCAACGGCCAGACGGAGCTGGTCTACGGCCTGACGGGCCTGGAGCCCCTGAAGGGCGGAAAGATCATGCTGGAGGGGCAGGACATCAGCGGCGCCTCCATCCGCAAGCGCTCCACCATGGGCATGAGCCACATCCCCGAGGACCGGCACAAGCACGGCCTGGTGCTGGACTACACGCTGGAGGACAATATGGTGCTCCAGCGGTATTTTGAACCGGAGTTCGTCAGCAAGGCGGGCTTTTTGAAGCGCAAGGCCATCCGGGACTACGCCACCCGCCTCATCGACCAGTACGATGTCCGCTCCGGCCAGGGCCCCGTCACCGTGGCCCGCAGCATGTCCGGCGGCAACCAGCAAAAGGCCATTGTGGCCCGGGAGATCGACAAGGACCCGGAGCTGCTCATCGCCGTTCAGCCCACCCGCGGCCTGGACGTGGGCGCCATCGAGTACATCCACAAGCAGATCGTGGCTCAGCGGGACGCCGGAAAGGGCGTGCTGCTGGTAAGCCTGGAGCTGGATGAGGTCATGGCCCTGTCAGATCGCATCCTCGTCATGTACGAGGGGGAGATCGTGGGCCAACTGGACCCCAAGACCACCACTGTGGAAGAATTGGGCCTGTACATGGCGGGCGCGAAAAGGGAGGGAGCATAAGCCATGAAACAACAAAAATCTTCCCTGCTGCGGAACAACGCGGTGCAGACGCTGCTGGCGTCGCTGCTGTGCATCCTGCTGGGCCTGCTCATCGGCTATATCGCCCTGCTGCTCATCAACCCCGCCGGCGCCGGCGAGGCCATCACCACCATCATCAAGAACTTCATGACCTATTCCAAACCGGCCACCCAGTTGAAAAACCTGGGCAATACCCTGGTGAAGACGGCGCCGCTGCTGATGTGCAGCCTGTCCGTCCTTTTCGCCTACAAGGTGGGCCTGTTCAACATCGGCGCCGCCGGCCAGTACGTGGTGGGCGCCGGCGCCAGCCTGTATTTTGCGCTGGCCTGGGGAATGCCCTGGTATGTGTGCCTGCTGGCTGCCATTCTGGCCGGCGCGGCCCTGGGCGCGGTCTCCGGATTGCTGAAGGCATACTGCAACGTCAACGAGGTCATCTCCTGCATCATGCTCAACTGGATCAGCCTGTACGCTGTGAACACCCTTTTGAATCTGGTGAAAGAGGAGACCAGCCCTTACACCCTGAACCTGCTCAATACCAGCCCCGGCAGCGTCTTGCCCTCCCTGGGCCTGGGCGCACTGTTCAGCGGCAATAAATATGTTACCATTGCCATCCCCCTGTCCGTTCTGGTGGCGGTGGCCGTGTGGGTGCTGCTGGAAAAGACCAAGCTGGGCTACGAGCTGAAAGCCACCGGCTGCAACAAGTTTGCCGCCAAATACTGCGGTATGCGGGAGAAGAAAAACACCATTTTGACCATGGCCATTGCCGGCGGCCTGGCCGGCATGGGCGCGGCGCTGCTGTTCCTCACCGGGTTCGAGCAGTGGCAGTGCACCCAGTCCTCCATCCCCGGCATGGGCTTCAACGGCATTGCCGCCGCCTTCCTGGGCGGTCTGAGCCCCCTGGGCAGCATCCTCTCCTCTTATTTTATCCAGCACATCACCAACGGCGGCGCTTATGTGGACAAGACCATGTACTCCGCCCAGATCTCCGATTTTATCTCCGCACTCATTATCTATCTGTGCGGCTTCGTGCTGTTTTTCAAGTTTGCGCTGAACAAATGGCTGGACCGCCGGGATGAGAAGCGGGCCAAGGCCGTTCAGACTGACTCTGAGAAAGGAGGGAAGGCGGAATGATCCTCCTGCTGCAATACATGCTCATTTTCGCCTCCGTGCTGATGCTGGTGGCCCTGGGCGGCTGCTTCTCCGAGCACTCCGGCGTCATCAACATCGGCCTGGAGGGCATCATGGTCATGGGCGCTCTGGGCGGCGCGCTGATGATGAAGTTCCTGCCTGCCGGCGCGCCTGCCATCGTCATCATTTTGCTGGTTGTGCTGGCCTCCATCCTGCTGGGCATGATCTATTCCCTGCTGCTGGCGGTGGCCGCCATCAACTTCAAAGCGGACCAGACCCTGGTGGGCACCGCCATGAACCTGCTGGGCACCGCGGCTGCCACCGTGTTCGTCAAGGCCATGAACACCGCCGAGGATGTGGACAACGTGTCCTCCATCATCCAGTACATTGGCCCCAAGAAGGCCTTTTTGGTGAACATCGGCGGCTTTGAGTTCAATTGGTTCATGCTGCTGGCCCTCATTGCCCTGGTGATCTCCTATGTGACGCTGTACAAGACCCGCTTTGGCCTGCGGCTCATGGCCTGCGGCGAGCATCCCCAGGCGGCGGACAGTGTGGGCATCAACGTGTACAAGATGCGCTACGCCGGTGTGCTGATCTCCGGTATGCTGGGCGGCCTGGGCGGCATCGTGTATATCACCGCCGGCGTCAGCGAGTGGAAGTTTGAAAACGGCGTGGCGGGCTTCGGCTTTTTGGCTTTGGCCGTTATGATCTTCGGCCAGTGGAAGCCCACCCGCATCGCCCTGGCGGCGCTGCTGTTCGGCTTCTTCCGGGCTCTGGGCAACGTGTATACCGGCTTCGACCTCCTGAAGGCCATGAACCTTCCCGCCGCCGTGTACAATATGCTGCCCTATATCATCTCCCTGGTGGTACTGGCCTTTACCTCCAAGAAGTCCCGGGCCCCCAAGGCGGAGGGTATCCCCTACGACAAGGGACAGCGTTAAATTGATTCCAAAATGTAGAAATAAGGAAAATTATACGATTTGTTTTAAAAAATGGCGCTTCCGGCGAAGCGGCGCGGCGTTGGCCGTGCCGCTTCGCTCTGCTTTTGCAGGAGCCGGTTCTTGCCTGGAGCGATAACGGGCGGACGGGAATGTGAAATTGACTTCATATGTTTTCCAAGCGTATGATATAAATTGGAAGGAGCGCCTAACCATTTCACACAAAGGAGGGATGAGGGGAACTGCCGCGCCGCGTCCGGAATGGGCCGGACGCGAACTGATCGTTTTGTATTGAGAGGGGTAAGTATCATGAAAAAACTGTTTGGCAGCCTGCCGTTCCGCCTGCTTTTGGGCATCGCGGTCGGCATTCTCTGCGGTTTGGTCTTTTCCGAAAGCGTCATGAAGGTGATCGTCACCCTGCAATATATCATGGGCCAGCTGATCACCTTCTGCGTGCCGCTCATCATCATCGGCTTTATCGCGCCGTCCATCACCAAGCTGGGGGCCAACGCCTCCCGTCTGCTGGGGGTGGCGGTGGTCATCGCCTATGTGTCCTCCATCTGCGCCGCGTTCATGTCCATGGGCGCCGGCTATGCCCTGATCCCCCACCTGTCCATCGACACCAGCGTGGCGGGACTGCGGGAGCTGCCGGAGGTGGTGTTTGAGCTGAACATCCCCCAGATCATGAGCGTCATGAGCGCCCTGGTGCTGTCCATCCTCATCGGTCTGGCCGCCACCTGGACCAAGTCCCAGGGCTTCATCAACTTGCTGGCGGAATTCCAGAACATCGTGCTGGATATCGTCAAAAAGGTCATCATTCCCATCCTGCCGTTCTATATCGCCGCCACCTTCTGCAATCTGAGCTATGAGGGCATGATCACCCGGCAGCTGCCGGCCTTCCTCCAGATCATCGTCATTGTCATGCTGGGCCACTATATCTGGCTGGCGGTGCTGTATCTGCTGGCGGGCGCCTACTCCGGCAAGAACCCCTGGGAGGTGCTGCGGCACTACGGCCCCGCCTACCTGACCGCCGTGGGCACCATGTCCTCCGCCGCCACGCTGGCCGTGGCCCTGGACTGCGCCCGTAAGAGTAAGGTCCTCCGCAAGGACATGGTCAGCTTCGGCATCCCCCTGTTCGCCAACATCCATCTGTGTGGCTCCGTGCTGACGGAGGTGTTCTTCGTCATGACCATCTCCAAGATCCTGTACGGCTCCGTGCCCTCCCTGGGCACCATGGTGCTGTTCTGCCTGCTGCTGGGCATCTTCGCCATCGGCGCCCCCGGCGTCCCCGGCGGCACAGTCATGGCCTCCCTGGGCCTCATCACCGGTATTCTGTTGTTCAAAAATGACGGCACCGCCCTGATGCTGGCCATCTTCGCGCTGCAGGACAGCTTCGGCACCGCCTGCAACGTCACCGGCGACGGCGCCCTGACGCTGATGCTCACCGGCTACGCGGAAAAGCACGGCATCCGGGACGAAAATATCCAGTCTCCCATTCTGTAACAGAAAAACGCTCCGCTCCGGGGCCGCTGAAAGGCGGCCCCGGATTTTTTTATTTTTACCCAGACTTTACAAAGGAACGGTGACGGATTTTACGCGGGACTGCTTATACTAGGACCATGGCACAAAGCAACAGACATATGATGAAAGGAAGTTCATTCTCATGAAAAAAGCAATCGCACTGTTCCTGACGCTGGCCCTGTCCGCGTCTGTGCTGGCCGGCTGCGGCTCCTCCAAGAGCGAGCAGCCCGCCGAAAACAACAACGCCCAGGCGGAGCAGCCCGCCGCCCTCAGCGGCAGCGTTGCCACCAACGGCTCCACCTCCATGGAGAAGGTCATCGGCGCCCTGAGCGAGCAGTTCATGGCGGATAACGGCGGTGTCACCGTCACCTATGACGCCACCGGCTCCGGCGCCGGCATCGAGGCCGCTTCCAACGGCAGCGCCGACATCGGCCTTTCCTCCCGGGCTCTGAAGGAGGAAGAGACCGCTTCCGGCCTGGTGGGCACCACCGTGGCCCTGGACGGCATCGCCGTCATCGTGAACGCCGGCAGCAAGGTGGCCGACCTGACTGTGGAGCAGATCGCGAAGATCTTCACCGGCGAGATCACCGACTGGAGCGAAGTGGGCGGCGACGCCGGGACCATCTCCTGTGTCGGCCGTGAAGCCGGCTCCGGCACCCGGGACGGCTTTGAGACCATCACCGGCACCAAGGACACCTGCGTTCTGGCCCAGGAGCTGACCTCTACCGGCGCCGTTATCGAGGCCGTGGCCGGCAACCCCAACGCCATCGGCTATGCCTCTTTGTCCTCCGTGGAGGGTAAGGACACCGTCAAGGCCGTCACCGTGGACGGTGTGGCGTGCAGCGAGGACACCGTCCTGGACGGCAGCTATGCCATTCAGCGCCCCTTCGTTCTGGTGACCAAGGACGGCGCGGCCCTCAGCGCCCAGGCCCAGGCCTTCTTCGACTTTGCCACCTCCGCTGATGCCAGCGACCTGATCCGTGCCGCCGGCGCCGTGCCCGTGGCCAAGTAAACAGACCATTCCCCCCAGGGAACGCCTCCCCCTGCCGCATCAACAGGGTGGAGGCTGTTTCCCGTGATTGGAAGGAGATCAACTATGGAAATGGAAAACGCTTTGCGGGCACCTCTCCGGGGCCGGGCGGCGGAAAAAAGCCGCGGCTCCAACGGCGGCCCCGCCTCCGGACGGAAACGAAGCGGCCGGGAGGCCATGGAGCTTTGCTTCCACCTGCTGTTTTTGCTGTGCGGCGTGGTGGCAGTGGCCTTCGTGCTGTTCATCAGCCTTTACCTGATCGTCGCAGGCCTGCCTGCCATCCGGGAGATCGGCCTGGTCAACTTCCTGTTTGGCAAGACCTGGGCCCCCACAGCCACCACGGTGGAACCCTCTTACGGCATCCTGCCCTTTATCCTCACCTCTGTTTACGGCACCGCCGGAGCGGTGCTCATCGGCGTGCCCATCGGCCTCATGACGGCCATATTCCTGGCAAAGGTGGCGCCGCCCCGGGCCGCCCGGGTCATCAAGACCGCCGTGGAGCTGCTGGCGGGCATCCCTTCCGTGGTGTACGGCCTGGTGGGCATGATCGTTCTGGTGCCCGCCATCCGGAAGGCTTTCGGCCTCAGCTCCGGTGCCTGCCTGCTGGCGGCCATCGTGGTGCTGGCCATTATGATCCTGCCCTCCATCATCAACGTGTCGGAAACGGCCCTGCGGGCGGTGCCCCGGGAGTATGAGGAGGCGTCGTTGGCCCTGGGCGCCACGGAGATCGAAACGTATTTCCGGGTGTCCCTGCCCGCCGCCAGCAGCGGTGTGGCCACCGCCGTGGTGCTGGGCGTGGGCCGGGCCATCGGCGAGGCCATGGCCATCATCATGGTGGCCGGAAACGTGGCCAACATGCCGGGGCTGTTCACCTCTGTCCGCTTCCTCACCACGGCCATCGCCTCGGAGATGTCCTACGCCGCCTATGGCAGCCTCCAGCGCAACGCCCTGTACTCCATCGGCCTGGTGCTGTTTTTATTCATCATGCTCATCAACGTGCTGCTGAATGTGTTCATCAAGAACCGGAAGGAGGACTGACCTGTGGACCAGAAACTCTCTCCCCGCCGCAGGCTTTATGACAAGGGGCTGCGGGCGCTGCTGTGGCTGTGCGCTGGGGTCACCTGCGCCCTGCTGGTGTTCCTCATCGGCTATATCTTCTACCGGGGCCTGGGAAATATCACCTGGGAGCTGCTGACCACCCAGACCAGCTATATTAAGGATACCATCGGCATTTTGCCCAATATATTAAATACTTTATATATTATAGTGGTTGCTATGGTGATCGTTCTGCCTCTGGGCGTGGGAGCTGCCATCTATTTGACGGAGTATGCCTCAAACCGTAAAGTGGTGGCGCTCATCGAATTTGCCACCGAGACCCTGACGGGCATCCCCTCCATCATTTTCGGCCTGGTGGGTATGCTGTTTTTCGTGCAGAAGATGGGCCTGGCGCCGGGCATTCTGGCCGGCGGATTGACCCTGGTCATTATGATCCTGCCCACCATCGTCCGCACCACCCAGGAAAGCCTCAAGACCGTTCCCCAGGCCTACCGGGAGGGAGCCCTGGGCCTGGGTGCCGGCAAGTGGCACATGGTCCGCACCGTGGTGCTGCCCGGCGCCGTGGATGGCATCGTTACCGGCTGCATTTTGGCGGTGGGCCGCATCGTGGGGGAAAGCGCGGCCCTGCTGTTCACCGCCGGCTTCGGCCTGGTGCTCAATGGCTTTGTCAAGTCCCTCCAGTCCTCCTCCGCCACGCTGACGGTGGCCCTGTATGTCTACGCCAACGAGCGGGGCGAGACCGGCGTGGCCTTTGCCATCGCGGCGATTTTGATGATGCTGACGTTCCTCATCAACATGGCCGCCAATTACGCGGGCAAGAAACTGAAAAAATAACGGGAGTACGCTATGGATACGATTTTGCAGGCAAAAGACCTGAACCTGTGGTACGGGCAAAACCACGCCCTCCACGATGTCAGCATTGACATTCCGGCCCATGAGATCACCGCTTTCATCGGTCCCTCCGGCTGCGGCAAATCCACCTTTTTGCGGACGCTGAACCGCATGAACGACCTCATCCCCTCCGTCCGCATCACCGGGGAGGTGAACTACCGGGGCCAGAACATCTACGATGACGGTGTGGACCCCACGTGGCTGCGCAAGCAGGTGGGCATGGTGTTCCAGAAGGCAAATCCCTTCCCCATGAGCATTTACGACAACGTGGCCTACGGCCCCCGGACCCACGGTATCCGCTCCCGGGTGAAGCTGGATGAGATCGTGGAAAACTCCCTGCGGGCGGCGGCCATCTGGGACGAGGTAAAGGACCGGCTGAAGAAAAGCGCCCTGGGCCTCTCCGGCGGCCAGCAGCAGCGGCTGTGCATCGCCCGGGCCCTGGCGGTGGAGCCGGAGGTGCTGCTGATGGACGAGTCCACCAGCGCCCTGGACCCAATTTCCACATCCAAGATCGAAGACCTTGCGGTGGAGCTGAAAAGCAAGTATACTGTCATTATGGTGACGCACAATATGCAGCAGGCCGCCCGGGTCTCCGATAACACCGCCTTCTTCCTGCTGGGAGAGCTGGTGGAATTCGGCAGGACGGAGCAGCTGTTCTCCACGCCGGAGGACAAGCGCACGGAAGATTACATCACCGGACGGTTTGGCTGAGGAGGTGCGTTATGCGGAACAAATTTGACGAGCAGCTGGAAAAGCTGCATGTGGAGCTCATTCAGATGGGCGCCGCCTGCGAGGACGCCATTTCCGCCGCGGCGGAGGCGCTGCTGAAAGGGGACACGGCCCTGGCGGACGTGGCCGAGGAGGCGGAAAAGGACATCGACCAGCGGGAGCGGGAAGTGGAAAACCTGTGCCTGAAGCTGCTTTTGCAGCAGCAGCCGGTGGCCCGGGACCTGCGGGAGATCTCCGCGGCCCTGAAAATGATCTCCGACCTGGAGCGCATCGGCGACCAGGCGGCGGACATCGCGGAGCTGACCCGCTATATCCGCCTGACGGACGGACTGAGCCGCCTCCACATCGGCGACATGGCCCGGGCGGTCATCGCCATGGTGACGGACAGTGTGGATTCCTTCGTGAAGGGGGATCTGGCCCTGGCCCGGGCCGTGCGGGCCGCCGACGATCAGGTGGACGCCCTGTTTGAGCAGGTGAAGCGGGAGCTCATCGACCTCATTGCCGCCGATGCCGCCGCCGGTGAGGTGGGGCTGGACATTTTGATGGTGGCCAAGTACCTGGAGCGTATCGGCGACCACGCCACCAACGTGGCGGAGTGGGTGGAGTATTCCCTGACGGGCATCCATCCCTCTGATGACTGAAGATGGGGAAGGCGCCGCCTTCCCGGTGAAAAGGGGAAGGAGCGGGACCATGCTGACCTTTGAAGATGTAAAAAACAACGAGACCATCCGCACGTATATCCAGCGGGCGGACGAATCCCTCATCGCCCTGGGCTACACGGAGCACAGCTTTGCCCACGTGACCCAGGTGGCGGAGACCGCCGGGTATATCTTGGAGACCCTGGGGTATCCGGCACGGACGGTGGAACTGGTGAAGATCGCGGGATACCTCCACGATATCGGCAACCTGGTCAACCGGGTGGACCACTCCCAGTCCGGCGCCGTCATGGCCTTTCGCATCCTGGACAACCTGGACTGTGACCCGGCGGAGATCGCCACCATCGTCACGGCCATCGGCAACCACGACGAGGGCACCGGCTTGCCGGTGAACGCCGTGGCGGCGGCCCTCATCCTGGCGGACAAGTCCGATGTCCGCCGCAGCCGTGTCCGCAATACGGACATGGCGTCTTTTGATATCCATGACCGGGTGAACTACTCGGTGAGAAAGTCGAAGCTGAAGATCAACGAGGAGCACACCCTCATCAAGCTGAAGCTGTCCGTGGACACGGCCTACGGCTCCATCATGGACTATTTCGAGATCTTTATGCAGCGGATGATCCTCTGCCGGAAGGCGGCGGAGAAGCTGGGACTGCAATTCAAGCTCATGATCAACGAGCAGCAGCTCATCTGAGCGGGAACGCCGTTCCCGCCCAGGGGGCTGTCAAGACCCCAACACATAGGAGGCCTTTATGATCTACTTACTGGAAGATGACGACAGCATCCGGGACCTGGTGATCTACACCTTGAACAGCCAGGGCATGGAGGCCCGGGGCTTTGCACGGCCGTCCCTTTTTTGGCAGGCTGTGGAGGAGGCGGTGCCGGACCTGGCGCTGCTGGACATCATGCTGCCGGAGGAGGACGGCATCTCCGTGCTGAAAAAACTCCGCGCCGCCGGACGGACGGCCCGCCTGCCCATCATCATGCTGACGGCCAAGGGCACGGAATATGACAAGGTCACCGGCCTGGACGCCGGCGCCGACGATTACCTGGCCAAGCCCTTCGGCATGATGGAGCTGCTCTCCCGCATCCGGGCTCTGCTGCGGCGGACGGAGACAGAGGGAGCGGTCTACCGCTGCGGCGTACTGGCCGTGGACCCCGGGCGGCACACCGTGGAGGTGTCCGGCCGGAGCGTGGCTTTGACCCAGAAGGAGTTCGAGGTGCTGTGCCTGCTGCTGAAAAACCGGGGGCAGGTGCTGTCCCGGGAGCAGCTCATCCAGCAGGTGTGGGGCTACGCCTTCACCGGTGAGAGCCGCACGGTGGATGTCCATGTGCGGACCCTGCGGCAAAAGCTGGGGGAGGCCGGGGCCTATGTGGAGACCGTCCGGGGCTACGGCTATAAGATCGGGGAAGCGGTCTGACGATGACGAGGAAGATCTTTCGCTCCATGGCCGCCGTGTCCCTGGCGGTGCTGGCGGCCAGCCTGGTGCTCATCGTGGGGGTGCTCCACGGCTATTTTCAGGACCAGGTCCTGGAGGAGCTGCGGCAAAAGACCGTCTACACCGCCCGGGGCGTGGAGCAGGCGGGCATGGACTACCTGACGGGGGACCTGCCCCGGGACAGCCGCGTCACCTGGGTGGCGGCGGACGGCACAGTGCTCTTTGACAACTGGGAGGACCCGGCAAACATGGCCAGTCACGCCGACCGGGCGGAGATCCGGGAGGCTCTGCTGACGGGAAAGGGCAGCTCCGCCCGCTACTCCGACACGCTGGCGGAAAAAACGCTGTATTACGCCCTGCGGCTTTCCGACGGCAGCGTGCTGCGGATGTCGGACACCCAGGACGCCGTGTGGCTGCTGGTGCTGGAAGCGGTGCAGCCGGTGGCCTTTGTGCTGCTGGCGGCTTTGGCGCTGGCCCTGTGGCTGTCCGGCCGGGTGGCGTGGCAGCTGGTGGCGCCTATCAACGCCATGGACCTGGAGGACCCGGAGGGAGAGCCCCCCTATGAGGAGCTGGCGCTGCTTCTGGGACGCATCCGCAGCCAAAACCGCCAGATACAGCACCAAATGCTGGACCTCCAGCGGCGCCAGGAGGAATTCGGCGCCATTACGGAGAATATGAGCGAGGGCCTGCTGGTCATCGACCGGGAGACCCGGGTGCTGTCCTACAACACCGCTGCCCTTCGCCTGCTGCGGGCGGACAAGCCTCAGGCGGGAGAGAGTGCCTATGCCCTGAACCGGGAGGCGGGCTTCCGCCGCTGCGTGGAAGGGGCCCTGTCCGGCCAGCGGACGGAGCAGCTTTTAGAGCGGGAGGGCAGCTGCCGCCAGGTGATCGCCAGCCCTGTCCAGCAGGAGGGCGCCGTGGGCGGCGCGGTGCTGGTGGTGCTGGATGTGACAGAGAAGGAGCAGCGGGAGCAGCTGCGGCGGGAGTTCACCGCCAACGTGTCCCATGAGCTGAAAACGCCCCTGACCTCCATCCTGGGCACGGCGGAGATTTTGGAAAACGGCTTGGTGCAGCCGGGGGACATCCCCCACTTCGCCGGGAACATCCACCGGGAGGCCCAGCGGCTCATCGGCCTGGTGAACGACATCATCAAGCTCTCCCGCCTGGACGAGGGAGAGAGCGGCGGCCAGTGGGAGACCGTGGAGCTCCACGCCCTGGCGGAAAATGTGCTGGCCCAGCTGCGCCAGGCGGCGGAAACAAAGCAGGTCACATTGCACCTGGAGGGGGGCAAGGCCCTTGCCCGGGGCGTGCCCCAGATTTTGGAGGAGATCCTCTATAACCTCTGCGACAACGCCGTGGCCTACAACCGCCCCGGCGGCTCCGTCACCGTCACCGTGGAGGAGACGGACCGGGGCGCCCGGGTGGCGGTGGCGGATACCGGCATCGGCATCCCGCCGGAGGCCCGGGAGCGGGTGTTTGAGCGGTTTTACCGCCTGGACAAGAGCCATTCCGGCACCGGCACCGGCTTAGGCCTCTCCATCGTGAAGCACGGCGCCGCCTACCTGGGGGCGAAGCTCAGCCTGGAGAGCCAGGTGGGCGTGGGCAGCACCTTTACCGTGGAATTTCCAAAGGTTTGAAAGACCGGACGCGAAAGCGTCCGGTCCTTTTTCTGAAACAAACTGTATTTTTTACACTGAATATTCCAAAGTGTATTTGAAATAGAGAGCCTTTCGCATAGGGCCGGGAGCTTCCGCGCATACTACCCCCAGATATGGAGGTCGTATATGGAAGAGATCGCAGAAAAGTATCAGGACAATGTCCGCTGGTTCGATGAGACGCTGGGAGTGGGCCGCAGCTGCGACCTGGTGAGCCGGGACCTGCGCATCGGCGGCCGCCGGGCCCGGATCTGGGTCATCGACGGCTTCGGCGGCGACGCGGTGCTGGAGCGGATGGGCTCCTTCTGGCTGGGGCTGGCGCCGGCGGAGGTGGAGGGCCTGACGGAGATGCAGGCCTTCATTGACCGCTTCGTCACCTTCATGGAGGCCAACGCCTCCGCTGACCGGGAGGACATCGTCACCTCCGTGCTGCTGGGAAAGACGCTGCTGCTGGTGGAGGGCGTCCGGGGGGCGGCCCTCATCGACTGCAAGGAGTATCCCGGCCGCAGCGTCCAGGAGCCGCCGGACGGCAAGGTGCTCCGGGGAGCCCACGACGGCTTCATTGAGGCGGTGGTGCCCAACATGGCCCTGCTGCGCCGCCGCATCCGGGATCCACATCTGACCATGGAGGGGCTGAAGGCGGGCACCCGGTCCCACACGGACATCGTGCTGTGCTATCTGGACGACAAGGTGGACCGGGAACTGCTGGCGGAGCTGCGGGAAAAGCTGACGGCCATTGAGGCAAAGTCCCTCACCATGAGCCAGGAGAGCGTGGCGGAGGCCATCCGCCCCAAGCAGTGGTATAACCCCTTTCCCAAGGTCCGCTACACGGAGCGGCCGGATACCGCCGCCGCCTCGGTGATGGAGGGCAGCATCGTGGTGATGGTGGACACCTCCCCGTCGGTCATGCTGCTGCCCACCACCTTTTTTGACTTCACCCAGGAGGCCAACGAATTTTACTTCCCGCCTCTCATCGGCTCCTACCTGCGCCTGCTGCGCATCATCGTGTTCCTCATCTCTCTGCTCATCACCCCCGCCTGGTACCTGATGGTCTGCGAGCCGGGGCGGCTGCCGGGTTGGCTGGACTTTTTGTCCTCCCCGGAGCCGGCGTCGCTGCCGCTTTTGTGGCAGCTGTTGGTAGTGGAGTTCCTCATCGACGTTTTGAAGCTGGCGTCCCTGAACACGCCGGACTCCCTGTCCAACTCCTTTTCCATGCTGGGGGCGCTCATTTTGGGCGATTTCGCCGTTCAGGCCGGGTGGCTGGGACCGGAGGTGCTGGTGTATATGGCCTTCGTGTCCGTGGCGGGCTTTGCCCAGCCCAGCTATGAGATGGGCTACGCCTTCAAGCTGCTGCGGCTGGTGCTGCTGCTGGTGACGGCGGCCTTTGACGTGTGGGGCTTCGTTTTGGGAGTCGTGGGCATTCTGGCGCTGCTGGCCACCACGAAGCCCGCCGTGGGGAAGGGGTATCTCTATCCCCTCATCCCCTTCAACGGCAAGGCGCTGCGGCGTCTTTTGCTGCGGGAACCCATCAGCCGGGACAATACCTGACCGAAAAACGGAAATCTCTGGAATTTGCTTGCCTTTTTAGGAAAAGGGCGTATAATTAAACAACACATGCAAATTCCAGAGATTTCCGGAAACGGTGGGAGGTACTGTACATGGGAGCCAAATGCTGCTATACAGTGGACACGATGCGGGAGACCCTTCGCTGCCTGACGCCGCTTTTCGATGTGGTCCGTCTGGTGGATCCCACGGACACGGCGGTGGTGACGCTGGAGGAGGACGGCTCTCTCCGCCGGGAACCCTACACCTGCTTCCACGTGTGGAACCGGGAGTGCCGCTGCTTCAACTGCACCAGTATGCAGGCCGCGGCCGGCAGCTGCCAGCGGACCAAGTATGAGTTCATCCGGGAAAACGTGTTTTACGTGGTCTCCCAGCCGCTGACGCTCTTCGCGGGCGGGGAGCAGCTGGAGGTGGTGATGGAGATCGTCAGCCACGTGTCCAATCAGCTGCTGCTGGAGCCCCAGGAGGACGGCAAGAACATGCTGGAGCGGTTGGAGGAGATCCAGGAAAAGCTGTACCGGGACGATCTGACCCGGGCCTTCAACCGCCGCTATCTCAATGAGTTCACCTTCCTCCACCGGGGAAGGGACCGGCTGTCTTCCCGCATCGGGCTTATTTTGCTGGACCTGCGGCAGTTCAAGGCTGTCAATGACACCCTGGGTCATTTGGCGGGAGACAAAATGCTCTCCCAGGTGGCGGATGTGCTGCAAGCCCATGTGCGCAGTCAGGATTCCGTGATCCGCTTTGGCGGCGACGAATTCGTGGTCATTCTGACGGACTGCGGCGAGGACATCGTCCTGCGGAAGATCGAGGAGCTTCGGACCGCTGTTACGGCGGTGGTGTCCGCGGATTTCGGCTATGCCTATACGGACCACTTCACGCCGGACCAGGCCTGCCTTTCCGCCATGCTGGACCAGGCGGACCGGCGGATGTACGGCGAAAAGCGTTGCCAGGCGGAAATATAAAAAAGCGTGCCCGCGCCATTTGGCGCGGGCACTGTTTTTTGCTTCATTCCTCAATGCTGATGGCGCTGACAGGACAGCCGTCCCGGGCCTCCTGGGCCTGGTCCAGCAGCTCCTCCGGCACGTCGCCGCCGTGAGCAAAGCCGTCATCCCCCATGGAAAAGACCTCCGGGCAGGTGCCGGCGCACAGGCCGCAGCCGATACAAGTTTCGTTGACAGTGGCGTTCATGAGATTTCCTCCGATTCACTCGATGATATTTCCATCCCGGCCCAGTGTCACCACCTGCCAGGGGATGAACTTTCCGCTTTGCCGCAGCGCGGTCTCCGCCGCCCGCTGGATACCGCCGCAGCAGGGCACCTCCATGCGAACGATGGTGACCTCCCGGATATCGTTGCGGCGAAGGATCTCCGTCAGCTTTTCCGTGTAATCGCCCTCGTCCAGCTTGGGACAGCCGATGACGGTGACGCGGCCCGCCATGAACCGCCGGTGGAAATCCGCCCGGGCATAGGCGACGCAGTCCGCCGCCACCAGCAGCCGGGCACCGTCAAAAAACGGCGCCTCCACGGGGACCAGCTTCAGCTGCACCGGCCACTGTCCAAGGCAGGACACAGGGCCCTCCTCCGCTGGAGCCGGTGCGCCGGCCGAAGGCCGCAGGGTCTGGATGGCGCTGCCGGCGCAGCCGGAGCGGGTCACCGGCGCGGAGCCCCGGAGCTTCGCGGCCTTTTTCGCCAGAACGGCGGCTTCGTCATAAGGCGCCGCCTCCCGCTCCACAAAAGTGATGGCCCCGGTGGGGCAGGTGGGCAGGCAGTCGCCCAGCCCGTCGCAATAATCGTCCCGCAGCAGAACGGCCTTGCCGTCCCGCATGGCGATGGCGCCTTCGTGGCAGGCCGCGGCGCAGGCGCCGCAGCCGTTGCATTTTTTCTGATCGATCTCAATGATCCGACGTAGCATAGTATTTCTCCTTTTTTCCGTTTCAAACACGGGGCTTGTGTTGATAAAGAAATTATCTTACAATATCTCTGAAATGTCTGTTGCTTTTTCGACAAAAAGGACAGTGCGGTGAAAAAAATTGCTGCTGATCGGGAGGGAACGCCATGCTGCTGCGGGTGCCGGATTATTTTGAACAGTTTCGCTGTTTGGCGGGGGCGTGCCCCCACACCTGCTGCGCCAAGTGGGAGGTGGTCATCGACGAGGAGACCGCCCAACGTTATCAGGAGCTGTCCGGCCCGCTGGGAGAGAAGCTGCGCGCTGCTTTGCGGTACGATGAGGATGGGGACGCCTGCTTTCCCCTGGACGGCGGCCGGTGCCCGTTTCTGGACGGGGAGGGTCTCTGCGAGATCCACCGGAAGCTGGGGGAGGAGGCCACCAGCATTACCTGCCGGGAGCATCCCCGGTTCGTGGAGGACTACGGCCCCTTCCGGGAGATCACCCTGTCCGCCAGCTGTCCGGCAGCCAATGCCCTGCTGCTGGGGAGCCGGGAGATGCTGACCTTCCGGGAGCGGGAGGACGGCGTGCCTGGGGAGCCGGGAGACCCGTGGCTTTCCTGGCTGCTGCCCCTGCGGCAGCGGATGCTGGCCCTGGCAGAGGACCGCAGCCGTCCCCTGAAGCGGCGGCTGTGGGAGGTGCTGGACCTGGCATCCGCTGTGCAGCTGTGCCTGGAGGCGGAGCGGGAGGAAGGCCTGCCGGGCCTCGTCGGCGGCTGGCAGCCGGGAAATAGCACCGGGGCTGTCCCCGGGCCGGGGCTGTTCCCGGAAGCCCTTTCGGCGCTTTTGGAGTTGGAGGCCCTGGAGCCGGACTGGCCGGGATTGCTGAAGCGGGCGGAAACAGCGGAAGCGGCGGCGGTGGAGGAAACGCTGCTGGAGCGGACCGCGGTCTACTTTTTGTTCCGCTACATCCTGAAGTCTGTCAATGACGGCGATGTGCTGGGGCGGGCGGAGTTTTGCGTACTGGCAGTGCTGACGGTGGAGCGTCTGGCGGCGGTGTGCGGCCTTTCCGAGGCGCTGCGGCGGTTCAGCTGCGAGATCGAGCACAGCGAGGAAAATCTGGAGCGGCTGCTGGAGGCCTTCTGGCAGAGGGAAACGTTTTCTCTGGAACGCTTCCAAAGTGAACTGTGCGCCATATAAAGACAATTGTGCATAATGGAGAGCGGAAAACGATTTACGTTGTGCAAATTGTAAAAAATGAATAAAGATAGTTGACAAATGTGTGTAACTATTGTATATTATAGACACAGGAAAGGAGTGAGTCCCATGGGCTAGCAAGCTCAGAGATTCCAGAGAACCTGAACCGTTCGGCAATGAGGAATTCCTCAAAACAGTGAACTCCGGCGAACCCAAAGACGAAACATTCCTCACTATGATGAGCCACACGAGCAAGTTTTGGCAGTGACCAGAGCAGTTGACTGCGTGTACCCAATGTTTTAAGGATTGGCGAAACCCTTGAGTTCCCACTTTTCCCCCAGCATCGAACGGAATCTAAGAAAGTACGAGGTGCCGACCATTGGACAATCCAATCAATGAGTAAGCCCCCCATTCACCGTTGGAGTGGATGGGGGGAAATGTTATGTTGGGGGAAAATTTCAACAGGATCGTCCGATAGGGCGCAGTGTAACATTCCCACCGGGACCCAGTGGAGCGGTCACGGCGGGAAAAGGAGGAGCAAGGGAGCGGGCGGAGCTTTCCCCGAAAGGGAGGAAGCGGAGCAAAGCGGACTTTGCGACGACGCGGATGGGGGAAATGTTATGTTGGGGAGAAATTCCCAGCGGGATTGTCCGCGCGGCAGGGCCGCGCCGCCGCACAAGCGGCGTGCAAGTATTTTTGCGGAGCAAACATCTTGAAATGGGCGGGCTTCGCCTGCCCATTTGAGCTGTATATAGGCAGCTTATAAAAATGCATCCGCCCGGGCAAAGCCCGGGCGGATGCATCACTGTAAAACAACGATCCTGTGGAGTGGATCACTTGTTGTCAACGGAGCACATATAGGCGATCAGTTCCACCATCTTGTTGGAGTAGCCGCACTCGTTGTCGTACCAGGACACGACCTTCACGAAGGTGTCGGTCAGGGACAGACCGGCCTTCTTGTCGAAGATGGAAGTACGGGTGTCGCCCAGGAAGTCAGAGGAGACAACGTCCTCGTCGGTGAAGCCCAGAACGCCCTTCAGCTCGCCCTCGGAGGCTTCCTTCATGGCGTTGCAGATGTCCTCATAGGTGGCGGGCTTGGCCAGCTTGGCGGTCAGGTCCACAACAGACACGTCCAGGGTGGGGACGCGCATGGAAATGCCGGTCAGCTTGCCGTTCAGCTCGGGGATGACCTTGCCCACGGCCTTGGCGGCGCCGGTGGAGGAGGGGATGATGTTGCCGGTGGCAGCACGGCCGCCGCGCCAATCCTTCAGGGAAGCGCCGTCCAGCAGCTTCTGGGTGGGGGTGACGGAGTGCACGGTGGTCATCAGACCCTCGACGATGCCGAACTTCTCGTTCAGGACCTTGGCGATGGGAGCCAGGCAGTTGGTGGTGCAGGAGGCGTTGGACACGAAGGTCATGTCAGAGGTGTACTTGTCGTTGTTGACGCCCATGACGAACATCGGGGTGTCGTCCTTGGAGGGAGCGCCCATGATGACGTGCTTGGCGCCGGCGTCGATGTGGCCCTGGCACAGGTCCTTGCTCAGGTGCTTGCCGGTGCACTCGCAGATATACTCAGCGCCGACAGAAGCCCAGGGAATGTCCTTAACGTCCATGGCGGTGAACACGGGATACTTCTTGCCGTTGACCACCAGAGCGCCGTCCTCAGCGGAGACCTCGCCGGGGAACTTGCCGTGAACGCTGTCGTACTTCAGCATATAGGCCATATACTCGGGGTTCATGAAGGGGTCGTTCAGGCCGACGACTTCCACATCGTCGTGGGTCAGGGCAGCGCGGAAAACGAGGCGGCCGATACGGCCGAAACCATTGATACCGATCTTGGCTTTCATAGTCAAAAAACTCCTTTCAAGTTTGACGGGACAGAGAACTGCCGTCAAAACGTTTGCGCAAACGTTTTGCTTAATCGATTTACAGGAGTATACTATCACACAGAACCGTTTTTGGCAACTGTCATTTCGAATAACAATCTGTTTTTTAAATTGTAATTTTTGATAAGAAAAACGTGCTTTTAGACAAAGTAGCGGCGAAATATGGGGAAAAGTGCTTGACGAATGAGAAAGGTGGCCTTATACTGAAAGGAAAATGGATTACGTAAGGCGAAAACCGATTACGCAAGGGGAAAAGCCAATGAAAGTGACGATCAGTGACGTGGCCAAGCTGGCGGGAGTCTCCACCGCCACGGTGTCCCACACCATCAACAATACCCGCTATGTTTCCAGCGAGACAAAGGAAAAGGTGTACCGGGCTATCTCGGAGCTGGGCTATACGCCGGATGCCTCCGCCCGCAGCTTCCGCACCGGCAAGAAAAAGACCGTGGGCTTTATCGTGCCCGATATCGCCAATAAATTTTTCGCCACCATGATCGAGTCTGTGGAGACCTGCCTGGCGGCCCATGGCTATCACCTCATCATCGCCAACACCAAGGAGGACATGGACCGGGAGGAGAACAACATCCGCCTGCTGTCCGCTGGTTTGGTGGATGGGCTGCTCATCGCCAGCACCATGGATGATTTCCAGCGGTTCGATTCCCTCATTCCCGCCGGCTTTCCGGTGGTGCTGGTGGACCGGACCTTTGATGTGAAAAAGTACTCCTCCATCTGCGTGTCCAACTTCCGCCCCATTTACCGCAGCGTCTGCCGGCTGGCCGGCAAGGGCGCCAAGCGCATCGGCATCATCGGCGGCCTGCCCCGCCTGTCCACCACCAGGGAGCGGGTCTCCGCCTACCAGCAGGCCATCGCCGACTGCGGCCTGCCGGAGGATGAATCCCTCATCCGTTACGGCAACTCCATGGAGGACAGCGCCCACACCTGCCTGAACGAGCTGCTGCAGCAAAAGTGCGATGCCATCATCGTCTGCCAGGGCCTTATGGGCGGCGAGACCATCATCCACCTTCACAAGCGGGGCATCCGCCTGGGCCAGGACATCGACCTGGTGAGCTTTGTGGACTATGATTCCGGCATTTACCAGCTGTATGAAAACCAGATGGATTCCATCATCCAGCCGGTGGAGGAGCTGGGTCTGGCCGCGGGAGAGCAGATCCTCCGGCGCATCGAAGACCCGGAGGCCCGGGTGTTTGAAAAGGTCCTGACCTCTACTTACAAGCCCTACAACGCCTCCCCCTCCTGGAACCATTCCGACCGCTGACAGGAAAACAGCCGGGCGCATCCGAAAGGATGCGCCCTGTTTTTTTATCGGATGAAATTGGTGCGGACGGGAGGCTCCGGCTCCGGCAGGGGGATGGTCTTCCCGGCTGCCTCCAGAACCCGAAGCAGCCAGGCCATGTTCCGGCCCAGCTCCCGCATGTTCCGCATGCCCTCGCCGTCCCGGACCACTTCCTCCTTGTTCATACCGTGGACCATGTTCCAGTAGCAGGAGGGCACCTGGATCATGCCGCTGATGCCCAGGTATTTGTTCAGCTGGTCGTAAGTGGCGGTGGCGCCGCCCCGGCGGGCGGAGCAGACCACGCAGGCGGGCTTGCAGCGGAAGCAGCTGCCGGCGTAGAACACCCGGTCCAGCAGAGAGATGAGGGCACCGTTGGCGGAGGCGTAATACACCGGCGAGCCGATGACCAGGCCGTCGGCGTGCTCCATCTTCTCCAGCACCCGGTTCACCAGGTCGTCGTCAAACACGCAGCGGCCGGGAGTTTCCTTACACCGGCGGCAGGCGGTGCAGCCCCGGATGGGCTGGCCCACCACGTGGAGGATCTCTGTCTCCACACCCTCGCACTCCAGGGTGGAGGCCACCTCCCGCAAAGCGGCGGCGGTACAGCCGTCCGCGTGGGGGCTGCCATTGAGCAAAAGCACTTTCATGAATGAAAAACCTCCTTATCATACGGCCAGAGGCCGCAAAACAAACACTGGGGTCAAGCCTGCTTCCGGGAGAGGCGGACGGCGATCAGGGCCAGCAGCAGGCCAAGGGCGCCGATGGCGGTGCACAGGACCAGCATGGCGTTGACGCCGCCCAGGTCGATGGCAAAGCCCGCGATAAGATTGCCCACCATGCCGCCCAGGCCGTTGGAGGCCATCATCATGATGGCCTGGCCCCGGACCCGGTCGGCGGGGGAGACGTTTTCATTGGCATAGTAGACGGAAGCGGGGGTAAAGAGGCCGTAGCCCAGCATCTGGATAGGCTGGACCAGCAGCACCCACACCAAAGACGGCGCCAGCAAAAACAGCAGCGGCTTCACCGCCATGAACGCCACGGACACTACCATCATGCCCCGGCTGCCCAGGCGGCGCCACAGGTGGGGGAACAGCAGCGCGGCAGGCAGCTCCGAGGCGCCCATGAGGAACAGGGCCAGCCCCAGGTGGGAGGTGTCGCCGCCCCGGTCCGTGACGATGTTCACCATGAAGCTGACGATGGGCATCACAGCGGTCATGCCGCAGAACACCGCCGCCAGCATCAGGGAGAAGGAGGGATTGCCCCGGAGGATCTGGGAGATGGAGTGGGACCGGACGCTTTGTCCCCGGGGCGGCAGGGCCTCCGCCGGGAAGGTGGGGTAAACGGTGATGATGACCATCAACAGCACCAGCAGGCCTATGTGGGTCAGCAGCACCGACTCCGTGCCGAAGGCGGCGGACTGGCGGCCCAGGAACACACAGGCGACCGCGTAGGAAAGGGACCCCAGGCCCCGGCCCAGGCTGTAATTGACATCCAGGCCGGCGTTGATGAACTGCACCGCCATGGAGTCCAGCAGGGGATAGATGTTCAGGTCCAGCACCCCCAGCGCCAGGAAAATGAGGGCGCTGCCCCAGAAGCCGGGGCGGGTGCAGTAAAACACCGCGTTCACCGCCAGCCCCAGACCCAGACAGACGCAGAGAATGCGCTTCAGGGGCACTTGCGGGTGCCGGTCCGCCCACCCGCCCAGCAGCGGCTGGGCGATGATGCCGGCCAGACACCGGATGGCGGCGAACACGCCGGCGTCGCCGCTGGAAAAGCCCCGGCCCAGCAGCAGGGCGGTCTGGTAGCCGGAAAAGGCGGCGAAGGCGGCCCAGTAGGTCAGCTGCACCAGGGTGTAGAGCACATTGACGCGGCGCAGGGAGGGCATGGAGGTGCTCATGGATGTCCCCCAGTCAAAAGGCCCAGCAGCGGCTCAAAGTCCACGCCCTCCCGCAGGGGGAGGTCCTCGGCGGCGGTCCGCTCCGCGCAGGCGCGGATGAACTCCACAGCCTGTCCGGCGGCCTCCGTCAGGGAATGGCCGTGGACCAGAGCGCCGGTGAGGACGCTGGCAAACACGTCGCCGGTGCCGTGGAACTCCCGCTCCACCCGGCGGGTCTGCACGGCCTCCGTGCGGCCGGTGGCGGCGTCAAAGCACATGGCGCCGGTGAGATGGGCAGCGGTGGACGCGCCGGTGAGCACCACGGAGCGGCGGCCCTCCAGGCTCAGCCGCTCCACGATCTCCCGGCAGCCGCCCTCCCCGGCAGGCAGGTCGCCGTAGGGAATGCCCAGCAGCAGAGCGGCCTCCGTCAGGTTGGGGGTGATGACGTCCGCCTGCTCCGCAAGGCGGGCCATGCCGGCGCACATGGCCGGGGTGTAGGTCTGGTACACTTCGCCGTGGTCGCCCATGACCGGGTCCACCACCACGGCGCACTCCGGCGTGCGGAAGTCCCGGATGAAATCCGCCACGATGCCGATCTGCCGTTCGCTGCCCAGAAAGCCGCTGTAAACAGCCCGGAACCGGAGACCCAGGGACTTCCAGTGGGCGGCGACCTTGGGCATCTCGTCCGTCATGTCCAGAAAGGTGAAATTTTCAAACCCGCCGGTATGAGTGGAGAGGAACGCGGTGGGCAGGGGGCAGCATTGGACGCCCATGGCGGAGAGCACGGGAATGGCCACCGTCAGTGAGCAGCGGCCGAAGCCGGACATATCATGAATGGCGGCAACACAGGGAGTCGTCATAAAAAGAAACCTCGCTTCTTTGTTCTTCGGACCTACATTGTAACGCAGAATTTTCTATTGTTCAAGGGCGGAGAATGTGGTATACTGCATTCATGCCTGCGGGCATGATGGAATTGGTAGACATGCGAGATTTAGGTACTTGTACGTCTAACGGTATGAATACCATTTCAAATGTGCCGCAAACCATTGAAATGACTGACTTTT